>CAKVLS010000015.1 GCA_934757865.1 uncultured Clostridia bacterium | reverse complement strand
TTATGTATGTATTAGCTGTTAAAGAGATGTTAACATCTTTTTTGATACCTTGAATAAGCAAGCTTACATTGTGTCCTGCAAAGTCAGCTTTTTTAGCATCGGTCAAATAGTTTTGAGCTAGATACAAAGTAACTTTTGTTGTTGTTACATTAGGAAGAACAATTTTTGAAACATCTGCAAAATTGTTGTTTTCTAAGTGGCACTCAGCAGGATTTGCACCTATTTGTCTTAGGCAATTTAGGTCAATCCCAGTTAGATAGTTGTTTTGAAGATTTAGTCTTTGAAGTGGAACACTTGAAGGAATAACAATGCTTGTTAGTTTATTGTTTTGAACAGATAAATATTGAAGTCTACTCATGTTAGCAAATAAGTTTTCATCAATAGTTGTAAGAGCATGTCCATCAAGTACAAGTTTTGTGAAGTTAGTACCATAGATTAAGCTCTCTAATCCAAATGTAGTAGTAAGCTTAGTCATGATACTGTGGTTAACCCAACCCTCTACTCCGGTATCTTCGTAAAAGTTGTATGTAACCTCAGTGCCGCTTGCATTATCAAAAGTTATACTCATACGCTCAAGAGTTAAGTCCAAAGTCTTAACTGATGCTAGGTCGCCTGCTTTCAAAACATTAAGACCAGTTGCGCTAGGGTCGTTGGTTAGTTTGATTTGGTCAGCGACTTTTACTAGAGCGTGATACAAGTTCATATCTCCAAAATAGTCAGAAGTAAGAACGGTATCTTCTGTAATGGTAGTCTCACCTTCGCCCTCTGCATAAGATACATTGGTGCTGATGCCTAGTGCAAAAACACCAATAACTAGTGCAAAGATAACGCCGAAAATTGCATATAGTTTCTTTTTCATGTGCATTTCTCCTATATATTTATACAATGATTATATAATATTAGTTTTTTTTAGTCAATTATATAGCAAAAGAACACTATTCAAAAAATTAAAAAAGAAAGTAGAATTTACTTTCTTTTTTTGAATATTACTAATATTTGTTATTTTTTCTTTCTTTTTTGTTACGAAGGGCAACTTTTAGTTTGTAAAAAACACCAAGTTCCTTTTTTGCAGTGTCTTTTACATTTTCAAAGTCCGCAATTTTTTTGTTAAGAGCCTCAGCAAATAATGGCTCATTACGGAATCTAAAACGGAAATTTTTCATACGCTTAATGGCGTACTTATTGGCGTCACGTTCAACAGGCTGCATAGAATAGAACGAATACTTTTCATTTTCGCCATTGACATAACCCTCAAAGTTTTTCTTCCATCTATATGCCCTGCTAAATCTTTTGGGCTGCTCTTCTCCAAAACAGCTGTTGTACTGAAAGGCGTGCCTACCTTCATGGAATAATGTTGCCATACCTAAAAATCGAAAGCTAGGGTCTAGCATAAACTTGCTATTAAGTTCGATAACTTTACGCTGGCTAATACATTCGCCATTCATTGTGTCGCCCCAGGTGTTGTTAGGTACAACAGTGTATGCTGGGCGTCCTAATTTTTTAGCTTGAATATTCTCTAAACTCTGAAAGGCTCTTAGTCTTTTTTCTGGGCTAAGCTTATTCCACTTGTTTTCCTTAAACTTATTGTAGGTAAGAAATCTAAAAAACATTTTGTTCTCCTACTTATAAAATAGCATTTTTTTTGCGTTTAGTCAAAAAGTTTGTTTTATAAAAAATATTTTGTATTTTCCCGTTTACTTTTGCAATTTTTTGTACTATACTTGCTAAGCAAAATGAGGATTAAAATGAAAAAATACAAACAAGACATTATTAACATATTTGGTATCATTTTTGGTACTATTGTTATGGCTTTTGCTTTTAATGTCTTTTTACAACCAAATAACATCTCGCCTAGCGGATTTTCGGGACTATCATCAGTGCTTTGCTTTTTGCTAGCTAAGATAGGCATAGTCATACCAACATCTGTTATGTACCTATTACTTAATGTTATTCTTTATGTTATAGCCTACAAACTACTTGGCAAAAAGTTTGCTCTTATGGCACTAATCGGCATCGGTTCGTATTCACTATTTATTGAGCTTGTTAGTTATATTCCGCTAGTTGTTAAAAACGACCTACTACTATGTGCTATATATGGCGGTGGAATAATGGGCTTTGGAATAGGTCTCGTATTAAGATGCAACGGCTCTACAGGTGGCGGAGACCTCTTGGCACTTATCATTCGTAGCAAGACTCATATTTTGACAACAGGTCAAATAATGCTAAGTGTCAATATTTTGGTATTAACTCTTAGCTGCATTGCTTACGGGCTTGGACCTTTGATGTATTCTATCATAACTATTGTTATATCTTCTACTGTTACCGACCTTGTAATAGATGGGGCGACTGGTGTAAAAGCATATTATATCTTTACATCAAAAAAACAAGAAGTGTGTGACGCTATATACAAAGAAATCAAAAGAGGCGTAACCGAAATAAAAGCAGAAGGTATGTACACCCACACCGAAAAGGATATACTTCTATGCCTAATCAACAAGTATAGAGCTCCAAGGCTAAAAGCTATAGTATCAGAAATAGATAGCGATGCATTTGTATTCTGCACATCAGTTAGCGAGGTTATTGGTAGAGGCTTTAGCATTCCGCCTAAGAAGAAACAAAAGGGCGATGCCGAGGTTCTTGAAAATAGTCAAGGCGAAACAAGTCCCAACGACAAAGAAAATCAGTCAATAGAAAATACTTCTACTGCAGACACCTCTAACGCAACTCCAGAAGCGAGCAATACACAAGTCAAAGCTATAGAAAATACAAACGAAAATAACAACCCTGCCCAAACAGAAATTACTCCAAAAAAGGAAGTAAAAACTAGTAAAAGTCGCACAAAGCGAAAAGAAATAACCAAGGAAGTAAAATAAAATGAAAAAAAACTACTCAAGTGATTATCCTGAGTAGTTTTTTTTATTTATGCTATTAACCTAGTTTATTATTTGTACAATTAGCTACTAACTAATTATTCAAAAGTCTTTTGATGGTGGAATTGCGATGACTTAAAACTTTGGTATATGTACTTTTTTTAATTCCTGTACTTATTTAAGTTTTGTGCTTTTAGATGTTGTACTTTTTAGATTATAAGGTCTATCTAATTAGCCTTTATTTTACTGTTTAAGCCTTGCTCCACAACTTTCACATTTTGTCGATTCTGGCTTATTAACACAACCACAATACTCGCAAACAATCTTTTTGTTTGCCCCATTACTTTGCTCGTTTGCTTGTTTGAAGTTTTCGGCTATTTGGCTAATGTCGTCAGTGCCGGTCTCCATCAAAGTATTAACAGTATTAGATGCGACAAGCATAGTAATAATTCCGCTAATAGTCATAAGTCCGCCAAGTATACTTGCGGGAATTATGATTGACAATCTTCTATTGTCCTTTTCATTTTCTTCTGGCATATTGCCTACATCTGCGTCTGGGTCTCTACCAAAGACTGTTACACCCCTAATCTCTTTGTAATAGATGGCGTCAACAGAATCTATAACTAGTCTAAATCTAATAACAATTCTGTCATCTTGCTCAAAAAAATCAAAGTCACGCACTGTCCTTGTTCGTATATTGTTATCGCCTGGGCTTATGTAGTTGATTCTAACTTCTATCTCTCTTACGCCGTCCTCAAATCTCTCTTCTCTGTCAAAGATAACAACCTCGTAAGTTTTATCACCATAAGACATAGAAGTTTCGTAGCTATAATATAGTTCATATCCCCCAGTCGGTATAACGATAGGAAGTACTACTCCTAGCAAAATAATAGCTATACCAACGACAAATACGACTAGACCTTTTTTTCTCGGCGTAAACATATTCTTTATCTTTTGCATTTAGTTTTTCCTCGGCAATTAGTATAGCACAAAAAATATTTATACTCAAAGAAAACATAGTAAAAACTCTAAGTATTATCTTAGGCTATAATTTTGCAAGAATAAAACACAGTAACTTTTTAGAGCCAAAAATTATTTAGTTAGCTCAAATATTTGGTAAAAAGTCGCATTTGATATACAATAAGGTAGGAGAAAAAATATGTTTAGTATTTTGATTGTAGAAGACGATGCCAACCTAAATAAGTTAATAAGTTCCGTTCTTGCCCAAAATGGCTACAAAACAATATGTACTTATGACGGGGATAGCGGACTAGAAAAGTTAAATGATAATTATGTTGACCTTGTAATATCTGACATAATGATGCCAAAAAAAGACGGCTACACTCTTGCCAAAGAGATAAGACAAAAAAACAGCTCTATACCTATTCTTTTTGTCACCGCCAAAGAATCTTTTGAGGCTAAGCAAAAAGGTTTTGACCTAGGCATAGACGACTATATGGTTAAACCTATTGACCTAAATGAGTTACTTCTTAGAATAAAGGCACTGCTAAGAAGAGCCAAGATAATCCACGAAAAGCAACTAGTAGTCGGCTCTACCACTCTTGACTATGACAGCCTAAAAGTAACTTTTGGCGAAACATGTTTGGAGCTACCTCAAAAGGAGTTTTTGATACTGTATAAGCTTTTGTCTTTTCCGGACAAAATATTTACAAGAGGACAACTAATGCAAGAGTTTTGGCCGGACGATAGCGAGAGCTTGGAGAGAACAGTGGATGTACATATAACTCGTATAAGAGAAAAACTTGCCTCTAATAATGACTTTGAGATAGTAACAATAAGAGGTCTAGGCTACAAGGCGGTGGTCAAAAAATGAAAAAACAAGAAACCCCTGAGTACAAAAAAATTAGAGCATTAATGTTTAGGCGAATAGTTGCGGTTATTGCAATTGTTTTGCTTATACTATTTTTTATGCTAATTATATTTACAGCTATATTTAGCCATTTTGAATCTTTTAATCTAAACTCTCTAATATCTAATGGTACTTTTTACCTAATTACAATACTTTCTATTGTCATTACTCTACTTTTGTCACTAACTATTAGTTTTACTTTTTCTAAACCACTTGCAGATATAGCAGACGCTGCAAGAGAAGTCGCAAAAGGTAACTTTGACGTGACTATACAATACAATAGAAGACGCACTAAAAACAAAAAGCCAAATGATATCGAGATAGTTTTTGATAGTTTCAACAAGATGGTTGCAGAGCTAAAATATAACGAAATGTTCAAGTCTGATTTTATATCTAATGTTTCGCACGAGATAAAAACGCCACTTGCTACAATTCAAGGTTATGCAACACTTTTGCAAGACCAAAAATTACCTAAGAAAAAGCGTGAAGAATACCTAACAATAATCATCAACGCAACTAAGCAGCTAACTAATCTTACAAGCAATATTCTTAAACTTTCTAAACTAGAAAATCAAGGAATATTTGCTAAGCGTGAAAAGTACAATGTCGCAGAACAGATAAGACAATCAATACTATCTCTTCAATCTAGTTGGCAAGAAAAAGATATAGAACTTAACATTGACCTTGACGAAATATACCTTGCCCTTGACAAAGACTTAATGTATCAAGTATGGAAAAACTTGTTTGAAAACGCAATCAAGTTTACCTCGCCAAAAGGTAAAATATCTACCACCCTAAAAGAAGACGGCGACTATGTAATAGCTACCGTAAGTGACAATGGCTCAGGTATGACAGAGACGACAAAAAAGCATCTATTTGATAAATTCTATCAAGGTGACAACTCACACTCAAAAGAAGGCAACGGTCTTGGACTTGCCCTTGTCAAAAAAATACTTGACATACACGAAGCGGAAATAACAGTAGATAGCGAGCTTAATGTTGGCTCTACATTCACTATAAAATTCAAAAAAAAAACACCTAATAAATAGGTGTTTTTATTTTTTTTATTTAATTTTAGTTTTTTGTTAATTTATTCGGTATCTTGCAATAATATTACTTAGTTCTAGTCAAAGTAGTACATATATTTTTCAAGGTTGACAACGCCGTCATTTACTTCTACGCCTTCGGCTTTTAGTAGGTCGCTCTGGACATCTTTACCCCCAAAGGCAAATGCTCTAGAGAGTTCTCCAAATCGATTAACTACTCTATGACAGGGTATAACTATTGGCTCAGGGTTGGCATGCAAGGCATAGCCCACTCTTCTTGACATGTGTGGGTTGCCGATAGCTCTTGCTATCTCACCATAGGTTGTAACTTTGCCTTTTGGTATTTGTTTAACTTTTTCGTATACTTTACTAAAAACTGGTCCCATATAACCTCTCAATATTATCTAACAATATTATTGACAAGCTGATTGAATATTAGTCTTTTCAATTATAGAATCTGCAACACTTGATACAACTTCTTGGTTAATATTATGATCTGCAAGTACCATACCTGTTGTATCTACCATAACGCCAGCTCTCTCGTCATATTGACCACTAGCAATAAATCCCGCTGTTAATTTATCTCTTGCCGACCTTCTGTCTTGTGCCTCGTATCCTTCAGGAAGGTGCAAACTAACAATATTGCTTTTGTCAAAACTCTCAAAAGCTTTGTTAAGTTCAACTTGCATCTCAGATGGAGTATAAGGAACAACACTTCTAAGTTGTGACTTAGATACCATAAGGAGCTTAATTCTATTTTCACATCTTTCAAACTCCTTTTGTAAAACTACAGGCACTCCGCCGCCCATATCTAATATAACAGGCTCTGTCAAATGGAATGGAACCTGTTTTAATAGTTCAATCTCATAAAACTTTTGGTAATAACTCCAAATAATATTAGGATCCATACCACATTCTTTGGCTCTATTGATAAGTCCAACTTCTTCACTCATCTTAAATCCAAAATCTTCATAGTTAGGAAGATTTGGGTACTGAGCCCTTAATTTTTTACGTCTTTCACATACGGACACAAAATTTTCTTTTGTTTCAAGAGTTTCTAACAAGTTTTTTCTAGCTTCTTTCGAAAGGCTATCTCCGGCATTGTCTAACTCTTCTCTTATGTCAACGATATCAAGTATCACGTCATGTTCAACTCTCTCTATATCCTTGATAGATTTAGGGCAATGACGCATTAGGTCTAATTGAAGTACTGGCATGCCAGTCTTTTTTGAAAGTTCTCTTGCAAGTAGTGACTTGCCCACTCCCATAGGTCCTATCAAAACTGTTGTGCCCTTAGGGGCTTTTTTGTTTTTCATAATCTACCTCTATAATATTATGATAACATAAAATATTGATTTTTTCAACTTTTTAACAAAAGGCACAAAAAAAACAGAGCTTATTTTTTTGCTCTGTTTCTATTTTTTATTATAAATATCTCAAAAAACATTCTATTTCATATTTATAAATGTATTTTTTATTGTATATATTTTATTGTTCTGGGACATCTGTCTTATGAGAAGAATATATCCTAGGGGTGCTATCTTGATAACTGTTTGACTCGTCAAATACACTCTCTTCAAATTGCTCATCTGGTCTTTCTGGTGTTCTAATATGTTTAACTTTAGAAAACTCGCTAATTGACTCATAGTCAATTAATGTCTTAATGTCTTTAGAAAAATCAGTAGTTTTTTCGTGTACTTTTTTAGTTAATATTTTTTCTTTATAGTACTTTTCTTCTGATAATACTTCATCCATAGCAAAAACAACAGTTTTGTCTAATCTGCCCTTGTCAGCTAGCATGTTGATGATTTCGCTTGCCTCTTCATATGTGTGTACACCATCTCTATAACTTCTGTGCAATACCATTGCACTTACAACATCTGCTACTTGAATTATTCTGTCATTAAGAGTTATTTGATTTCCTTTAATTCCCATAGGATAACCCGAACCGTCTAGACGCTCGTGGTGGTGGAAACAAGTTTCTACAATGTCTTTATCAAAATATCCGTCTATTATAAGTTTAGTACCTTTTATATGTTGCTCCCTAATTATCTCAACATCTTCTTTGGTTAATCCAAACTTATGTAATAATTTTGTATCAACTACGACTTTTCCCACATCATGAAGTAGTCCCGCACTATACACAGTAACTAAGTCCTCATGAGCAAGTCCAAAAATTTGTCCTAAAATTACACTTCGTTTTGCCACATCAAATAGATGCACATAAGTCTCTGGAGAGTGTCCTTTGACAAGATCTGTAAGTGCTTTTATTTTATAAAAATCTTCTTTGTTAATATATCTTTCGTCGATAATAAAATCTTCTATGTTTTCCATAAGTACTATTATTATACCACTTTGGAAATGTTTGTAAAGGGGGGAAGATTTTTTTTGACACCCCAAAAACTACAAAAATCGTCAAAAACATATCATTTTAGGCTGTTTTTTAGCACTTTTTAGTAAAAAATAGGCTAATATTTTTTTTGAAAAGTATAAAAAATGCACCCAAAAATATGCTTTTCACATAATTTTGAGTGCGTTTTTAGTTGGTTTTTTTGGCTAATAATCAAGTGTTTTGAGGTCAATACCAGCACTATTTACGCCAAGTATTTAACTTAATCTCGGCATTATAATAGCTAATTTTTACCCAATTATTTTGCCTAATTATTAGATTATATAACCTATTTAATTATAATGTTATTTTCGTCAGCATCAACAGTTATATTAGTGCCCGCTGGGATATCGTCGCTCAAAATCTTTCTTGCGACAGCTGTCTCAACTGAGTCTTGAATAAATCTCTTAAGAGGTCTTGCACCATAAGCTTCATCGTAGCCGTTTTTGATGATATAATCTTTTGCATTATCAGTTACGGTTAGAGTAAGTTGCTTATCGGCAAGTCTAGATGATAACTTTTTAAGAAGTAAATCAACAATCTTAGAGATTTGGTCTTTGGCAAGAGGTTTGAACAAAATGATATCGTCAAGCCTGTTCAAAAACTCAGGTCTAAAATGTTCCTTTAAGATACCTTTTACCGTTTGTCTAGCTTCTTCGGTTATTGTGTGGTTTTCTTCAATACTATTTAGGATAACATCAGCGCCTAGGTTGCTGGTCAAAATAATAATTGTGTTCTTAAAGTCCACAGTTTTACCCATAGAGTCAGTGATACGACCGTCATCTAGTATTTGAAGCAATACATTGAATACATCTGGGTGGGCTTTTTCTATCTCATCAAATAGTACAACTGAGTATGGTTTACGCCTTACGGCTTCGGTTAATTGTCCGCCTTCTTCGTAACCTACATATCCAGGAGGAGCACCTATTAGTCTAGATACTGAGAACTTCTCCATATATTCACTCATATCTAGTCTTATGATGTTTTTCTCATCGTCAAACAAGGCTTCGCTAAGAGTTTTTGAAAGTTCTGTCTTACCTACACCAGTAGGTCCTAAGAATAAGAACGAACCAAGAGGTCTATTAGGATCTTGTATGCCTGCCCTAGAACGAAGGATTGCATTGGCTACTTTTTCGACAGCTTCGTCTTGCCCAACAACTCTATTGTGTAAGATTTCTGGAAGTCTCAAAATCTTTTCTCTTTCGCTTTCTTTTAGGTTATTAACAGGTATACCTGTCCACTTAGAAACAACTTGCCTTATCTCTTCATCTGTTACTTTACTTTGCAAAATGCCATTTTTCTCGCCTTCGACAAGTTTTTCGGCTTTTTTCAACTCGTCTTGCAAAGCAATTAGTTTTGTATATTTTAGCTCAGCAGCTTTGTTTAGGTCATAAGCTCTTTGGGCATTTTCTATCTCGGCATTAACATTAGATATTTGCTCTTTGATAGATTGGACTTTGGCAATGTTTTCTTTTTCCTTCTTTAATTTTGCGTTCATCTCATTAAACTTGTCTTGAAGGGTTGCAAGTTGTTTTTGGATATCTTCTAGATGCTTTTGAGATAGTTTATCAGTTTCTTTCTTTAGAGCGGTCTCTTCTATTTGAAGCTGAATCATTTTGTGTCTTATCTCGTCCATCTCGGTTGGCATAGAATCAATCTCTGTCTTAACTATTGCGCATGCCTCGTCCACAAGGTCAATGGCTTTATCTGGCAAAAATCTATCTGTTATATATCTATTAGAAAGTACTGCTGCGTTGATTAGGGCACTATCACTAATTTTTACTCCGTGATATACTTCGTATCTTTCTTTTAGACCTCTCAAAATAGCAATAGTATCTTCTACTGTTGGCTCAGCAACAAGGACTTTTTGGAATCTTCTTTCAAGGGCTGGGTCTTTTTCGATATATTTATGATACTCGTTAAGAGTTGTAGCGCCTATACAATGTAGTTCACCTCTTGCAAGCATAGGTTTAAGTAGGTTGCCAGCATCCATAGCGCCATCAGTTTTTCCTGCACCAACTATTGTGTGAAGTTCATCTATAAATAGTATAATTCTGCCGTTGCTCTTTTTGACTTCGCCAAGAACAGCCTTTAATCTCTCTTCAAACTCGCCACGGTACTTAGCGCCTGATACAAGAGCGCCCATATCTAGTGAAAAGATTGTCCTATTCTTTAGGTTAGCCGGAACATCTCCGTTAACTATTCTTTGGGCAAGACCTTCGACAATGGCTGTTTTACCAACGCCCGCCTCACCTATTAGGACTGGGTTGTTTTTTGTCTTACGAGACAAAATCATAATAGTATCTCTTATCTCACTATCACGACCAATGACTGGATCGATCTTGTTCTTACGAGCAAGCTCAACAAGGTCTGTGCCGTACTTTTTAAGAGCATTATATGTACCCTCTGGGCTATCTGTTGTGACATTGGTATTGCCACGGACATTAGCTAAGTCTTTCATAAACTCTTGCTTATTTACGCCGTTTTTGGTCAAAATTTCTTTTGTCTTTTTGTCGGCTTTTTCTAGCATAGCAAGGAATACATGCTCAACAGATGTGTATTCATCGTTCATTTGTTTAGCAATATTCTCAGCTAGGTTAAGCATAGTATCAGTCTCAGTTGACAAATATACTTTGTTTAGTGGGCTTATCTTAGGCAAAGCTTTGATAGCTTCTTTTACATCCTTTTTTAGATAGCTCATGTTGATATTGATATCACTTAATATTTGCGGAATAAGCCCCTCTTCGTCACTAATAAGTGTAGACAAGATATGCAAAGGTGTTATCTCTTGATTGCCACTTGATAGTGCAAGGCTTTGGGCATCTTGCAAACATTGAGCGCATTTTTGTGTTAATTTTTCATAGTTCATAATGTGTTACCTCCTATGTTTCGGGCACATTATAATACACCATTTTAGCACTGTCAAGTGTTGAGTGCTAATTTTTTGAAAATTTTATAAAATATTTTTGAAGAGACTAAAATATCCCACCAAAAGTCACGAAGCGACAAAAACAGCAAATTCTAGACATTAACATAAGTCGTATAAATTAACTTTTTTTACTAAACATATTTGGCAAAGAATAAAAAAATAGCTATGGAAAAACCATAGCTACCTTTGGCGTAGTGGGAGGGATTTGAACCCTCGCAGGCCTTGCGACCTCTAACGCCTTAGCAGGGCGTCCTCTTGAGCCTCTTGAGTACCACTACATACAAGATTTTTGAAACTTGCAGGGTTAGTTTACCAAAATAACAGGGCAATGTCAATGCTTTTAGGTTTTTTTATAAAATTTTTTGTGGCGGTAGCATTAAAATGTCAAAATATTTATATACTATATATATGATAAATGCTATTCAACAATTTTTTGCGAGTGGGAGCGGGAGCTTTTTGTCTACTCTATTTATATCAATGTTGCCTATTTGCGAGGCTCGTGTTGGTATGCCTTTTGGTATGTCTAGCGAAATTTGGGGGGCTAAAGCGTTATCTCCATTTGCTGCATTTTTGGCAAGTTTTTTGGGTTCAAGCCTAGCCTCTGTGCTTATTATATTGTTAATTAAACCTATCTTTCAAAAACTAAAAAATACTAAACTTTTCAAAAATTTTATAGCTAGACTTGAAACAAAATTCAAAAAGCAAGGCTCTGATATGGAAAAAGACGACACTTCAAAAAATAAAACTTTTGCGGTGTGGACAGCTATAATGCTGTTTGTCGCAATTCCTGCACCAATGACTGGTGTTTGGGCGGGAAGTGGCATTGCATGTTTTACTAGACTTAACTTTTGGCAAAGTTTATCTTCTGTCATAGTTGGCAATCTTCTTGCTTGTGTACTACTAATGCTGGTTTGCACTATTTTCAAAG
>CAKVLS010000014.1 GCA_934757865.1 uncultured Clostridia bacterium | reverse complement strand
CCCGACAAGGAATTTCGCTACCTTAGGACCGTTATAGTTACGGCCGCCGTTCACTGGGGCTTAAGTTCAACGCTTCGATTGCTCTAACGCTTCCCCTTAACCTTCCAGCACCGGGCAGGAGTCAGCTCCTATACTTCATCTTACGATTTAGCAGAAACCTGTGTTTTTGATAAACAGTTGCTTGGGCCGTTTCTCTGCGGCCTGCATTGCTGCAGGCACCCCTTCTCCCGAAGTTACGGGGTCATTTTGCCGAGTTCCTTAACAAGGGTTATCCCGCTCATCTTATGATTCTCTCATCGTCTACCTGTGTCGGTTTGCGGTACGGGTACCTCAATACTATCTAGCAGCTTTTCTCGTCAGTGTGAATTCATCAGCTTCGTTACTATATTTCACTCCCCATCATCACCCAGAGTTTGATTACAAACGTACTTCACTATTTGTACTCCTCATGATTTGGCCACACATCTCCATCCGTGCGGTCTGACTATCCTACTGCGTCCCTGCTTCGACTCTTAGTCGTATTGCGGTAGTACAGGAATATCTGCCTGTTGTGCATCATCTACGGCTTTCGCCCTCGACTTAGCTCCCGACTTACCCTGGGAGGACGAACCTTCCCCAGGAAACCTAAGACTTTCGATGGTGAAGTTTCTCACTTCACTCTCGCTACTCATGCCGGCATTCTCTCTTGTATACAGTCCACCACCCCTTTCGATATGGCTTCTGCCCGTATACATTGCTCCTCTACCGATACCCGTTAGGGTATCCCCAAGCTTCGGTAGTAAGTTTTAGCCCCGTGAATCTTCGGCGCCCTATCACTCGACCAGTGAGCTATTACGCACTCTTTTAATGAATGGCTGCTTCTAAGCCAACATCCTGGTTGTTTTAGCAATAAGACATCCTTTACCACTTAACTTACATTTTGGGACCTTAGCTGTGGATCTGGGCTGTTTCCCTTTTGACAACGGAACTTATCTCTCGCTGTCTGACTCCCTATTATCAATGCGTTGGTATTCGAAGTTTGATAAGATTCGGTAGGCGGTGAAGCCCCCTAGTCCATTCAGTGCTCTACCCCCAACTATCTTTAAATAGAGGCTAGCCCTAAAGCTATTTCGAGGAGAACCAGCTATATCCGAGTTCGATTGGAATTTCTCCGCTACCCACAAATCATCACCGACTATTTCAACAGGCGTGTGTTCGGACCTCCACAGCAGGTTAGTGCTGCTTCATCCTGTTCATGGGTAGATCACTCGGTTTCGGGTCTACAGCATGCAACTAAAGCGCCCTATTCAGACTCGCTTTCGCTTCGGCTCCACAACTTAATTGCTTAACCTTGCTACATACCGTAACTCGCCGGCCCGTTCTACAAAAAGTACGAGATCACACTATATAGTAGTGCTCTCTCTGCTTGTAAGCATACAGTTTCAGGTTCTTTTTCACTCCCCTCCCGGGGTTCTTTTCACCTTTCCCTCACGGTACTATGCGCTATCGGTCACTTGGTCGTATTTAGCCTTAGGAGATGGTCCTCCCACATTCACACTGGATTTCTCGTGTCCTATGCTACTCTGGATACCCACGGTGATTTGCTTGTTTCGCTTACGGGACTATTACCCTATTTTGTGCTGTTTTCCAACAATCTTCTGCTACAAACATTTCTACCTTACTGGGTCCTAACCCCAGCCATATTGCTACAACTGGTTTGGGCTCTTTCCCTTTCGCTCACCACTACTTAGGAAATCGTTTGTTTACTTTCTTTTCCTCCGGGTACTTAGATGTTTCAGTTCTCCGGGTTCCCTTCATTACAGTATTTATTCGTGCAATGATACTATGAGATTAGTCATAGTGTGTTTCCACATTCGGACATCTACGGATCAAAGCCTACTTGCGGCTCCCCGTAGCTTTTCGCAGCTTATCGCGTCCTTCATCGGCGCCAAGTGCCAAGGCATCCACTATATGCTCTTTATAGCTTGATCTAATTTAGTTTAATCTAAATGATTCATCAGAAATTGATATAAAGTCTATGTTTTATCCTTGAACTAATATTCTTGTTAATTAGACTCAGCGTAATTGTTTCGCATTAAAACTTATATTTTAATTGAAAATACATATTACACCTAACTTACTTAGTAAGTAATTTAACGTAGTAAACAGTTAACAAAAATGTTAACCATTTTTCTCGATATTTGTCTTCTCTAATCTTTCTTAGATATGCAGTTGTCAATGTTCTATTTTTAGTAACAACAGTTACTCGTGTCACACACTTTCGTAGTGACGGTGTTAGAATACCACATAGATATGAGGGTGTCAACAACTTTTTTTTATTTTTTTTTATTTTTTTTGGATTTTTGTCAAAATGTACGAACACTTGTCCGTGTGTTTGCATTTTCACCCTATTTTTAGCCCAAAAATAGGCATTTTTGCCCTCTAAAAAATATCAAAAAGCCGGTAAAATATTAAAAACTTTTTTGAAAACAAATAAAAAATATTATTAAAATACTTGATTTATTTATTCTTCAAACTAATTTCAAAAGCAATTATTTAGTATTTATAATCTTTTATTACCCTATTCTGCTCGACTACCTGTATCATAATAATTTTTATAGCTTAGGCATTTCTTATATTGTTTGTAGCTTTCATAGAGTTCTTTATAGGACTTTATAGTTTTAGCTTTTTTTAGTAGCCTATTAAATATTGCCTTAACAGAGAACTATTGGCTGTCACTTTATTATTTATATGTTTTATTATATATAATATATATTCATATATATAGGCGTGTAGAGAGTTAGCACCTTGCCGTGATATACAAGCGGGTTTTACTACCTATTTATGCCTTTTTAGTATGACAATCTATTATAAGTGGCGTTTTATCGGTTTACTTATGGGTAAATAGCGAGATTTTGGACAACAATCTAAAATTGTTTGATTTTTTATTTGGCGTATATTATACTAAATGCGTAAAAAAGGAAGAAATATGAAACTTACTATACTTGGCACAGGTTGTCCTTGGACAAAAAGAGCCTGTGCGAACTATTTACTTGACAACAATATAATTATTGACCCAGGTGCTGGAAGCGTTAAACAGCTACTAAAAAGCAACGACAAACTATTGCACCACGAAAAAATTGAGCGTATAGATTTGATACTAATCACTCACTTTCACTTAGACCACTACGGCGACATACCATATTTGCTTCAAAAGTGCGCAACTGGTAAATATGGACCTAACAACAAACTTACTATCATTGCCCCACCAGGAGCTAGACAAATACTTGAACAATTTACACTTCTTAGCCTTGGCGAGCACTCAACTAAAAAAATAAAGTTTGACGAGTGCATCAACTGGTACGAAGCTGGCGAGTTTACAACATTTAAGTGGAGAGATTTAGAGATTACTTCTGTTACTCTTGACCACGGATATATGATTGACTATGGATATATGATTAAACAAGCCAACGGAAAAGTAATAAGCTTTACTGGCGACACAGTCATGACTCCTAATGCAATGTATATGGTAGAACATAGTGATTTGTGCGTTTTCTGTATGTCAAACACTATAAAAGAAAAAGCCCATTACAATATCATTGAAGGGCTTGAACTTATGAAAAAATATCGTGGCAAGTGCTGTATTATTCCTGCACATATGACATCTCAAGCTGTTGACTACGCAAGAACAAGAATTAGACTTCCATACGACCTAATGGTTATCGACACAGATGCTGAGCTTCCTTATGACTACGAACTTCCTAAAGAGCTTGTCCCAGAAGAAAAGCCAGAAGAAGTAAATTATGACAACTTTGAGTTTAACAAAAAGTTCTTACATATCAAAGGCCGCAATGTAAACTTGCAACTAACAGACACATTTATTCCAAAAGATAAAATTGATAATTTGCCTGTTTACCTATTCTCTGTAGTAGACAACCAAGAGAATAACATCGGCTGGATAAAGCTAAGAATAGGTCACAACAAATATGTAGACTACAATGGCAATGTCGAATTTGACTTTGAGCCAGGAGCACTAGGATATGCTAGCGAGGCATTTACTCTACTACTTGATGTAGCTAACTACCACGGCATGCAAAATCTATATTTCTCAGCAAGAACTGACGAAACAGTTATTCGTCAAATATATGAAGAAATAGGCTGCTCTCTTCTTGGTATCAAATATATAACAGACGATACAGACAGAACTTATGTAACAAACGGCGACACCGAGCACTGCATATACAAATTAGACTGCTATGACGAGATGTAAAAAAATAAAAGATACTAGAATCCCTAGTATCTTTTTTCTTGGCGTAGAGAGAGGGATTTGAACCCTCGATACCTTGCGGTATACCGGTTTTCGAGACCAGCACATTCGACCACTCTGACATCTCTACATATTTGCTCTAATATATTAGCACAAAATTAACCCTTGGGCAAATATATTTTGGACTGCACTCCCAACGACCTTTTTGACGAGTACCACAAATAATCTATCTTGAAAAAAGAATGCGCATATGGTATAATATATATAGGAAAGATTTATGGATATAAAATACCACAAGACTTTTGAGCAAAATAAATATGGCGAAATACGAGCTACTGATAATGAAGAAATGGTCGGTAGGCTATCGTATGTTATAGATTCAAAAAGAAATGCTTGGCTATACAAAGTCGAAGTTAGAGAGGATTATAGAGAGCAAGGCATAGGCTCTAACCTTATGGATATATTTGAAGACGAGTGCGCATCAATGTATGCAAACTCTATTGAAGGTAAGTTCTACCCCGAAATTGATGGCAATAAAGTAAGGGCTTTTTATGAGCGAAAAGGCTACTCTATATACAAAGAAGATTATGAGACTTTTGTTGGAAAATTTTTCATAGAGAAAAAAGATATATCTAGCCTTAATGTTGTAGAAGACAAACCTCTTGAACAATAAAAAACTACCATAGACAATATGGTAGTTTTTATTTTTTATCTTTAAGCTAAACTTAGATTATACTCGGTAAGCTCGGCGATTACTTTTACGCTGAAGTTGCCAAAGTCGGCTGTTGAGTAGTCACATAGGTATATTGGGAAAGCTGACAGCCATTTTTGTACTCTTTCGTCAGCTACTACTCTTGCGTTGTGTCTTGCGTTCATATCGCTAACTGACCAGCCACAAGCAGTATCAAACCAGCCTTTGAAACTAGGTGTTAGTTGCGTTTGGATTATGTATAGATAATCTGAGCTGTGGTCTTTCATTTGATTGTATTTTGTTTCAATTAAATCTATCGCTACTTTAGAATTTGTTTGGTTAAGCCAATTACTTACTACAAACTTAGATAGTTTATAATACTTATCATACTCTCCACCATTATTCTCGTGAGAGCCAAATATCATAACTCCGGCTTTTGTTCCGCCGTCTGTCATATCATTATATGTTACTTGTCCTATATTTTCTTTAGCATTAGTATCATAATTGACATAGTCAAAAAGTGACTTGCCTCCGTACTTTACACTAGCCATATATTCATCAAGCTCTGCCCAAGAAGATTGACCTGGGTAATAATAGACTATATGGAAGAAAATATATTCGCCTGGGTTTTCGTTCAAAAACTGCAAAATTTGAAGAAGGGATTTTTCTAATGTGCCACTTACAAGCCCGTGCGAAGTATAAAATACTCCGCCTATATTAGTAATACGAGCGTCTATATATCTAACGCCGCATTTTAGTTGCTTGTACACATTTTCCATTTGAGTTTTACTCTGTCTTGCAATAAAGCCTCTACATGTGTAATATAGCCACTTGTTGTTAGAATATGTATCTTGGCTAGAATTAGGTATAGAGTTATAACCTATATCATAAGACAAACTGTCGTGAGCACCTAGTATTGCAATTTTTGTAACTGGAGTTTCTGCTATAACTGGGTTTTGCTCTACCATACTACGAAGAAAGTTGCTGTGAGAATCGTTGAGCGCCTTAGTGCCAATAAATGAGAAACTTGCTTGTGCAATAAATATAAAAAATGCAAGTATTACGCCAAGCACCGAGCCTAGTGTTATAAAGAATATTTTTAGACCTTTTTTAGTTTTTGCTTTCATATTTTTATTGTAGCATTATAAAAATTATTTTACTAACAAAATTGCATATTTTTAAGGCTAAGGACAAAAAAAATCATATCAAATGTATTTACGGAGCGTCTAATAATATGTTAAAATAATATTAGGAGATAAATATATGATAACAGTAAGAACTAAGCTCAATGAAGAAATGCAAAAGGAACTTACACGCCCTGCACTTATAACATATTTTGTTATGATGATAATCGGTATTGTGGGACTTCTTACATACATAATAATCGGTGTTGCCACTAATGCAAATGTAGAATTTTTGCTTGCGTTCTCTATACCTTTTGGTATGGGCCTTGTGTTTTATTTAACCATCAAAAAACAACTTAGACAAGTAGTAAACAGCACAAAAGTTAATGTCTACGAGCTTAACGAAGACTATATGAATATCAAAACCATAAACAACGGCGAAGATGTTGGCATCACAAAAATTTATTACAAAGAGATAGTAAAAAGGAAAGAAAGCAAAAACTATTTTTTCTTGTATCCTAACAATGTCAATGCCTTCCCTATCGCAAAAAGTGAGCTTTCAGAGGACGAACTAAAAGAAGTTCGCAAACTGCTAAATATTCAAGAGAAGAAGGCAAAAAATGATAAAAAATAGATTTATACAATTATTTTCTAGACTTATAATTTTAGGAATAATGATTTATAGTTTTACAATTTCAATAAAGAATCCAAACTGGTATGTATATTATACCAATCTTAGCAACTACTTTTGTCTTGTGGTAGTATTGATTGAAATAATCTTTAATATTATAAATTTATCAATCCGTTCTACTGTAAGCACCAAAGAGTTTTGTCCTGCGATAAAATTCTGCGCTCTTATTGGCATAACTGTTACTTTTTTGGTACTTAACATTTTATTAGACTCACCTTTTAGGGCGGAGTACTGGAGCTTTCAAGAGAATGTCTTAATGCATTTTGTTAACCCAATACTATTTTGGCTTGACTATATTCTGTTCGCCGAGCACAACAACACAAAAGCTCTTTATCCAATATATTCAATAATCTTCCCCTTGCTATATCTTGCATTTATCTTTATAAGGTCAAACTTTATAAAGGCTGGTGAAGGAGTTATTGTTTATCCATATTTCTTTATTGATGTAAAAACTTTAGGTGTCCCAAAAGTTATAATGTGGATAGCTATATTGGTTGCAGTTTTTGTTGTGCTTGGGTATATAATATATATTTTTGACAATATCAAAAACTGGAAAAACAAAAAGAAAACATTTGAAAAAGACTTACAATAAGTCTTTTTTTATTTGTAGCAAAAAAGCTTTTGCTAATTTTTTTTTAGTGTGCTAAAATGTTCTCGTAATTAAAGAGGAAATATTATGGAAAAGACAGATATAAAAGAACTTTACAAAAGTTTTAATGACCTAAATGGTAAAACTACAACTATCGGTGGCTGGGTTAAGAGCGCAAGAGACCTAAAAGACTTTGGCTTCATTGATGTTAACGATGGTACAAGTTTCAAGGGCGCTCAAATAGTATTTGACAGAAATTGCCCTAACTATGATGACCTAGCTAAACTAAATGCCGGCTCATCAATACTATGCACTGGCACAGTCGTTGCTACCCCAAACAACAAACAACCTTTTGAGATTAAGGCAACAAGCGTACAAGTTTTGTCAGCGACAGGTATCGACTACCCTCTTCAAAAGAAAAAACACTCTATTGAGTTTTTGAGAGAGATAGCTTATCTTAGACCTAGAACAAACTTATTTAATGCTGTATTTAGAGTTCGTAGCGAAACAGCTTTTGCTATTCACAAGTTCTTTAACGAAGAGGGCTTTGTGTATGTTCACACACCAATAATTACAGGTGCTGACTGCGAAGGCGGTAGCGATGTATTTAGAGTAACTACACACAACTTCTATGACAAAAAGGAAATGGAAGAAGCAACTCCAGAAAATGACTTCTTTGGTAAAAATGTTTTCCTTACCCCAACAGGACAACTAGAGGGCGAAGCACTAGCGCTTGCTTTTTCTAAAGTATATACTTTTGGACCTACTTTTAGATCAGAAAACAGCAACACTACTCGTCACGCAAGCGAGTTTTGGATGATAGAGCCTGAGGTTGCATTTAATGACCTTAACGACAATATGGATCTTATCGAGAAGATGACCAAATACCTAATCAATCACCTTCTAACCAACTGCAAGACTGAGCTTGAGTTCTTCAATCAATTTGTAGACAACACACTACTTGCAAGACTAAACAATGTCGTAAGTAACAAGTTCGCAAGAGTTACATATACAGACGCTATCAAACAACTAGAAAAACACAATGACAAATTTGAATTCAAAGCTTACTGGGGCTGCGATATGCAAAGTGAGCATGAAAGATTTTTGACTGAGCAAATATACAAAAAGCCAGTTTTTGTTACCGACTATCCAAAGGATATAAAAGCCTTCTATATGCGTGTTAACGATGACGGCAAGACAGTTGCTGCGTGCGACCTACTTGTTCCGGGCGTTGGCGAAATGGTTGGCGGTTCTCAAAGAGAAGAAAGACTAGATGTTCTTCTTGACCAAATGAACACAAGAGGTCTAAAAGAGCAAGATTATTGGTGGTATCTAAATTTGAGAAAATTCGGTTCTGTAGTACACAGCGGATACGGTCTTGGATTTGAGAGATTTTTGATGTATGTTACAGGCGTTAATAACATAAGAGATGTCCAAATCTTCCCTAGAACACCTAAAAACTGCGAATACTAAGATCTACATATAAAAAAGCTATTTTAGTTAATAACAATCTATATTGAGCAATAAAAAAACTACTTGGTAGCAAGTAGTTTTTTTTGTTGTCCCATAAGGGAAATGTTTAATTAAAGTTTTTATGTTCAAAAAAAGTTTATGAGCTAAGATTAACTCTATAAACTTTTTGAAACAATAGTTATTAGAACTTAACACTTACTGTATAAGTAGTAGTTGTTCCAAAGTTGTATACCTCTGTAACGCCGTCACCGACAAATGTTACATAACTGTTGCCAAAGTATACTTTATAATCTTCATAAGTGTAGCCTAGTCCAAATAGGTTATACTTGGTCTTAGCGCTTGCCTTAGTAACTGTGACATCGTCTATTGTAGATACATTAGAGATCTTTGCAATAATCTCTGCATATACTCTGCCTTTGCCTACAAAAGTGGCTAGGTTGCTAGAAGCAAGAGAAAAGCTCTCTTCTACATATTCGCCGTCACTATTTAGTCTATATGTTATAACTAGGTAATCAGTATCATTGGTATTGATATACTCTATAGCTTGGTCGTCAGTCTTGTCTGTCCACTGTTTCTTAACATATTCTACATCGCTAAGTGTTGGCTTACGCATAGCTATCTTAGTGTCTCCACTAAAACTCTCACGAGATACAAGTGCTCCGTTGGAGAAGTTAAAAACTTCTTTTTCTAGTACGGCACTATCTTTTTTCTCATAAGTTATGCTGCTGGCATTTTTTGACAATGCATCTGTTGCATAAGTAATAGCTGACTCTGTTGCTACATCTTCTGTTCCGCTCTTACGACTAAGAGTAACAACCCCAAAAGGTACAATCACTGCAAGGAAAGCGATGACAACAAAAGTTTTGATTAGCTTTTTGCCAAAGTTATCAAGAACGATAACCTTTCTTTCTTTTTCTCTTCTCTTTGCAAGCTTTGCTTCTATTTTCTCCATTTTTGCTTTTTGCTTTGGAGATAAATTTTCTAATGATCTTGTTTTATCTTTCATTATTCTTTACCTCCTTCGTTTGAGTTAACTTCTGGAGTAGCTTCTGATTCTTTTTTCTTTTCAGGTTTTTCTTTAGGAGCTTTTTCTTTTGGTTCTTTATCTTTCTTTTCTAATTTCTTTTGCTTTTTCTCTTCGTCAAGTTTCACTTCGCTAAAGCCTGTAACTTCATAAGTTTCAGCACCTCTAAATGCTCCGTATACTCTTGGATAAGCAAGGAATTTAAGAGCAATAAGCAAGCTAACGCCTGTCAAAATTGGGATTAGGTAATATTGATAAATAAGTTTTGTACCATCAATAGTTGATGTCAAACTCAAAATTATAACGCTATAAGTAATAATGTATGCTAGGATATTTAGAGCAAAGTTAACAGACAAATGTTTTCTAACTGATTTTGTTTGTTCATCTTTTAGGTATCCATTGTAGTCAGTTTTTTGAACTCTGCTAGAAACAGCTATATTAGAAATATGTGTTGCAAGTATTAGAGCTACTGCAAGTCCAAGACAAACTTTATTGAATACGCCGTTTGTAACAATAGGAAGCATTGCATAGAAGGCATCGGTAATAGTTTTTACTACACCTTTGTTAATGCCTAGGCTGTCTACAAGTAGTACCTTGCCCATCACTAGTTGAGCTACTGCAAGGCCTATAGCTAAGATAGTCAAAACAAGTCCTATTATGCTCAAAGCTTTAAGTGATTTTCTAGGTCTGTCTGTTCTTAATTTGTACTTAGAAAATTTGATTACATAGGTATATGTTACCATATCTTTCTTTGCGGCTCTAATGCTCAATGCACTAAGAACTGCAAATACCATATACACCAAACTAAAAGCTGTGAATACAGTCAAGCCATACTCGTAAGACACAGCAGTAAAGTATACAAATAATGAAAGTGCTCCAACTAAAAGCCCACTAAGTATATAAACAACTTTTAGAGTTATGGCAAGGTTTCTGGTCATAAACTCGTTGCCTTCCAAAATCTTGTAGTTGGATTTTATTCCGCCAAAAATTACAAACAAACTAATAACTGTAATTAGGTAAATAAACACGCCACCAAGTACATTGCCAGTCACTGCAAGATATCCTATCACGCTCTTACCACCAAAAGTATAGCATGGTAAAAATAGTGAAAGTATAACACCGATTGCAAGGCAAATAGCAATACTAAATAATGTGGTGTTGCCATAGTAAGAACCGTCTTTGATTACGAAGTTTAATTTTGCGTCAGACTGCTCTGCATGCTTCTGGGCTTCAGCTTTTCGCTTAGCTACTTCCTTAACGGTTTTGATCTCCATTGAGTTGTATATTTGAACAAAGTTTTCAGAAAAAAGGTCTGTTGGATTTTTTAATCCATACACAGCACAGATATCCATAACATTGTTAATGGTTGGTAGTGAAAGGCCACTTTCCCAAGCATTGTAATCTTGCAAACTTATCTTCAATTTTTTTGACATTGCAAGAGGAGTTATGTTATGGCGTTCTCTCAAAAACTTGATATTAGAACCTAATGAACTCATATCCAATTTCCTTTTATACAAAATTTTCTAGTATCATTATACAATCAAAAAATGCATTTGGCAAATATTTGAGATAACTTTATATATTATTATAAATTATAAAATAAAAAATATAAGCAATTTTCTTCTTGCCAAAATCTTGAGCACATATCAAAAAATCCGAAATTCCACCCAAAAAAAATGATAAACCAAAATTGAAGCATCAATGCTTACAAAATCAAATCCCAAAAACTTTTGCCAAAATGCATCTCATCTTAGTCTAAAAAATTAACAAAAACTTTTAACCTCAATTTCTACTTTTTAGCCGACCGAATGGTCTTATAAAAATTAAATAAAAGCAAAATATGCCTTTATCACATATCTCTATTACACAATTTTTGCGATTGATAGGGCATTTTTGAATATATGTAAACTCTATATTAAGCGTCAAAATCGCCGACCGATTGGTACTCAAATGCAAAAAACGCCCAAAAATTGGGCGTTTTTGTTAGTTTTGTATTGATTTTGGTATATGTAAACTGCAATGATTATTTTTCATTATTTCCCGACCGATTGGTCTAAGAAAGTAATATGCTACTAAAATTTTGAGCCTGACAAATTATAAAATTTTAACTTTTTGAAATGTTTTAATTTTTTGAAATTAAATTATGCAAATACTTTTTTCAAAAAATTCATACTGTCATCAAAGTTTAATTTGTTGCTATCTTTGTCTTTCGAGTATGTTATGTATACTTTGATTAGAGGCTCAGTGCCTGATGGTCTTATGATAATTTTTCCGCCGTTAGCTAAATCATACTCCAAAACATCTGCTGGAGGCAAATCACTAACGCCTTTTTTGTAGTCGGTAAATTTTTCAACTTTTTGGCTACCAATCATATCAAAAGGTTTTTGTCTAAAGCTATCTAACAAGCTCTTCATCTTATCATTTCCGCTCTTGCCTTCAAATCTATAAGACTTAACAACATGTTCGTACAAGCCATAATTTTTGTAAAGTTCGTTTATTTTATCAACAAGTGTTTTGCCTTGCTTCTTGCACTCGCTCGCAAGCTCGCATATAAGCATGCTAGCAACTGTTGCATCTTTATCTCTAACATAAGTGCCAGCCAAATATCCATAACTTTCTTCAAAGCCAAGTAAAAATTTATCCGCCAAATTTTGACTTTCTAGCTTATGAATAAAGTCGCCAATATACTTGAATCCTGTCAAAACGGTCTTAACTTCTGAGCCATAATTTTTTGCAATTTTGTCAACAAGACTAGTCGAAACTATGCTTCTTACTATATAACCTTTTTTGCCGCTTTTACTCAAAATATAATCGGTCAAAAGTGCACCAACTTCGTTGCCGGTAAATGGTCTATAACTATCGCCATCTTTTACCTCAATGCCTACTCTATCTGCATCTGGGTCAGTAGCTATTATTAGGTCGGCATGGACTTTGTCAGCAATTTTTTCGGAAGTCTCAAAGACATCTTTTCTCTCTGGATTTGGATATGGGCAAGTAGTAAAGTTTTTGTCTTCTTTGCATTGAGTTTTGTTAAGGACAACCTCTACTCCTCTACTAGTCAAAAGCTCTGGTGTAGAGTTTATACCTGTGCCATTAAGTGCACTATAAACTATCTTTAGGTTTTTGATTTTTCCAAGTGATACTGCTTTCACGCATTTGAAGTAGCTATTTTTTATCTTATCATCAGTATAGACAACTGTGCCATTTTTTACAGCATTTTTTAGGCAAGTTGTTTTTACATTGAACATATCAATGCTTTCTGCTAATTTCATAATTTCTCTAGAAGGCTCTTCTAGTAGTTGGCAACCATTTTCATCATATACCTTATATCCGTTGTATTCTTTTGGGTTATGGCTAGCAGTTATCATTATACCTAAATTGCAATGATAATATCTTACCATATAAGACAAAAATGGTGTTGGCATCATCTTATCCGCACAATAAACTTTGATACCATGCAAGGCGCATATGCGACACACAAGTTTACTAAATTCTTTTGACATATTACGGCTGTCATAACTTACGGCAAGAGATGGTTTTTTCATATTCTCAAGGTATCTTGCGATTGCCTCAGTTACTTTTCCAACGGTATATATATTCATACAGTTAGTGCCGGCGCCTACTATTCCACGCATTCCAGCTGTGCCAAATTCTATATTCTTAAAAAACGCAGTGCTCTTCTGCTCTTCGGTCATATTTTCAAGCTCGGCAAGAAGTTTTTTGTCACGGACTTTTCGCATCCAAAGGTCATATTTTTCAGTATATTGCATAACTTTTTCTCCTCTCAAAAAGTATTATACACTAAAGTAAAAAAATTGCTAAATACTTTTGGGGTACTTAGCAATAAAAAATTTTATCAAATAAAATAAAAAGCCTGTCAAATGACAGGCACATATATTAGCATATTTTTCTCGTAGCAAACAATACTATCCAGCCAACTAGGGCTATTGTAAAAAATTGTGCCATCGTTTCTCTCCTTATTTGTATTTATATTATACTACTATAGTAGTAGATAGTCAATACCCCAATATTTTGAGAACCTCTGCTTTCACAAAAAGCCCCAAAACATTTGCTAAAAGTGTGCAGATTTTATAAAATATTTTTAGGGAGAAAAGGATAATGCAAACAGAAATAACAAAAGAGGGAGTTTTGCTTGACGAAAAGGGACTACTTACAAATCCTGGATACAGCAAAACAATGGTACAAAAGTACAATAGAAACAACATAAAAAGCGGCAAACTACGCATCAAAGAGTGGGATTATTATCTAATCTACAATGATGATTATGCAGTAGCATTGACCGTTGCGGACAACGGATATATGGGCATGCTTAGTGCAAGCCTTATTGACTTTTCGGCGGCTAAAGAAACTACCAAGTCAAAAATAACCTTCATGCCAAAAGGCAAGCTAAATACAAATAAGTCTACTGGCGAAAAAATCACTATGCCAGAAACTTCTCTTGAAGGCAACATATATGTTAAGACAAAAGCTCAAGAGTTTGAGTTTAGGGTTGACGGCGACAAGAGATATCTAAATGCTACCTTCAAAAACTTCAAGGACAAAAAAGACTTAGTTGTAGCTTTTGAGTTATTTGACACACCAGAGGAAAGCATGTGCATCGCAACACCTTTTGACAGAAAACCTGCCTTTTATTACAACCAAAAAATAGTAGGTATGAAGGCTAAAGGCTATGCTAAGCTTGGCGACTTAAACATTGATTTTAGCGATAAAAGCACTCAAGCTATCTTAGACTGGGGTCGTGGCGTATGGACATACAAAAATACTTGGTATTGGGGTGCTGGCTGCGGACTAGTAAAAGGCAAAAAGTTTGGCTTCAATATAGGTTATGGCTTTGGCGACACAAGTGCTGCCAGCGAGAATATGCTATTCTATGAGGGCAAAGCTCACAAACTAGAAGATGTAACATTTAATATACCAAAAACTGAGCTTGGCATGGACGACTTTTTGTCACCTTGGACTTTTAGTTCTAGTGACGGAAGATTTGAGATGAAATTTGTTCCTATCATTAACCGCAAAAGTTTAACTAATATTGGTATTTTGTGCTCTGACCAAAATCAAGTTTTTGGTAAATTTAGTGGCAAAGCAATACTTGATGACGGAAAAGTCATTGAACTAAAAGACTTTGTAGGGTTTGCCGAAAAAGTATTTAACAAGTGGTAATTTTTACCAAACTTCAAGGAGAATAAATGCAATTATTTTTAATAATTTTGATTCCGTTTTTAGGGACGGTACTAGGCTCTTCATGTGTATTTTTTATGAAAAACAACCTAAAAGATAGTATTGTGAGGGCTCTAAGTGCATTTGCTGCGGGAGTTATGGTGGCGGCATCTATATGGAGCTTGCTCGACCCAGCACTTGCACAGGCTAGCGATATGGGCTCATGGTCATGGGTACCCGCTGCCGTTGGTTTTTGGATTGGTATACTATTTTTGTTTATATTAGACAAAATCATTCCTCACTTACACGAACAGAGTGACACATTAGAAGGTCCTCAAAGCAAACTTAAAAAATCTACAATGATGGTTCTTGCCGTTACATTACATAATATTCCAGAAGGCATGGCAGTTGGCGTTGTTTACGCCGGTATGATCGCCGGAAACAGTCAAATCAGTTTTGCAGGAGCTCTTGCCTTAGCAATAGGCATTGCCATTCAAAACTTCCCAGAAGGCGCCATTATATCAATGCCTCTTCATAGCAAAGGACAAAGCAAAGCAAAATCATTTTTGTATGGGGCACTTTCTGGCATCGTAGAACCAATAGCAACGATTATTACCATGCTCGCAACTAGCGTAATACTTCCTGCCCTTCCATATTTATTAAGTTTTGCAGCGGGCGCAATGCTATATGTTGTAGTCGAAGAACTTATTCCGGACATGTCCCAAGGTAAACACTCTGACATAGGCGCTATCGTATTTGCGATAGGCTTTAGCCTTATGATGGTATTAGATGTGGCTCTTGGCTAAAAATAAAAAGAACTAATTAACTTAGTTCTTTTTTTTGTATTCTTGATTGTTTGATATTAGTCTTACAAATAGCATAAGTGTTGCTAATAAAAAGCACTTATTGATTAAAAGTTAGCATTGATTGATGCTAGCTAATATTTATTACATTTTAGCTATTTTTGATTATCTTCTCGTCAAAGTCATAATATATTTGCTTCAACTCATCTGGCAAGTAACTTAATGCTTTTTCTTTATAACTATTTAGCACTGGAAAGAACTCACACGCTATAGATCCTGCAATGGCGGCTATTGTATCACTATCTCCACCAATTGAAATGGCGGTCTTGATAACATCTTCAAATGTATTGCCTTCCAAAAAGCAAAAGATAGCTTGAGGGCAAGAGTCTTTGCAGTTAAGATAAGTTTTGTAATACTTTTGCAAACTGTCTAGGTCATAATCAAGCTTGTAGTAGTGAGTTGTAATAAACTTCTCTATCTCACTTTTACTATAACCTTTTCTTGCAAGGAATATTGCACTCGCTACAGCCTCTGCACCTATAAGAGCTTCTTCACTATTGTGAGTTATAGATGTGACTTTGTAGCATAGGGTTTTTAGTTCGTCCAAATCTCTTGCTACATACGCAACTGGAGATATACGCATAGCAGCACCATTGCCTATGCTGTGATATGGCTCAGGATTTTGGCTAGTAGCCCACGCCTTAAATGTATCGCTATATCCAGCGTTAGGGTACTTTTTAACAAACTCCCTAAAGTTCTTTATTACCATTTGGTCAAGGTTAGAATACTCTCCCTCGCAGTCAAGTATAGACTTAGCAACCGCACAAGTTAGTACTGTGTCATCTGTAAACTTGCAGTCTTGGTCAAAAATATTAAAATCTTTACTTCTTATATTGTTAAATTCGTATTTTGAGCCCGAAATATCTCCAATAATAGCACCTATCATAACTCCTCCAAAAATCAAATCTTTATACTTTTATGCTAGTCAATTTTTTGCATTTTGTCAAATGTATTAAAACTACAATTTTATAATAAAATTTTATTGTCAAAAGCACACAAAAAGATTATGCTAATAGTATGAAAAAACAAAATTTAGAGATGCGTCTTGCAACCCCTGATGATTGTGGAGCTTTTGCAGACATAATTCTTGAGAGACAAAACTGGTTTATAAAAAACAGCAACCCTCAATGGAACGATATCACAGATTATTACACAAAAGAATATTACCAAAGCATGATAGGTAAACTATATGTATTTACTTATAACTCAAAAGTTGTCGCGGGTGCAATACTTGTTACAAAAGACGATTTTTGGCAAAATGACAAAAACAGCTTGTACTTACATAGTTTTGCTAGTACTCCTAAGTATAAAGGCATCGGCAAAGAAGCTTTTGGACTTATAAAAAAATATGCTAAATTACATGACTACGCTAGCATTAGGATAGACTGCATGGGTTCAAACAAAAAGCTAATTAGTATTTATTTAGGTTATGGCTTTGAGCCAAGAGGTCAAAAAGCGTATCGTGACGGAGATCCAGCGGTGCTACTAGAACTAAATCTTGATTAAGGAGGCAGCATGTCAGTATCTTTTGTATTCTCGCAGATTTTTGTTGTATTTGCGATGATTTCAATAGGAATAACTTATTTTATCAAAAGTAAGTCGACGATACTTTTTTTGAGCATTTTAAGTTCAATATTTTACTGCCTAGAATATGGTTTGCTCTCTGCTTGGACTGGACTTGTCTCTTGTATTATTGCCATCATAAGGTCAATTTGGCTATACTGGACAGAGCAAAAAAATATCAAAAATCCACTTGCGACTTTGATTATTATAGATTGCGTGTTTATCATATTTTGCGTAGTTACATGGCAAGGACCTATTAGTATTTTGCCAATAGCTTCTAACCTAATCTTTAACTATATGCTATGGGACAGCCACATAGCCGTGTACAAATGGCTCGCTCCTCTAACTAATGCTTGTTTTGTAGCGTACAACTACTTTATTAACTCACCATTCGGGGCTATATCGGACAGTATCATGATAGTCGTTGAAATAATCGGCATTATACTTTACTACCAAAGCAAACAAACTAGCGGCGTCAAATCTCAAGATACGCTTAGCAATAATCAAATAGATGCAAGCGAAAATAACACAGATAATAACAATATCAAAAAGTAAAATAACTATTAAAAAGGCAGCAAAAACATATATAACTGCCTTTTTTGATGCCCAAAAATAGCATAGAATATTTTGTAAAAAAATTGCAAAAAAATTATTGACAATAGTTTTTATAAATGTTATTATTATAGAGCATTTGTTATGGGGGTATAGCTCAGCTGGCTAGAGCGCCTGCCTTGCAAGCAGGAGGTCATCGGTTCGATTCCGATTATCTCCACCATTTTTCTAAATGCGAGTTTCAAATCTCTAACGAAAATTGTCAACTAGGCAACAGTAGCCTAAATATAGGAATGTAGCTCAGCCGGTTAGAGCACCACCCTGATAAGGCGTGTGAGACCGATTTGTAGCCAGTCCGCGACAGTTGTTAAAGTCGTTAAAACAAACATATAGGATTGTAGCTCAGCTGGTTAGAGCACCACCCTGATAAGGTGGGGGTCGGTGGTTCGAGTCCACTCAATCCTACCAAATTTGAGAGCGAAATTCGCTCTCATTTTTTTATTTAAAAAGTGGCTAAAACCCAGTAATTTCGGGCATTTTAGGGCTTTTACTAAAATTTAATTTTGATAAATTTGAGTGTCTTAAAATCAAAAATTTTACTCAAAATTTTGACATCAAATGCACCAAAATTTGACATCAAATATTTTTTGCTTAAAAATTTGCATTAAAAAAGACCGATAAGAACAAATTTTTCCTATCGGTCTTTTTCTTTCTAAAACTGCCTAATACTGGTACATTTGATGTCAATTGATGTCAAAATTGATGTCAACTTTTACATCTCAAAATCGTGTTGTTTTCTTCTTCGTCTTTCTTGCTTTTCTTTTAATAGTCTTTCAAGTTCAGCGTCTAGTTCGTCATCTTCCATTTCTTCTGTTTCTTTGCTTTCGCTGGTTTTAAAAGTGCTATTTAACACATCAGTTGCCTTTTGAAAGTATGATTTATCTACACTATTATATGTTGTGATTGTCGTTTTTACGGATTTATGACCAAGCAAAGCTTGAATAACTTTTGGATTTTGGTCTGCTTCAAACAACATATTTGAATAAGTGTGTCTTAATGTGTGAAAGTGTATGCCAAGATTGTTTAGGTTGTATTTGCTTAAAAAACGATTGAAAATCTTTTTAGTTCCATAGTATGTTCTAAGTGAACCATCATCATTGCAGAACACCAAATTTGAGTTGTCGGTCAATGTAATTCCTTTTTCATCAGCTTTAATTTCTTGGTTTATTTTGTATTCCTTTAACGCTTCTACCAAAAGGTCAGGCATAGGGACAGTTCGCTTTGAGCAAGCAGTTTTAGTTTCACTTATAACTGTTACTCTCTTGGTTATCTTTCCATTTTCATCAAATTTAGGAACGATAGTGATTGCTCTATCAACATTTATTGTTTTGTTTTTAAGGTCAATATCTTTCCACATAAGTCCCAAAGTTTCGCCAGTTCTAAGTCCACCTAACATCATGCAAAGACAAAGTGGTTTGAGTAGTTTATGTTCGCCAAGACAAGTTAAAAACTTTTCTCTTGCTTCGGGTGGGATAGCCTTGT
>CAKVLS010000013.1 GCA_934757865.1 uncultured Clostridia bacterium | reverse complement strand
ATCTCAGACTCGTTCTCTGGGTTCTTGGCGTTAAGAACTACATGTCTAATTTTTGCTTTTTTAAGCATGTCGCTTAGCATTTCACTCTTTTCAACAGAGACAGTACCTACTAGTATTGGACGGCCTGTTTCAGTTTCTTGTTTGATACGCTCAACTACTGCATCAAATTTACCTTTTTGGGTGGTATATATAATATCGTTTCTATCAAATCTCAAAATTGGAGAGTTGGTTGGAATAGTAACAACGTCTAGCTTATATATTCCGTTAAACTCTCTTTCTTCGGTCTTGGCAGTACCTGTCATACCGCTAAGTTTAGAGTACATACGGAAATAGTTTTGGAAAGTGATTGTTGCCAAAGTCTTGTTTTCGTCTTTTATTTTTAGACCTTCTTTGGCTTCAATAGCTTGGTGCAAGCCCTCGCTAAATCTTCTACCCGGCATCAATCTTCCGGTAAACTCATCAACAATAATTACTTCGCCTTCTTTGACAATATATCTGTCATCTCTTTTCATAAGAAGGTTGGCTTGCAATGCGTTATTGATGTGGTGGTTAAGTTCTAGGTTGCCAATATCCGAAAGAGTCTCTACTCTAAAAAATCTCTCAGCCTTAGATATACCACTCTCGGTCAAAATAACAGTTTTTAACTTTTCGTCTATCTCGTAGTCATCACTATTAAGAGTCTTGACAAATCTTTGAGCGACATAGTACATATCATTTGATTTAGTACCCCTGCCACTGATGATAAGAGGTGTTCTTGCCTCATCGATCAAAATACTATCGACCTCATCGACAATGGCAAAGTTATGTCCTCTTTGAACTTTTTGGCTCATCTCTTGAACTCTGTTATCTCTTAGATAGTCAAAGCCAAGCTCACTGTTAGTTGAGTAAGTGATATCACAAGCATAAGCTTTACGCTTCTCTTCGTCACTCATGTCACGAGTAGAAACGCCTACTGTAAGTCCTAAGAATTTGTGAACTTTTCCCATCCACTCTGCGTCTCTCTTGGCAAGGTACTCGTTAACGGTAACGATGTGTACACCTTTGCCAGTAAGAGCATTAAGGTATGTAGGTAGTGTCGCAACTAATGTCTTACCTTCACCAGTTCTCATCTCGGCGATTCTGCCTTGGTGAAGAGCTATACCACCTAGTATTTGCACATGGAAGTGTTTCATATGCAAAACTCTCCAGCTTGCCTCACGCACACACGCAAAAGCATCTGGCAAAATATCATCAAGCGTTTCACCTTTGGCAAGTCTATCTTTTAGCCATTTGGTAGTCTTGATTAGTTCCATATCAGTTTTTTTAGAATAAACTTCGTCTAAGTCTTCTACTTTTTTTGCTATTTTTTCTAGTGCTTTGACATTTGACTTGTTGCTAGCACCAAATAAAAAAGTTAATAAGCCCATAATAATCTCCTAAATACAACTAAGTGTACTATAAAAAAGCAAAATATGCAAAGCTTTTTTTACTTTGCATATATAAATAATATATTATTTGTACTTTTTAGACAAACTTCTTTTTTGCATGCGATAGCGTTATAGCGATTACACTTTTTGCCTTAGCCTTAAAAAGTACTGTTGCACACTCGTTAATTGTGCTGCCAGTTGTGAAGATATCATCAATAACTAGCACTGTTTTACCTTTTACAAGGCCTTTGTTATTAACCACAAAAGCATCTTTTAGATTGTTTAATCTCTCCTCTCTTGTAAGTCTAGCTTGGAAAGGTGTATCAACTACTCTGTCCATACAGCTAACTACTTGAGTATTAAGTTCACTAGCTATCTCTTTGGCTAAAAACTCAGCTTGATTGAAGCCTCTTTTCTTAAGCCTATTTTTGTTAAGCGGAACGGGAACTATAATGTCAAATTTTACATTTGCTTCTTTTAGTTTATCTACCATAAACCTAGCTAAATACTTGGCTAAATACTTCTCTCCGCCATATTTAAGTCTATATATTAAGCCCGCAACTACACCTTCATAATTTAGGACAGAATACACCTTGTCGTATTTTGCGCCCTTGCCTTCGCAGTCAAAACAAAACTTGCTATCATCGTATATTTCTCTGCCGCACTTTTCGCACGACTTTTTGATAATTGGCATTTTCTTTAGGCAGCTATCACACATACTATATCTACTATGGTGATTAAGCTCCGCCCCACAAACTATACAAGTGATACCTTCTGGCGAAAGTGCTTGCCAAAACTTTTCTAAAATTCTTTTCATTAGTTATACAATATATCCAGTTTTTTACTTTGTTGTTTTATAAACTCGCACAGCATACTATATCTGTTAGCAATAAAGTTATTGTATACCATACGAGCTACATTTTTTTTGCTACCGACTAATACTACTAGTTTTTTTGCTCTTGTAACACCTGTGTACAAAAGGTTTCTTGTAACTATAGAGCCTGCCCCTGATACGATAGGCATAACTACCACATCAAACTCACTACCTTGGCTCTTGTGTATAGTTGTTGCATAGCAAATTTGTAGGTCAGTTATCTCGTTTCTTGGATAGGTGGCAATACGGTCATCATCAAAATACACAGTTGTTTCGCCTGTTTGAAAATCTATCTTAGTTATTCTGCCCATGTCTCCATTAAAGACGCCTTTACCCTCTACAAAAAATCCGTCTTCGCCACGGCGTGCCCACTCTCTCTCGTAGTTGTTGCAAATCTGCATAACTTTGTCGCCTTCTCTAAAAATTTGCACATCAAGGCGGATCTCATTCTTTCTAAGAGATGGGGGATTGATTTTTTCTTGCAACTCTGCATTAAGTCTATTGACTCCGCATATACCCGACTTCATAGGTGCTAAAACTTGAATATTGATAGGGTCAACTTTGCTATAAGCTGGAAGCCTCTCAGTCACAAGGTCAACAACAGTATTAAGCATATCAAAGCCATCTGTACGCTCTTCAAAGAAAAAGTCTGTACTCTTATTAGTAAGGTTAGGCATTTTGCCCTCGTTAATAAGGTGGGCATTGCTGACTATAAGACTCTTTTCGTCTTGTCTAAATATTTGGGTTAGCTGTACATAAGGGACTTTTTCGCTAGCCAAAATATCATGAAGGACATTTCCTGCGCCTACGCTAGGTAGCTGGTCTTTATCTCCTACCAAAACGACTTTACAATTATTGCTAAGTGCTTGCATTAGGTAGTTCATAAGGGTGACATCTACCATAGACATCTCATCTACTATAACAACCTCCGCTGGCAACTTGTTGCTGGCGTTATAGGTAAAGAAACTTTTGTTGTCATCTTTGAAGTTTACTTCTAGCGCTCTATGAATAGTGCTAGCGTTTTCGCCACATGACTCCGAGAGCCTTTTTGCTGCTCTTCCGGTTGGGGCAAGGAGCAAAATTTTGTTTGAGTTTTGCTTTAATATTTTTAAGATACATTTTACAATAGTTGTTTTACCAGTACCTGGGCCACCAGTTATAACAGATATATGTTTAGAAACTGCCATAGATATAGCTTTCTTTTGTTCTTCGTGAAGAGTAATTTTGTTAACTCTCTCAAAGTCCTCTATCTCGCTATCAATATTGATATCTACAACTTCGTTAGTTATATTAAGTAAATTTATCTTTTTGGCAACGGCTTGCTCTACCTTGTAGAAGTTAGTTAGCATAACTATCTCTTTTCCACGGCTTTCAAAACATTTGACTACGCTATCAATAGTAAGCCCTTCTAGCGCTCTATCAAACAAAATATCAAAGCCACTCTCAATACGAAGAAGAGTGTTGCTCATCTCAAAAAGTTCATCACGAGGAAGGTATGTATTACCACCTTTTTCGCTGGTGTCTTTTAGGCAATGAAGTATACCTGCTCTTACTCTAAACTCGCTATCTATAGATAACCCCATAGATACCGCTATCTTGTCCGCCGTCAAAAATCCAACACCGTCTATATCTTCAATTAGTTTGTAAGGATTTTTTGACATAATATCTATAGTTTTGTCGCCATAGGTATTATAAATTTTAATAGACATATTGGTAGTCAAGTTGTAGTCTTGCAAAAACATAATAACTTTTTGCATATTTTTTATCTCGTTGTAAGACTCGCCAATATTGATTGCTTTGTTAAGGCTTACACCCCTTACACTTGCAAGTTTTTCGGGGTTAAGCTCTATTATCTCCAAAGTATCTTCACCAAACTTCTCAACAATAGCCTCGGCGGTAACTGGGCCGATGCCTTTTATAAGTCCGCTAGAAAGATATCTCTTGATGCCCTCGACACTCTTAGGAGTCGAAACTCTAGCTGACGAAAAAGCAAACTGCTCGCCGTATTTGCCGTTTTTGACAAACTCTCCGTCAAGCTCAAGATATGTACCCTCGCTAGGATTGGCAATCTTGCCGACACAAGTGGTCAAAATACCTTTGTTATCAATATTAAGCACAGTATAACCATTGTCACTATTGTGAAAGATTATATCTTCTATATTTCCTTCAATTTTCATAACTCTATTATAATAGAAACAAAAATTTTTTACAAACAAAAAAGCAACCTCTATATGGGTTACTTTTTATTTATGTTATTTAACTTTTTGTCACTCTTTGTAGAGTTTAATTCGTCAGCACTCTTTTGGGCTTCTTGAGGTATATTGTTGCATTGCTCAATGTTTACAATTTTTTTATTTTTTAATTTTGCCAAGTTATATTTTTTGGTCAAGATGTTAATGATAACTGTCGCTAGCACGCTGACTGTTATGATGATTATTGGCGAGATGATTAAAAAAGTTCCTCTTAGCTCAAAGACTTTTTCGCCACCTAGCACCAAAGTAAAAAATGGTATGTGGAATATAACAAGCAAGCACGCAACAATCATTGTAATTACGCTTAATGTTATATATTTTTTCTTACTCACTGTCCGCCTCCAAAAGCTCTAATATCTCTTGCCAGCCGTTCACTCTTATAATATTTTGTTTGATAAGCTCTTCTTTTTCTATACTTTCATTGTGCTCGGCGGTAAATAGAAGCTTAGTACAAGCATTGTTGGTGATAAGGTTGTTAACATTATCATCTATCATTATGTCGCCATTTACTACACTTTTGCTATTGGTAAAAATAATTTTTGACATGTCAAAAGTAGGCATATGCTCGGCAATAAAGGTATATTTTTGGTCAAGTATTGAGCCACATAAATTCCTTACATAATCCATATAATAAGCTGTGCATATATAAACTGAATATTTTTTAGATAGCTTTTCGATAGCTTCTACTGCGCCTTCTTTTATGGTTGCGTTTTTATAAAAATTTCTTTTTACAACATACTCGCCAAACGCTTTGCGAACAGCTGAGTCTTTTATGGAAGTGTCAATAAGAAACCCTCCGAAATCTGAGTGTTTTTTGTTAGTATGAAAAAATTCGTTATAACATGTTACAAATTCGTTGTCACATATTACATCGTCAAAATCAATAATTAACTTTTTCATTTGTTCTCCTAAGGAGATTTTAGCATATTTTTTTCTGTCGTGTAAAGTACTTGACATTTTTTTATAAAGTTGTATTATTAGATAGTATTTTTTTGAAGGAGGTGAGAATATGTGGGACGCTATATGGGACGCTCTCAAAGATAGCTTAATAGCTTTTGCTGTTATCTTTTGTATCTATGTAATAATTGAACTATTAGAGAACAAAGTCAGCAACAAACTCCAAAAGACTCGCAAATTCTCGCCAATATTTGGAGCACTGTTTGGACTAATACCACAATGTGGATTTAGTATAGTTGCTACCGACCTATATGCAAAAAGACATATAACAGTCGGCACACTACTTGCTATGTATATTGCAACTAGTGACGAAGCTCTACCTATACTACTATCTAATCCAGACAAAATGCTGACAGTTTTGCCATTACTACTTGTTAAGTTTGTGCTTGCATTTAGCTTTGGATACTTAGTTGATTTGTGCTACAAAAAGAGCACTAAGGAAGTTCATCATCACGAAGAAGTTTGTGATGATAGTGACGAAACAGAAGTTCATGACGGTTGCTGCCATCATCATATAGAAGGCGAAAAGAAAACCGCCAAAGAATATCTTCTTCATCCACTATTCCACTCTCTAAAAATTTTCTGTTACATACTAGCTATTAACTTAGTGTTCTCACTAACACTTTACTTCGTGGGCGAAGATGTAATAATTCAATTCTTACAATCAAGCAAATACTTCTCCCCACTATACACTTGCCTTGTAGGCCTAATACCAAACTGTGCATCATCTGTAATAATCTCTGAGTTATATCTTATGAACGGCATAGGATTTGGAGCATGCCTTGGCGGACTAACTTGCAATGCGGGGCTTGGTCTTATGATGCTATTTAAGGAGAACAAAAACACAAAAGAAAACTTCACAATTCTAGCACTGCTTGTGGGCTTTGCTATCGTTGTTGGATATGTAGCATCACTAATACTTGGATTCAAATAAAATAATCATCACTTATTTTGATATCAATCTAAAAGCAAAAATATAATTAAAAAGCAAATTAAAAAAATATATCAAAACAAAAAAAACGGCTAATGACTTAGTCGTTTTATTTTTTTATAGCAATTTTATTTTAGTCATGATGGTGACAGTCGCAGTCGTCATCATCAAAGTCACTATGATGACAATCACAATCATCGTCATCACAATCACAGTCGTCATCTTCACCCATATCTATATCATCGCCAAAGTCATAATCTTCGTTGCCGTCAGTCTTAAAACTACAACCACCGCAAGTAGAGCAATCATGAGTACACTCGTCTTCGTCTGGTTCTGCATATACATTGATGTCAAGATATTTTATCTCATGCCCTGGATACATCTCCATTAACTTTTCGTCATCAGGAAGATTAGGAAGTGACTTGCCAAATACTACAAGCTCCTCAACCTCGTCATCAAGTGTGTCTTGAAGTCTATCCATAAGTTCGCCAAAGTCGTCAATGTCTTGTACTTCAGTAAACTCAAATCCTGGCAAAAATCCTGCATAACAAATGTGTCCATCTTTTAGGTACTCGCTAACCATCGCTGGGAAACCCGCAACCATAAGTGTACGCTTGATAAGTTTGTGGTCTTCTACGACATCTCCATACTTTTGCTTTTTTGTTTTCTTTTGTTTTTGCTCTTTGTTCTTTTCCATTATTATTGTCCTTTTTTTAGCTTTCACCGACCATATAGTCGTATTTTTTGCATTTTCCAGTTTTTTGAGATTTTCTCAAAAACACTAGATTTATTATTTAGCACATTTTGTGTCATTTTGCAAGATGTTAAGTTATATTATTTTTAGCATTATTGAAATTTATTATTGCATTTATTTTACGACCGTACGGTCGTAAAACTTGCTATACTCCTTTATTTTAGGGCATTATAGTCATTTCCCGACCAAATGGTCTTAACAATCACTATCTTATAGTACAAGCTCGTACAAAAACCACTCTAGTTCAAAGTTGTAATCTGTGCCAACTCTACTAAAGCCACACCTTTCGTACATTTTGATAGCGGCTGGGTTGTTGATAGATACTCTTAATTTTATTTTTTTGCAGCCACTAGCTTTTAGTTTTTCTATAATATACTTTACTAATTTTGTGCCAAGCCCTTGATGCTGATAATCTGGACTAACGCAAATTCTTGCAAATCCTCCAATCTTTTCGCCCTCGTCTATAAACTTGTTATCGTCTACAGCCGCAACGCCGATTATTTTATTGTCGTCTAGCATAACAAGTAATCTATTACTCTGGATATCATCTTTTATCATATCCTTGCTTGGATAATCTTTGTCCCAAGTAGTAAAAGTTGTTTTGATAACTTGTTTGTATAACTTAACAACATCTTCAAAGTCGTTAATGTCTGCTTGTCTAAATGTTATATTCATTATTTTGTACCTCTATATTTTTTTGTTTTAGAGTTTTGTCTATTTTCTCTTTTGTTTAATTCGTTCAATTTTTTTTACTACATATTACTTGAGCTCTCGCCAAGCTCTTTCATTGCCTCTTCGTCCCATTCATTTGATTTTAACATTACTTTGTTATCCATCTTGATTAGGACATCGGCCTTTTTCATTACTCTTTCGTCATGAGATACAACTATTACTATTGCATTGTCTTTTAGTTTGTTGATACTCTTAATTACATTATTTGCATTTTTTGCATCTAGGTCGTTAGTTGGCTCGTCAAAAATATAGATATCTGCCGGCTTCAAAAGTCCACGAGCAATACATACTCTTTTCTTTTCGCCACCACTTAACATATTTTCTAAGTTTTGTTGTTTGGCTTCATTAAACTTTCTGTTATATAACTTTTGCATGCCAAGTAGCTCGACTATATCTTTTGTTCCCTCATGAACTACGCCTTCTGGGTACAATACATTAAGTTTTACATCACGGTTAAAGATAAATGGACTCTGCATTGTAACAGACATTTTGTCTGTGATAAGGTACGCTGTTGGAATTTTTTTCTCGCCGTTAATTATGATGTCTCCGTCCATCCTCTCGCAAAGTCCGCAAAGCACTCTCATAATAGTACTCTTACCGCAACCGCTCTCGCCGTAGATAACAGCAAGTTTGCCTTTTTCGAACTTCATATTTACATTTTCGATACGGAAAATATCGCCGTTTTGGACATTGACATTTTTTATTTCTAGGCTGTTAATCTTTTCACTGACATCAGTAGTTAGTGGCAAGGTATCTTGTTTAAGTGGTTTTAGTTCGTATACTCTATTGATTTTAACAGAACATTGAACCCATCTAGTTGAGAACCAGCCAACTGACTGAATAGGTGTAAAGATAGAAGAAACATAGTTTGCGATAACAATAATATTGCCGACTATCATAGTCTTGTCCATAATTCTTTTAGCACACAAGAAAATAATTCCAAAGGTACACAAAACTTCTATAAGTTCAACAATTAGCCAGTAGATATGACGAAGGTTGATTTGCTTCTTTTGTTGGTCGTAATATGCTTCTATTTTTTTATCAAATATCCTTTGCTCATAAGCCATTGACTTATATAAGTTGATAAGTGGTAAATTGTCTATTGAGTTGGATATGGTATTAGATACTGCAGATTTTGTGGCTTCGGTTTTTACAGAAATGCCTTTTTCAATTCTTGTTCTAATTATTACGCAAGTAAGTACAAGTATTACACTGCCCAAAATAAATGGAACTGACAAAATGTCCAAAAAGCAAATATAAATAAACGCAACTATTGCCGAGAATATATTTGGTAAAATCTCAGACAAAAGGCTATCTACGACATTGATGATATATTCTGGGGCTTCGTTCATACGATATAATGCATCGCCGTCTGTCATTTTAAGGTCCATATTCTTTCTAGGGACAACTAACCAACTATATGTTTCTGATCTCATGTTGCAAACTACTCTTTTGATTAGTTTTTCCATCTCAAGAGAATATGTTGTACTAAGTACTCTCATGCAGTATGTGATGATACCTGCGCCGATAATTATAGCAATATAACCTATATCGCTACTTATCTTGATGCCAAAAAATGACACTGCTTCGCCTGATAGCTTAGATACAATTATACTTATCATCTGTGTAGGAATAAGCACCGCAACAGATGCTACAAATCCTAATAGTAATAAGAAAAAGAATTGCACTTTATTTTTTCTAGTCATTACTTCCCACAAAAGTAAAAGTGGGTTTTTTTGTTTGATATTTTGATTTGATTTTTTCATTGGTATCCTCTAGTGGTATTTTAACATTTTTATAATATTGTAGCAAATAAAAAAGCCACCTCAAAAAGTAGCTTTTATATTTATTTAATTATTTTTTGCGTCCTCAGCGGTTTTTTGTTCTTCTGTCTCATTGTGATGCTTAATATTGATAGTTACTAGTATCATAGTAGCTGCATATAGCACAAAATAAATACCAACAAATATTACCCACAAAGTTGTATCTCCAACAGGTCTTATCATAATAGCTATACCAAAGATAAATTTGATAATACCAACAACTATCATACCTATGCCTGAAATTTCTTCATAAGCTTTGCCAACGCCAGTAGCGCACTCTGTAATGGCCTCCGCCAAAATACAAATACTAAATAATACAAAGAACAAAACAGGGTCCATTCTAAATACAACAAACACTATACCAAATGCTATTGATATACCGCCAAAGATGACTTGATAAAAGAAATCTTTTTCTTTAAGACATACAACTATGCCATAAACAAGTCTTATAACACCTATTATAAGCATAACAGAACCAACTATAACGCTTAAATATTCTTTTGCATATTTGTTAACATTGATAAGCACAAGTCCTAATACTGCTAGTGCTATACCACAAGCTATTAGTATCCACTTATGCTTTGGAATCTTTTTCATTATTTTACCCCTAAAAAATACTAACTATTTTATTCATAACTTTTGGCAACATATATCACAACAATAAGTTATAGGCATCATTTACTCAATCAACCTTTGAGTAACAATCATACGAATATATTACCACAATATTTGGCTTATGACAATTATTATTTTGTCAAAAAAAATAAACCCCAAGAAAATTCTTGAGGTTTATTTTATTAACTATGCTTTTTTAGTTGTAGTTTTTTTGGTTGTTGTTTTCTTTGCAGTTGTTTTTGTTGCTGGCTTTTTTGTAGTTGTCTTTTTGGTTGTAGTTGTCTTTTTGGTTGTAGTTGTCTTTTTGGTTGTAGTTGTCTTTTTGGTTGTAGTTTTTTTAGCAGGAGCTTTTTCTACCTTTACACCAATAAGTTCTACTTCTGGCTCTGCAGTTTCTGCTTTTGTCTCTGGAGCTTTTTCTACTTCTACTCCAATAAGCTCTACATCAGCATCTTCTTTTACTGTTTCTTTTCCGGTGATCTCTTCAACAACTTTTTCTGGATTGTATACACCACGGATTGATAGTAGTGTTACCATGAATGAGCTTAGAGCATTAAGAACTAGATAGATACCAATAAATGTTGGGAATTGACCTTTGAAAGTTCCGCCGATCATCATAATCACACCAAATAGCAAATTGATAATAGCATCAGCTAGAAGGTGAAGCATAGGTCTTCTTGCAACAACATTGTTAAGGATTTCAATTGTTTCCAAAACAGCTGCGATTAAGCACCATAGACCAAATAGTGTTACGAATGCAAATGTGTTTTGGTTAAGAACAAGCATCAAGATACCCCAAATAACATCTAATACTCCAAGAGTAATGTTGTTACGAGCATCAAGCTCATCTTTGTAAGTCAAAAAGCCATAAACAAGTCTAGTAGTACCGACACCCAAAGTCAAAGTACCAAACATAATAGCTAGGGTAGCCTCAGGGAACTTACCATAACTCATGCCCAAAATAACAATACCAGCTGCAAGAAGAACACCAGCAAGGATAATAGGCATCAATTTTAATTTTTTGAAATTTACCATAATATAAACCACTCCTTTGTTGTAAATATAATACTATATCCAAAAAAAATAATCAAACGATTTGTGTCATTTGGATAAAAAACTATCAAAAAACAAAAAATGTGGACAACTCTTAGTTTCCCAAAAAGTTATCCACTCATCCACATGCTTATATTTATTCATTTTTGCTTATAAATATTTATTTCGTGTATATTTACCATTTTTTGTGAATAAAAACACATTTTTGCACAAAAGTTATCCACTTATCCACCAAAAGTCCCGAGTTATCCACAATTTAATTTTGAAAGTTATAATTTTGGGAGGTTTTGGTATTGCCAAAAACATCCTTATGTGGATAACTTTTGTGGACAACTTTTTGGAATATTCTTGCTTTATACAATACTTTATGCATAGGCTTGTCCAGTTATGCATAAGGGTTTTTGGGTATTATACATTGGTCTGTGGCGGTATAATAGATACGGTATTAGCAGGAAGTGTCATGCCTTCTGGCAAATCTTCTATACCTTCGTATACAACGCCTTGTCTTGCGTTGTATGTGTCATGGCGAATTTCTTTTGAATCCACTTTTTGACCGTCTTCATAAAAGTCTAGGAAAGCTCTACTCTCATAGCCTTCTTTTGGATAACTTACTCTAATATACTCGCCCTTGAACATTATCTTGTCTTTATACAATCCTTCTGTGTCGGCTATGACTTTATCTCCACTATGCGGAATAGTCTTGATAAGCTCAGCACGGGGCTCTATTTTTTGATTTTCTTTAAGAGTGTTTCCGTATATTTTGACATAAAGATTTTTGTCATCAGTAGTTGCCTTGATAAAGACAGGACCATCACTATTATTGACAAATCTAAAATCTGAGTAACCCCAAGACACCATAGCATCTAGAGATAACGGTACATAGCTAGCTGGTAATGAGTGATGATTAACTTCCAAGACATCAAGCCCCGCCCTAATCACTGCATTATAAAGGGTAGTAGATGCCTGACATACTCCGCCACCAATACCATTTTCATACTCGCCACCAAGTATAACCTTAGCTTCTTTGAATCCATTTTCTACCGTTCTCTCTCCTACGACATTATTAAAAGAAAACTCCTCGCCGCTCTCTAGTCTTGTGCCGTTAATTTTGTTAAATGCAAGACGGATATTTTCTTTTCTTTGGCTAGACGATTTAGAAAAGTCTGTCGAAAAAGATGCTTGCTCTCTTGTATATTTAATAAGGTCATCGCTTAGGACATTTGGCATAGTTTGGATAACCGGTATATCTATTGTAACAACATCTTGAGTTTTTAGTTTATTCAAAATCTCATCGCATAGTCTAGCTCTATCTACTGTTACACCTACAACATGTGGAGTGATAGTAAATGGGTCATCTTTATCTGCGTCAAATATAATCTCTGCGTCCGCAGGGTCTTTTTCGATATCTGCAAAAACTTCTTCAAGTTTATCTTCCATACCGTTGAAGACATACTCGACTTTAAGCCCGTCGTCTTCGTCCATATAATATTTACCGGCCTTTCCTTTGCGAAGAACTTTTTCCAAGGCATTTTGGGCATTGCTTTTTACCGCAAAGTTACCACTGCCAAAAGTCCACTCTTGTCCGTTATATCTAAGAGTTAGCCTTGCGCTCTCGGCAAGTCTATCAAGAGCACCATTTACTTTTCCGCCCGCGGAGTCAATATCTAGCCCGCTTATATCTACTCCGCCAAATACTGTACCTTTGGCAAAAGTATTAGTTTTGGTACTAGCCGAAATAAAATAACCCCCACAAACGATAGCTAGCGTAATGATAGCTATGACAATTATGGAGGTTAATATATAATCTTTTTTCTTCATCTTAACACCTTCTTTTTTGGTGTTAGTATGTTTAGAAAATATTTTTTTATACTTAATCAAAAGTAATTAAGTCATTATCTTTTGGAGGTTCGATATCTGCAACAGATTTTAGTTTACGCTCAATAGTTTTAGTCTTTTTGGTTGCGTCATCGATAGTGTTGCTTGCGCCGTCAATTTGCTTTTTGGTCTTTTCTAGTAGGTCAGCAAAGTTTGAAAATTCCTTTTTGAAAGTTCCAAGTAGTTCCCAAATCTCTCCAGAACGCTTTTCGATAGCTAGTGTCTTAAAGCCCATTTGAAGACTGCTCAAAAGTGCAGTAACTGTATTAGGCCCACAAACAATTACTCTATAATCTCTTTGGATCATATCGCATAGGCTAGAATCTTTGACAACCTCGGCATACAAGCCCTCTATAGGTAGATACATAACGGCAAACTCTGTTGTCTTAGGAAGCTTGATATATTTTTCGCTTATGCTCTTGGCTTGCTTTTTGATACTCTTTACAAGGTCTTTTTGGCATTGCTCAATTTGTTTGCTGTCACCGTGCTCGCTAGCATCACATAGTCTAGAATAATCTTCAACGGGAAACTTAGCATCAATAGGAAGATAAATAATTTCATCTTGATTTTTGCCAGGAAGTTTGACAACAAAGTCAACCCTCTCTGAACTGCCATCAACAGAAACTTGACTGCCGTATTGGTTAGGAGATAACATTTGCTCTAAGACATTGCCTAGTTGTACCTCGCCCCAAATACCACGAGTCTTAACACCGCTAATCATACGCTTAAAGTCAGACACGCTGTCAACTGCAAGTTTCATCTCTCCAGCGCTCTTTTGGACATTGTCTAGAGTGGTTATAATGTTCTTAAATGCACTATCTAGCCTATCGCTAAGAGTCTTGTCTAACTTCTCATCAACAGTTGCACGCATTTTTTCTAACTGCTCGTCATTGGATGCTCTTATACTATTTAGGCCATCGCTTATATTTCTTGTTATTCTTTCAAGTCTAGCTTCAGTATTGCCAAGAACGGTATTTAGTCTATTTTCTAGTTCCCTAATCTGCGAAGTTTGGGTATCGCCAATATTTTTAATAGAACTTACTTGACCTTCGCCCATAATCTTAATGTTCTGAGTAGTCAAATTACTAAAAGTATCAAAAGATTGTTTAATGCCCGCAAACTCCATACGCATAGCGTTTAGGTCGTCAGCAATCTTTTTGATATCTTCGCTATTATCTAGAGCTTTGACATTGCTGCTTTTGTTAACCTTATATATAAGATATATAATAGATAACAACATAATTACACATAATACAATACATACATATATCATAATTTTACTCCTTAGTATTCATTACTTTTTTATAAGTCAAATACAATTTGCCACCAAGAGCTTTTGCGTACATTTTTAGCTCTTGCGTATTTAGTTTTGCCTTTAATTTTTTAGCTTTTTGATCATCAAAATTTTCTCTCAAATTATCAAGTTCGTCAAGTACTTTGAGCGTATTCAAAATATCAGCCCTTGTTTTGCGTTTGAAGTTAAGCCCTGTACTTCCAAAAAGCATATTGACAAAATCACTAGGACTTGTCACAACATTACTACTTTTTAGATAAAAATAACTATCTACCGCAAAGCTCATAACCTCGTCCGCCTTACATTTCAAAAAAGCTCTAAGATATGCCCCAACGCCTCGCATATGCTTAATGCGTTCGTCCGCTCCAAAATACTCCCAAAGGTTTAATTTATCAATAAGTTTGACACCATTGTAACCTCTGTTTTTATTAAAAAGGCTCTTTTTATCAATTTTGGTATAAGTGCTACTTGCCGTCAAAATCTTGACAAACTCATCTCTTATGCGGTCTTTCGAGATGCTTTTTAAGTTGCTTTTGTACTTGACAGCCATATCATAAGTATCCGCATCTATTGTGAAGTTTAGCTCACTTGCAAATCTCACCAGCCTCAAAACTCTAACGCCGTCATTGCAAAGAACAGATTCTGGAGTTGCGACTGTTTTTAGCATTTTATCTTTGATGTCTTTTTGTCCGCCGAAAAAGTCAATAATTGTGCCACTCAAAATCTCATAATACAAGCTGTTGCAAGTAAAATCTCTACGAGAGACATCTTCGACTATTGTTGCATCAAAATCTATACTACAAGGAGTATGTTCGCCCTCTCCTGCATAAAACTCTTTGCGAAAGGTCGCATATTCATATTTTTCGTCAGCGCAAATAATCTCGCAAGTATTAAGTTTTGCACTTTTTATATTTATGTCAAATTTTGAGCCAGCCAAAAGTTGTTTAACTTCTGTAAGTTTTAGACACGAGCAAATATCTATATCTTCCGCCCTAAGCCTCAAAAGTGAATTCCTAACATAGCCACCCACGACAAAAAGCGGAGTGTCCTCGCCAAACAACTTCGCTAAGCCATATAAATTGCTACTCACCTTAATCTTCATATTTTTATTGTAACATAAAAGTCGTTTTTTGCGCTAGCAGTTTTAATGCATAATAAGCAATTACATGCCTTCAAAAAATTTGTCTTTAAGAAGCTCTACTACTGTATCTCTTGAGTCTTGGTAAAATGCACAACCTCTTTCTAGATATTCATCGTAACCTTTTAGGGCGTATTGCAAATATTCATGTGCAATAAGTTTATTTTCTTCTTTTAATCCTCCAGGCATAAACTGTCTACCATAGCACAAGAATAAGCTAGGAAAACCTTCTTTAGGATAATTTCGTTTTTCAATTATCTTGACAGCTCTTGAATAATACTTCATTGCGGTTTTCATATCTTTTTTTACATACTTACCTACTTCGTACATATTACCCAGTTTGTAGATCGCCTCAGGATCATTTCTCTTAGCCGCAAGTTCAAAATACCCTATAGCTATAGAAATATTTTGAGGAATACTCCTTGCATACATATAACAATATCCCAAATTAGATATTGACGCTACACACCCCATAGCCGCTGCCAACCTATAATACTCTATTGCATCTTCGTATTTGTAATACCCATACAAATAAGCACCTTTGTCATTAAGATACCCAAAATCTCCTCTTTTAATCGCAGCGTAATCATCTTTAGTTAATTCGACCATAATTTCTACCTCTAATAAAAGTATATCAAAACATTTTCGTGCTGAAAAGTAATTAAAAAAACATTTTGGCTATACAAATATAAACTCTTTCGAAGGGTTAAAAATAGTACTTCAACAAATCATTACCAAACAATAAATTAAACAATACCTATTAATAATTACAAAACTCAAATACTAATATGGAAAAATCATATTTTTATCAAAAAATAAAAAAAACACTTGCAAAAGTCCAAAAAATATGTATAATAAATTATGCTTGTTAAATAACTCAAGCATTTTTTAATAATATGGAGGTTTGGCTGAGCGGTCGAAAGCGGCGGTCTTGAAAACCGTTGTAGTGAGAGCTACCTGGGGTTCGAATCCCTAAGCCTCCGCCATTAGAGAGTAATCCGAACTTTTTGAGTAGGATTGCTCTTTTTTATTGCTTTCAAACAAAATTTCACTATCAATATCAGGTTGTTCTTTAAGTTTAAGTTGTTTGGACTTATCGCTATTTGTATTGAAATATATCTCGCAATAGTTGTCGTAAAGGATAACTTTATTTATAAACATATCAACAAGTCGCTGGCAAGCAAGTTTGTCAGTTAGGTCAACGTCTTTAAAAGAACACAAGAATGAGTAAATAACATTTTTATCAAGTGGTTTAATAACAAGCATTTCTCGGCTTGTTATTTTTTCTTGTAAGTCTTTATTTGCTATTTCAAGTTCTTTCATTCTTTCGTTTGTTGTTTCGTTAAAAATTCCATTTTCTATTGCACGAACAAAGTTTGCAAGTTTTTTGTTGTTTTCTTGCAATTGTTTATTTAAACTTTCCAAAACTTTATCTTTTTCAATGCTTTTGTTGTATGTATCAGCAAGACAAACTGAAAGTTCATTCAAATCAATTTGATTTAAAAATTCTTTTGTGGCTTGCAAAACTATATTTTCAATATATTCTTGTGAAATAGACTTCTTATCGCAAAGGTCTTTGTTCTTTTTCTTTGTAAAGCATTTGTAGTAGTTGTAAATCTTGCCCATTTTACCTTTACCACTATCTCCAGTCATTAAACTACCGCATTTGCCACAAATCAGTTTGCCACTTAAAAGATAATTAACATCAGTCTTAAAGTGTGCAGAAGTGCGTTTTGCAACTTTTAAACGAGCATTAACTTCGTCAAATACTTCTTCACTAACTATTGCAGGAAAAATATTTGTATAGCAGGTGTTGTCAGCATAAACACAACCTTTATAGTTTGGATTTCTCAAAACTCTTGAAACCATATTTATTGTCCAAGGTTTACCATAAGAGTTTTTAATTCCTTTTTCAGCGAGTAAAGCAACAATATCTTTAATTCGCTTGCCACTATAATATTGATTAAACATATACTCATGAACAATATTTGCTTGTTCTTCATTTATGTTAACTTTTTTGTCTTTTACATTGTAACCATAAGGAGTAGGACCACCAGTAAATAAACCCTTAATTCTACTTTCTTTTAAACCACGCTTAACCTTTTGAGAAAGTTCGGAAGAATAGTATTGGTTCATACCTTCAAGCAAACTTTCAAGTATTATGCCTTCGGGAGTGTCAGAAATATTTTCCATTGCCGAAATAACTTTAACACCATTTTGTTTTAAGGTGTGCTTGTGCAAGGTTGATTGATATTTATCTCTTGAAAATCTGTCAAATTTATATACAAGAACATACTCCCACTTTTTGTTAAAGCTGTCTTTAATCATTCGTTGAAAGTCTGGGCGATTATCGTTTGTGCCAGTCATAGCCCTGTCGATATATTCAGCAACAATTTCATACCCATTCTTTTCAGCATATTCCTTGCAAACTCTTAATTGCCCATCAATGCTTTGTTCGGTCTGACTATCACTAGAATATCTTGCATATATAACAGCTTTTTTCATAGCTAATTCTCCTTTATTTTTCTAATAAATTTTTATAATATTCAACCCACTTAATGTAATTTCTAAAATTTGGTGTTAATTGATCTTTAAACTCATCTTTGATTTTATCTTCTAATATAGATTTCGCTAGTGCATTTATTATAGCATCGCAATTACAAATGAAGGAGTTTTCTTGGGACATTCTTTGCCCATAAATATCAATATTATCTTGAGGATTTCTTATTTTTACGAATTCCCAAACATTCGGATCTTTTATTATTTCATCCATGTATTTTTGACCATTGTATATATCCATAGTTTGCTTAAACTTGTTTAGGTTTTCAATTTTATTTAATTTATCAAAATCGTTTTGTGATGATACTATATTATTTAAAAATTTTATCATAACATTAATATCGTTTTGCATAAAAGGTCTCCTTTCTTGCATTATACCGCTATAAAAATATTTTTGCAATAATTTATTCGCAATCTCAAATATTTTGTTGCAAAAATAATATAAATATAGTAAACTTATATCATAAATTTATTAGGGGTTATTACTATGAGTATTTCATACAAAAAACTTTGGAAACTACTAATTGATAAAGATATGACAAAAACTCAATTAAGAGAAAAAGCAGATATAGCAACATCCACACTTGCAAAATTAAGTAAAGATGAACAAGTAAGTATGGATGTTCTTTTGCGTATTTGCAAAACCCTTGATTGTGATATTGCAGATATTATGGAATTAACAAAGGAGTCAAAAAATGTGTAAAGGAGTTGCAAAGCCTTTTTTGAAATGGGCTGGTGGTAAAGGACAACTTATAAATACATTTAATGAAATGTTTCCGAAAGAACTAGCCGAAGGTAAAATAAAAACATATATTGAGCCTTTCGTTGGTGGTGGCGCAGTCCTTTTCCATGTTTTACAAAATTACGACATTGAAAAAGCCTACATAAACGATATAAATAAAGAACTTATAAATTGTTATCGTTGTATAAAAGCAGATGTAAATGAAGTTACAAAGCGGCTTGAAGTTCTTGAAAAAGAATATTTGTCTTGTGATGATAGAACAAAATATTTTTATAATGTTAGAGATAGATATAACTCAATTCATTTAAACGGACATTACGATTTTGAAAAGTGTGCCGATTTCATATTCCTAAACCATACATGTTTTAATGGACTTTATAGAGTTAATAAAAGTGGTAAATTTAATGTGCCGCATGGCAAATATAAAAATCCTTTGATTTGTGATAAAGAAAATTTGTTGCTTTGTTCAAAACTATTGCAAAAAGTTGAGATTAGTTTTGGTAGTTATGAACAAGTTTTAAGCAATGCAGATAAAAACACTTTCGTTTATTTTGACCCACCTTATCGCCCACTTGTTAATAATAACTCTTTTGTAAGTTATGATAAATCTGGTTTTGACGATAACGACCAAATTAAACTTGCTGAATATTTTAAAGATTTAGATAAGAAAGACTGTTTACTTATGCTTTCAAATTCTGACCCTAAAAACTCAAATAAAAATGATAACTTTTTTGATGACTTATATAATGGCTTCGAAATTGAAAGAGTTTATGCAAAAAGGATGATAAATTGCCAAGCAAGTAAGCGTGGAGATATAACAGAAATTGTTGTTATGAATCACAAAAGGAGAAAATAATGAGTAATATTATTGAATTAAATGAAACAGAGTTAAAAGAAAGTGTTGAAAAATTATATAATTCTTTTGATAATGGGTATGAATTTGAAGAATTCTTAAAATTTTTTCTAGAGAAACTTGGTCTAGACGAAGTAACTGTAACTCAGAGATCTAGAGATGGTGGAATAGATTTGACTTGTGTAAAATCTGGTCTTAATGGTTTGTCAAATTTAGATGAGGTAAAATATTATGTTCAAGCAAAACGCTACAAGCCATCATCAACTATTTCAATCAAGGATTTAAGAGAATTACGAGGTATAATGCCTTTAAATTATAAAGGAATCTTTGTAACAACAGCAAAATTTCCATCTGGAGCAAAAGAATTTGCAGAAGCAGATAAATCAAGACAAATAATTCTTATAGATGGAAAATCACTTATACAACAATGCATATCCATTGGACTAGGATTTAATTTAAAACCTGTTTTTAATGCAAAAGCATTAGAAAATTTAACTTTAAAAAACAATTCTATTATTCAAACTCCACAAAGTATTCAAAGCGATATAAATAAAACGAAACTAATTTTAAGTAAAAAAATAACTTTGAATGATATACGTGCAAGGATTTTAAGATTGCCTACCGAAATAGAAAAAGAAATTCCTTCAGAAGTTGAGTCTTTACATATTCTTATAAATAGAAAGGAATATAAATTAAATATTAATTCAGATAGATCTTATTTGGGAGGAGTAACTCAATTATATAAAAATGAAGGTCTTATTAAAGAAAATAATATATTAATACCCAAAATTGCTACTTGGTATTATTCTTCACCCGATAATATTGTTATAGAAATAAAAGGGGTAAATGACTAATGAAAAGAAATTTTAAAGAATGGTTTAATACTTTCACTGATAGCATTGCGACTTACGAATATTATACAGATTTCAATACAGTCTATAAAAACATTAACAAAATTAAAGTTGAATTAAATATAATGAATTCACTTGTTGGTTCTAAAAATATTGAAAAAGATTTTGACAACCTATTCAAAAAATATCCAGAAATTAGAAAATGTTTACCACTTTTAATTGCTGTTAGAGAAAAAGAAATTAAAGTTGTTGATGATGGCGAAAAATTAAGATACAACTTTACAAATATTGATGATGTTGAACTTTTAAAAAAGTTTATGAGAAAAACTGGTTTGTTTAACTTAATCTCAAATCATTTAGTAAACAATCTTGTAGATTATGCTACTGGTGTTGAAGTTGGTCTTGGCTCTAATGGAAGAAAAAATCGTGGTGGACATCTTATGGAAAATGTTTTACAAGGTTTTATTGAGAAAGAAGGTTTTGTTTTAAATCAAACCTATTTTAAAGAAATGTATTTGAAAGATATTGAAAATAAATGGAATATTGATTTATCTCCTTTATCCAATCTTGGCAAAGTTGCAAAAAGATTTGATTATGTTGTAAAAACTGATAATTGTATTTATGCTTTTGAAACAAACTTTTACTCTAGTTCAGGTTCAAAACTTAACGAAACTGCGAGAAGTTACAAAATGATTGCTGAAGAAAGCAAAAATATTAAAGGTTTTGCTTTTGTTTGGGTTACTGATGGCTTAGGTTGGGTTGA
>CAKVLS010000012.1 GCA_934757865.1 uncultured Clostridia bacterium | reverse complement strand
AATAAAAAATAAGCACCTATAAAAATGCTTACTAAAACAACAACCATTAGTATGGTTTTCAATATACTTTTTTTCATACAACCTACTTTGGAGCCCTAACATGTGGGATTTTTATATCTTCTATTTCTTCCACATTTTCTATTTGTGTAGACCCGGCTGTTTCATTTTGCTCCTCTTCAACATCCGTGTCGGTGTCTGTGTCAATGTTTTCAACCCAAGCATCACCATTTAATGCACTATCTTCTAAAAATTCCTCACAAATCATAATCCTATTAGAATCTGCTGTGTAAACAACGCCAAGAACAAAACTATCTGCTAGTCTTATGCCTGTAAAAACAAACCAAATCATTACAATTAAGTTTAATGCTATTAAAAGCACAGTTTCCGCTGTAAATGATTTTGTATGAACAATAACAGATGTTAGTAAGGCAACACTAATCAAGCCCCCAAATATTGCTGGGAGTATTTTCTTAAATAAAATGCTTGCCTCATTGTATTCAATACTATCATCATGCTTAACATTTCCCAAATCCACATTAAAAAGCCTGTTGTATGTAACGCTTTTATAATGCAATTTATAATTTTTCATACAATCAATGTTTTCAATTTGTTTTTGTAAAGACTTTGCTTTTTCAATATTGTGTTCTTTATATGCTTGGATTATCTGCAAATGTATCTCACAAACAGTTAATTGTTCCTCATAATATTTACGCAAACTTTCGGATTTTGCATACTTTTTATACTTTTTGTTATAAATTAGCATTGCCCTTTTGTATTTGCGTTTTCCAAGCCAAGTTTCCATATCATAATCATCTTTGTTTGGTTTCTCTGGCTCGGTAAAAATAAGTTTTTCATATTTTTTGGTTATAATTTCTTGGTATATTTCAACTTTCTTTTTGTAATTAAATACAAATTTTAACCAATTTTTGCATACACCTATTTTTTTAGCCTTAACAATTTCTTTTTTGCAGTCCTTTATTCTTTCTCTTTGAACAACAAATTTGGGATTATGCCTATTTTTCACTTTTCTTATAACATAAGCACCAAACAATGCAACATAAGATATAACAAGTTTAATTGAATAGGCAGTCCAAAACTCCGATGAGAATAAATAACTCATATCAAAGCCAAATTCAAATAATTGGATTATACCTGCCAATAAAGCATCGCCAATAATTATAATTAAGCCAATACCAACTTTGAGAACATCCCTAGTTATTAGCAATTGCTTGCCTTTGCCATACTTAATTTTTATCGGTTTCATTAGTTTTGTCCTCCTTTGCCTTTTTAGATGCCAAGTGTTCATCTATCATTATAAAAATCAAGCCAAATATCATTGATATGCCACACAATAACCACCAATAGTATAATTTACCACTAAAAGTGCTAACAGCCCACAATACGCCCAAAAACAAGCCATAAGTAATGGCTTTGTGAACACATAACAAAACCCCACGGATAATACCATGGGGTTGTTTGTGAATTAAGGCAAAAATCTTTTTACGAAAAGCAAAAAACACTACTAACAAAACTAAACAACCCATAAAGGTTATTTTGAAAGCAATGTTTGTTTCTGTTAGTGCCACATATTCATTAAGCATAATAATTGGTATTAACCAAATAAAAACTATACTTATTAAATATGCCCACCTAGTTTTGCATAAGTTCAAAAATTTTTGCCAAATTTTCTTAAACATAGTCTATATCTTCATCCTTTTCTGGTTTAGGTTTAGTTTCTTCTTTAATATCTTGTTCAACAATAGTCTGGGCTTGTTCTATTGTTTTTGTTTCTGGTGTAACGTTTTCATCCTCAAGGGCTTTCTCGCCATCATCAATTACTGACAAAGTTTTCTCTTTTGCCATTTCTATTAAAGTTGCTTTTGTTTGTTCATAAAGCAAACTTAATTGTTCACTACCACTTTGACTAAGCACTGTTTCAATATATGCTTTTAATTCAATTGGGCAATCATTCTTACTTGAAATCTTTTGTAACACTTGCTTAAATTCATCAATTGTTTTATTTGTGGTGAATTTTTCAATAACTTTATCTGCAATTTTATCAATAAAATTATCAATACCACCAACTGCATTGATGATAGTGTCTGCTATTGCCTGTCTATTCAAAATTTCTTTTGCTTTTTGGCTTTTCTTGGTAAATAGTGAAATAAGCCATTTTGAAAAAGAAAAGGCACTATAAATAGCACCTCCACTAATTCCTAAACCTGCTAAAAATTGCAATGGGTATTGCAATATAGTTTGAAATATCTCTACCATATTAACCTCGCTTTGATGGGCAACCATTTTGATGTGTATAAGATTCTACTATTGGTTGCGACTTATTGTCGTAAATAACAATACCATCTATTCTTTTATAAATTGGTTTATCAATTTTACAGTAACCAAGTGCAGCAATTTGATTATCAAGTTTGGTATTATTAGCCAATTGCCTTGTAACATCTCGCAACTCATTTTCTAATAATTCCTTTTTTTGTGCTAATTCTGCATTTTCTTGTGCTAATTCAATTCTAACACGACAAGCATCGACAAGCCTTTTCTTCCCGGTTTCTGGCAATACTGCATAAACCTTATCTTCAATAACTCTGTATTCTTCTTTCAAATTAACGCTTTGTAACATAATTACTCCTTTTTTGCTTTTTTAAGCATTTTTTTATATTCTTTTTTTGTAAAAGTTTTATATTCCCTATGGTAAACCCCATCCTTGACATACTCAACAAGTAAAGTAATACAATTAGATGGTTTCTTCATCGCAAGTTTCAAACAGCAAATTAAAAGCATCAATATCTTGAACATTTGCTGCATCTTCAATGTAGTATGTAGGAAGAGCCCCAAGCCCAAGAGGAATATATACATTTTCTGTTAAAGGTGTTTTAATAAACCATTCACCACCCTCAAACTTAACAGTTTCATCATTGTTAATTAAATAAAGCACATTGTTTTCAACATACACTTTATTTGGAACAATAACAATATTGCTTGCTGTAATTTGGAAATCATCTTTTAGTTTATGTTTTGACATAATTAAACAACCTCTCATTTTTATAAAATTTTAGAAAACCACTAACAGAACCTAAAAAAGCCTTAATTTGTTCATCGCTTGCAAAGGTTTTTAATTTTCTATATTTACTCCTTAATCTAACCATTGTTTTATGGCTTGGTTTAGTTTTAACATATCCTTTTTCAGTTAAATACCAATGCCTATTTAAGAACATAAAGCCATTTTCTAGTTTTGTTATTCTTGTCTTTTTAAGGTTTATTTTAAGCCCCATTTCTGTGGCTAAACTTGAAATTTCCCTTAAACAAAATTTCAAATATTCTTTATCTTGGTGTATAAGATAGCCATCATCCATATAACGCCCATAATACTTAATATGTAATTTTTCCTTAATATAATGGTCAAAATTACTAATATAAAACAATGCACTTATTTGTGAAATTTGGCTACCTAACCCCAATCCAACATTATTTTCAAATTGGTCAATAAAGTAATTGTATAAACTTATTATTTTAGGGTCTTGTATTTTCTTTGCCACTTTTTGTTTTAACATTTCATGTGGTATACTTTCAAAGAACTTTGAAAAATCAAAGGTTAATACAAAACCTTTATTGCTATAATTATTTTTTCTATAATATTGCTGTAAATGGGCTTTCAATCTTTCGGTTGTAAAATTAAGCCCTTTACCCTTTAAGCAAGCCCCATTATCATAGATTAGAGATTTTGAAAGAACCGGCACAAGACAATTATCACATAAACACTTTTGAACCACCCTTTCACTTATGTGTATTGATTTTATTGTTCTATCTTTCCCTCTTTCTCTTCTACGAAAAACATAAAAACCTTTGCTTTTATATTTCCCGACTTTCAATTCATTGTAAGTTTTTGCAACATTACATAAAGCGTTTAGTCTATACTTTTGGGTGCTGGTTTTCCAATTTACACCCTTATAACACTTTTTACATGAAAGATAAAGGTTTCTAAAACTAAAAACCTCATCAAATGTTTGACCAATCATTGTTGTTAAATCTCCTTTGTGGGTTACCCCTAAATGTTGCTGGCAAAAACTTGCCAAACATATCAAAGTGCAAATTTTAGCAATAAAAATAGCCACAACTTGGTGACTACTTTTTGCAAGGAAGCATAATTCCTTCTATTATACAAAAACCCGCTTTCACTGCCTGTTACTTCGCCCGGGTATAATTTTTGTTTACTAATGGAATCAAGGCGCACATAGTTCGTGTTGCTCGCATTGTTGTTGTTGACATATCCATTGTTGTTGACATAGCAGAAATTAGTGTCGTTGCCCGAGTAAGGGGAACGCAACCACCAATTGTTGCTCGACCTGTGCGTGATATACAATTATGCACCTAATTTTTTGATATAAAACTTTCCATTCTTGTTACATCGCTATCTTTAAGTTTTTTAACATAAGCCATACACTCGTTTATTAGATTTGCAATTTTATACCAATCTTTTGGTTTAATTTTTATCTTTTTAGGTTTTGGCTTATTGTTATCAACATTAGCATTATTGCTTTGTTGTTGATTTTTAACATCTTCTTGTGAAATATCAAGATTAGGGTCGACTAATTCACATAAAAATGTAACATGGCTAGCCAAACAATGTAATTTGCTTATCGCATTGTTAAAATAATCTTGCCTTGCTTGGTAATTTTCAATATGGTCTTTTGCAAAATATAGGTGATTTCCTTTTGTAATATCATCCATTATTTCACTTGACAATTGATAAGCCCTAGCAGTTCCATAGCGATTATATTTTTGTGGTAATTTTATACCTAGTTTAGCAATTTGTGTTTCTAATTCAATTGCTTTAATTTCTGCAAGAGATAAACTCTCTTTTCTTTTTGCTAATAACACACCCATTTTAATAATTCCCTTTTATACAATGGCTTTCGCCATTGTGATTTTTAGATTAGAGGCAGAAGACAAGGCGCACATAGCTCGTGTAGCTCGCATAGTTGCTGTTGACATACCCATTGGAGTTGACATAGCAGAAATTAGTGTCGGCGCCCGAGCAAGGGGAACGCAACCACCAATAGTTGCTCGACCTTATTTTGCCATCACTGTAATTGTTCTTATAATAATCAAGTTGTTGCCCCTCTTTTTCATATTGGCTATACCTTGATGAATATCTTTTACTATTGCCAAAAACCTCACCATCACTTGGTGTAAACACCCTATCTTTTGAAATGATGATTTTTTTGTATTTTAAGCCAGCATCTGCTGTTGCAGTTTCAACTTGAACAATATAATCCTTAAAGGCGGGTATTCCTGTTAAAAACGCACCATCACCACTTTTTGTATTTCTTGTGTAATAATACTCTTCCGCATCATAGTCGGCAGGCAATGTTTTTTCATTCCAAACATTTGTTAATTCATCATAAGCATAGTATGTTCCTGTTGTTGTTTCATCAACTGTTGCTCGAGTATAATAATAATCACCATCAGCCAAACCATTTTGTCTAATAAGTGAGCCCTCCCAACCTATTGTGTTGTCATTGGTATTATTATGCTTATAACTTGAACTCGTGTAATCATTCATTTCCAAAACCAAACCACAATAACCGGTTCCATCGGTTTTTTTGTAATGATTAAAATCTGCAATATGAATTTTTTTGCTAGTTCCCATAATAGTTGTAGTTCTTTCATCTTCAACAGACCACATAATTTTTGCATAGTCGTTTTTTGCTGCTTTATTAACCTCTTCATCGGTATAATCAGCAAATAGTTTACCAACCTTGCAGTTATAAATACCCCCACTTGGAACACCAAACAACTTGGTCCATAATTGGTTATTTTCACTATCATAGGCTGTAAATCTATAATTGCCATAAGTCGTAACACTAAAAGAAACAGAGCCACCATTGGTTGCATTGGTTGTTTTAGAATCTACCAATACTCCCGACTCTGTTTCCATTTTAATTGTAACATTTGGCATTTCAGCCAACACCACATTTGCAACACCATTAAGTGTTGTTGGTGCGTAAGGTATAGAGTTTATACCATTTTTTATATCTTCAAATGATGGACTTATGTTGCTTGAGTTTATTGTTCCACCTTTTTGTGTGACAACCCTAGCAATATCATAAATCCCGGCATATAAATCATTAAGTGTTTTGCCCATATTTAATTGCTCCTTTTATACATGTATTTACCATTCATAAAATTTTCAATTTCATTGGTGTTTATTGAACCATATCCACCAACTAATATTAAATCAATTTCATTGGTTGCATTTCCGCCACCTATAACCATAGCAGGTATAGCATTTATTTTGCTTACAATACCCCTAAAAGTTGTATTTGTTGGCACTGTTACACCTTTATTTCTAACTGCTTGAAATATTTGTGTTTTTGTGGTGTTTAGATAGTTTAATTTGTCGCTAGTTTTCCCCATATTAAACCACCTCACCATTTATAGCATCCAAAACATCATCTATTGAGCCAACTTTTGTTGATAATGCTGTAACATTTGTTTGCAATGTTTCAAATTGGGCTATCAAATCACTTTTTGCATTTGCAATGGCTGTATTGGTTTCAGCCTTTGTGTAGTAATTAGAAAAATCAGCCTCAAAACTACCCACATGTTCCCATTTATTTTGAATATAAATATATTCATCATAAGAATCTGTATCGGTTTCATCGCTATCATTTACTTTTTTTACAAGATAAATTGTTGATGGGCTTATGTTTGTTGTTGGTAATGCTGTGACTATATTATAAATTTGTTTGCTAGCAATTAAAGAATTAACCTCTGTTTTAGTATAGGTTGCATCTTTGCTATAATAATTGCTTAAATTGTCTAACCCTTGCTCAAGAACAGTTTTTAATTCAGCAACCTTAACATTGTTTATTATACTTTTGCCATCAAATTGAATATCTTTTATTACAGACAAATCAATTTGCCTTGTATTTCCAAATATACCATTCATAACAATACCCTCCTATGCCTTTTCACCAATGGCAATATATGTTCCTGTAACAACATAACCATTTGAATTATAAATTGTAAACCCACTTGTCCCTTTGGTTTTAACATGGCAAGGTTCATCCATACCCCTATCATCACCCCTTGTTTCTGTTGTAAAACTTGGAATAATAACATAACCATCTAAACCTGCATTTTTGAACATTTGTTTACCCCAATCAATGTAAGTATTATAATTTTGTTCTAGTGCATCAATTGAACCATAAACAACCCTTATATTGCCAATAACAAATGTGTGCCAATGATGTGGGCAATTGTAGTGTTTTGTAGAACCCCACCACAAAAAGTCATTGGTCCATCTATCAACTTTAATTACCTTGGAAAAGTCCTCAACACCTAGATTAACAGTAACTTTTTGTAAAATGTTTTGGATATTGGTTATGTTAGTAACATCACATCTTTTTGCAAAATCTGCTGTTTTTGCATTTTCTGCATTGACAGCATCTTGTGCGCTTGCTGCACTTGTTGCAAATACCGCTTTCCCAACAGTTTGCCCACCATTAGCAATAAGTTTTAATGTGTTTTGAATTAGGGCTATATCGTTTTTATTTTGCAAGTTTTGGTTTTTTTCTGCAAGACTATAATCAAATTGGCTTAAACTTTTACCCTCAACCTTATCAACCTTGCTTTTGCTCAATAAATCCAACATTTCCTCAACATTGTATTCTGTTGTGTATTTAATTTTGCCGGCAGTTATTACACCATAAGTAAAATCAGTATCAACAGCAGTATTAAGTTTATAAATTCTTAAAACAAAGTTAAATGTAGGTATTTTATCAATCCTTATAACATTATAAACTTTACCCTCATCAACAATGCTTTCAATTTCACCATAAACAATAATGTTGTTTGCTATGATATTCTTTTCTGTTGCAACAGTGTAAATTGCGTAAATACTTTGCGTTATTGCATCAGTTATTTTTTCATTGTAATATCTGTATTCATAACACTCTTTTAGTTCATTGTAAGTCCAATCTTCCGGTAATATTGTGCATGTTCCTAAATCAACCCATTTATCACTATCACCGGCAGGACCTATATCGCCCTTGTCCCCTTTTGGACCTTTTTCGCCACCAGCATCGCCTTTTTCGCCCTTTTCGCCTTGTGGTCCTTGTGGTCCTTGTGGACCTTGTATGCCTTGGGGTCCTTGTGGTCCTTGTGGTCCGGTTTCACCCTGTGGACCTTGTATACCCTGTATTCCCTGCACGCCTTGTTCACCTTGGTCGCCTTTTGGACCCTGTGGACCTTGGATGCCTTGTTCGCCCCTAGGACCTTGCTCACCTTGAATAGGTAAACCGGTTGTAAATAAACCAGCAAAAACAAATTTTTTGTTTTCATCGGCTTTTATGTAAATCTTGCCATAATCATCGCTAGTTGTTAATGGATTACCCTCTTCATCTTCCGGTATAACAATAACACAGTCGCCAAGCATAATGCCATCACTTGTTGCTTGCTCATAATCAGCCATCATTTCATCAATGCTTTTATAGATTCTAGCAAAACTCATACCTTGACCACGTGGTCCTTGTGGACCTTGTATGCCTTGGGGTCCAGATGCACCTTTTTCGCCGGTGTCACCTTTTTCGCCTTGTGGTCCTTGTGGTCCTTGCACTCCCTGTTTTCCTTGGGGACCAATATCACCTTTTGGTCCTTGTATTCCTTGAACACCTTGAGGTCCTTGCAAACCTCTTGGACCTGTTGTTCCATAGCCTAAAAGGTCAAAATCAGCAGCATCACCTTGCAATGTGAAATAATCAACACCATCAGCATAAGTGTGCTTAAATATTAAACATCTTATCCATGATTTGCCTTTTGCAAATAATGTTTCTGTTTGATATACCTTATTATCAGTATCCTCAAAAGTCATAACATGTAATGTGCCTGTAACAGTGTCTTTTTCATCACCGCTTGTTAATTTTTCTGTTATAACCTCATGTTCATAGTTGTAGAACAATGAATTTGGTGTTTTATAGCCATCCAAAGAATAATCCACAACCTCGCTATCAATTTCAGTTACATCAAATTTCTTAAATGCCAAAGAGTGCAATTCTGTATTGCTTGCCTTAATAGAATTTATATCGGCATCACTAATATATGTAGGTTGAGCAACAGTTCCACCCTTAACAACGATTTTGGCAGAACCGGTAACCAAATATTCACTAATACCTGTAATTGTTTCGCCATCTGTTCCATAAGTAACATCTTGTGTGTCATAAATTCTAACATTAACAATAGCGTCGCCCTCTTGTTCGAGGTCTTTTGCTTGGGTTTTGTAATAAAAACCTTTGTCATTATTGGCATTTGGTGTCATTGTTTGCCAGCCACTTTGGGTATTGTCCGGGTAAGTAATGTTTATATCAGCACAAAGTCTAACCAATGGTATGCTAGGCTCTTGGTTTTCAGCCCAATTTACTAATATATAACTTTTACCTTTGCTACCACGAAACAATGCCGGTCCACGCTTGATAACCAAATCGCCATTATTATTAAAAATTAGTTTCATTTTTTACTCCTTATAATTTTTTTTGAGGTAAAATCACAATTAAGTCTGTTTTTTACCCACACAAACATTAAACATATAATTTTGCCTCCTTTTGATAAATTTTTTATAAAAAAGAACAACCCAGAGGACTGTTCTTAATTATTTGTTTAATTGTATTTTTGTATTGTTTAGGCTACACTTTCTCTATTTTTATTATGCTTTTTAATAAAATAAGAAAGTGTTATGCCAGCCACCACAACAACAGCAACAGCATTAGTTATTATCAGTAAAAGAAAGGCTGTTACCCCCCCCCCGCATGGGGTCAAGGTGCAGTCGCTTGCAACAATGCTAAATTTACTTTTGATTTGAAAGGTATCACTTGAAAATGTTGTGCCACCACTTGAATTGTCTAATAAATAAATTTTACCATTAGAAATTAAGTATTTTTGTGTAAAATTCACATCAAAACCTGTGTTACTATTCCCTATCATAGTTGCCATTCCATCTTTACCAAACTCAACAGTCCCCACTAAAAACCTGTCATTATCTATAACATCATATTTGGTGTTATAAAAAATTGGAGCCGAAAATAAAGCAATAAGCAATATGGCTGTTATAAGAATTAAACCACTAAAAACACTTAACACAACTTTCTTTTTCATTTTAATACTTCCTAAACATAAAATATATTGGTTTTGATTGGCTACCAACATTTAACTCTTGGTCAAAATATGCAACCAACCTATTATTGTTGTCAATTATACCATAACCGATTGATTTTGTCAAAGCGGTGATAGGTTCAACCTTAATATATTTGTAATCATCATTAACTGTTGCACTTGGGTTACCAATAATTTGATATGTATTTGCCTCAACAACATCTTCAAACTTATTAGGTCTTTTTGTAAATGTTGCCATTTTATATGTGGTTTTTGCATCGCCTACTATTGGCAATGAAAAATTTAATGCTTTACCAATAATTGATTGATTTGTTGGTGATGTAATAAAGTTCAATTGAACAGTTAAGCCTATTTTTTCCCTACTGTCTTTATCTATGTTAAATGGGTTAGTAAAATAGTTAATAAGTGTAGAATTTGTATTTATTTTGTTTTCATCAACCTTATACAAATACTTGCTATTTGCCACAATATTGTTATCAAAATCAGTTATGGGGTTATCGCTACCATATATAACTGCTAATTTGTCAAATCTTCCAAATTCATTGGAGTATTTAATAAATTCTTCAATACAGTAAGAGTTTAATGATAATGAATTTGTGGCTTTATCATTTACATTGCTTGGGTTTTCAGCATAGGTGGCGGCACTATAATTATCATCTGTTGCAAAATGTAAAACAATAGAGTTTCCAAAAGGAAAACACGAAACAGGCAATAGAAAACAATGTGTTTCTTCCGCCCCAGCCCTATTAACACCAATGGTTTTAACAATTGCATAGGTTATTTGCTTGTTTGTTTGATTACCATTGGATAGTTTATTGGATAATAAGTTTAGCATTTTATTTGTTGCAAAGCCAAGGGTTGACAATGTGTTTTTGATGTATAATTTCAAATCAGCAGAAACATCATCACTTATGTATGTTGCAATATCTAAATTATTATCAACAAGGCAAAATTCTTGGTAATCCGGGTTTCTATTAACACTTTCTTCCTCGCTAATTTCATATTGCCTAATAGTCTTTTTAACAGCAGTAAAGGCGTTTAATTCATTGTATTTATAACTCCATTGTGTTGTAACCTTTATTGGTGTATTAATAACAAGTTCTCTATTAACCACAAAAGCATAATAATCATCTTGTGTAACAACTCCAACATGTGGGGCATCTGTTAAATGTTCAAAGTATTGTGTTTTTATCACTTTGGCATTTCCGGTTTTCATAATGGCACCTTTCATGCTTTCACCATAACTTTCAACATCAACAGAATTTGATTGCTGATTGTAAAACAACGAGCAATCCTCTTCTTTGGTGTCATAGTTTACCCTATATTGCTTAACCTTAAAATCTTGAAATGGTATATATTCAATTTGAACAGACAAATCTTTAATATATGTTTCCAAATTAACACTTTCATCTAATTTTAATATGTTTCTAATTGCATGGTCATTGACAAAAGTGTCAAGTGTGTTTTGATTTGGTCTTAAATATTCTAGCGCATAAATATTTTTTTGACCTTTGGTGTAGTATAGGAAAAATGCTTTATTGTTATAAACATCGCCCGGGGCTGTATAACTATATAGAATATCATATTTTGATTTTTCTACTATATTTGTTTTTATATCCTTGATGGTTCCTTTACTATAAACCTTTACAGAAATAAGCGACCTTATTGGCTTTTGTGTTCTAAAAATACAATCATTGTTTGAAATTTCAAATGTTGCACTTTCAGTCCTTGTAGAAACAAAACCGCCCATAAATGGCTCAATAACTGTTGCTTTACCAGAATAATTGCTTTGTGTTGCGTTTTGAACAACAGACAAAAAGTTATTCGCATGCTCATCAAGTGGGTGTTCTTTTTGAATTAGTGAATAATTGTTTTTTGAATATAAATCATTACCACCAAGGAAATCAAAAGTAATGGTGTCCCAATTGGTATAATCATTTCTATTGGTTATTGTTTGCCCATTAGAATCTGTATCATATTCGTAAACAACACTAGGTATAAGCCTAGGTATTGCATGTATATATTCACCAATGGTTTGCAATGCTTCAAATAATGTGCCTTGCGTAAAGTTAAATTCAGGACTTAATTTTTTATCTAAAATTGATGCAATGTTTTCATCAAGTTTATATTGTTGATTTTCTATTCCATCTCGCCTTAATACACATACTTTAAGCAACCTTTCAATTACCTCTTTAATTGTGTATTCTTGTGGTATTAAGGCAAGGCTATTAACCACTGTAATAGTCCACTTAAACTCTGCATCAGCCATGGTAACATTGTTTTCATTTTTATAACAATAATATTGCCTAAAAGTATATGTTCCATTTTGAGTAAATGTAAATGTTCCATTTTGTGATAATGTTTGGCTTGTCCCATCCGGTTTGCTAACAGTAAACTCTTTTAATGAAAGTGTTTTATAATGCCACCAGCCAATCCAAGCATTAAGGTTTAGTGTTGCATACTTAACCTCAATATCCATATTTATATTTGTGGAAATTGTATTGTCTGCTGTATGGTCAATATACTTAACATAATCACCAATGTTGATATTTTGTTGTGTTGGTGTTACATCTTCCAACTTAATTTGAGTATTTGGGTCAAAAATTGTTTCGCCCTCTTCCAAATCTTCATCTGTGGTAGGCGTGTCATTTGCCACAACCAATAAAGCACCATTTGTGCCTTGTTCTACTTTTTCATAACCACTCAAATATAACATTCTATATGGTCCAATAAATCTATTTGACCCACTAGCATATCCAAATTTGGACCAATGTGCTTGAACAAAAAAGTTATTCCAGCCAGCCAACCCACCTAAAATGTAAGTGTTTGAAACAAACTTTATAACATTATTTGTTCCATAATTATCCTCAAGATAATTTGTAAATGTTAAATTGTCAACAATAACCCTTTCTAATTGTTTGGTTATTTCAATAAGTGATAATGTATGCCTATAAATAGGCTTTGCTCCTTGCACAACATTTTCTACAAGGTCGTTTTCTACAAGTCTATAAATATATTCAGTGTTTGTTGTTTCGTTTTTAGTATCTGTGATAGTTATTTTTATTCTACTTAAAGGTTTTAATGGTTCACTTATTGTGGATAAATAACTTAAAACAGTTGTATCTAAAACACTATCTAATTGGCTTGTGTCTAAAATAGGCATTTCAACTCTACTTGTTATATCAATAGGGGTATATACTCGAGTCCCAAGCACACCAGATGAAACAACTATTTTTTCAACTTTAATATTTGTTATCATACTATCTACTCCTATTCATATTGCCTGCACGTTCTCTATTGATGTTTACAGCCAATGATTCTCTTGCAACATTTCTGTTGTATTCAATATCGCTTTTAATCATATCTGTAAAGAACATTGCAGTGCCTAAAATAGGGTTTTTAATGGCAACTGCTGTAAACATTGCTAATTTATTAAACGCATTAGTTTGTTGTTGTTTTAGGTTATCCCTAGTGGCAAAACCAACACTTGATTGGGCAAATGATAATGCTTGCTTACCAATATAAGCAACAGCAACTAATGTTGATGCTTTTACACTTTTACCTTGCTCCCCTTTATTTTCTATTGGATTATCAGCCTCGGGTGTTGTTCCGGGGTCTTGTGGGTTTGTTTCGTTGCTATCATCAATAGTTTTAAGATAAATATTTATGTTTGTTTCTGCCATAAGTTCCTCCTAAATTAAATTTCATAATCTGTATCAGCAAATTGTAAAGCATCTTGCAATGTTAATGTTACTGTTGCAAATGCCCCTGCTTGCCCAACAAAATCACAACCGGCAACAATACAATTATTTGAATTGCTAAACGGTCCATCAGTGTCAAAAGCAGGATAATAATCGGTAACCTTAACAATTTCATTTAATGCAAAAGGCTCAATTTTTCTTGCAGCCTTTAATAATCTTTTACCAACTTTATTTTTTTGTAATAAAATTGTGTATGCAAAACTACTATTTTGTGCTCTATTGAATGATTTTGCTGTGTTTTGATTGGCTAATATAGGACTTTCGGTTTGTTTTGTATCCCCATATTGAACATTTAATATTTCAACAAAATCGGATATTTCCTTATCGGTTCCAGCATTAAATGTTAATTGGGTCTTTATTTCATTGCTAACCAAAGCCCCGCCATCTGCCTCGCTTACAAGGCAAGTTCCGGTAATAACAACAACTTGGGTATAATCGCCAAAATCTGCTATTGGACTATTTGCAGGCGATGCAAAATCTAAAAAACTGTGGTATGTATAAGATTTGCCATTGCTTGTAAAAGTTCCCTTTCTCAACCCACATATTTTAGATAGTGTGCTTAATTCATCTAACTTGTCTTGTTTTTTTCTTACGCTTATATAAAACTCAAAGATAAGTTCCACAGTTTCAGCCTTGATATTGCTTAACTTATAAGGTCTACGATAGGGTTTTATAATTCCTTGTATGGCTGCACCATCTATTTTTAGATTGCTATAAACATCAATGGAATAGTAAGGGCTACCAAGTATATTTTCATAAACTTTTGCCAAATCTTCTATTCTGTAACTTTCTTGTAGGTTCATTATTCAATTACTCCTCCATATTGTAAGGCAAATTGATGTGATGTATAAGAACAGCACCAAGCAATCCACCCGGGTTTATGGCTCCTTGTTTCTGTATATGGTCCATAAGGTGCAGGAGCACCACCTATAACAATCTTTATATGGTTTGCCCCCATATAATACATGTTAATACCATTTTGTCTTAAATTGCCCGGATATGGTGATAATCCACTTGGACCAGCAGGTGGCTTTGTTCTAACCGGTGCATTAAATATTAAATTTGACATTAAAGTGTCACCAAACTTGTTTAATGTAAACATAAACTACTCCTTTATTGTAATGCTAGAATAGTGTCTTTAATTTTCCTATGTTTATTTTTTAGTGGTGCAACATCTTGTGTAAATATACCCATTACAAGGTAGATAACGCCCTCAAATTCGCACCTTACTTGTGATGCCTTAATATTTGTTGGCAACTTGTCTTTCGTGGCTAATTCTAGCGTTTGTCCTTGTGAGGCAAAGCCAGAGCCTACAAAAGAGCCATTAACATATCTTTTGCTATTTTTTTTACACTTAATGCTTGTTATAAATTCATCGTCTAATGTGTAAAGTTTGGCATCAAGGTTATAGCCTATTTCATTTTTCATTGGCTTACACCTCACCCATTAAAAGATTGGGTCTTGCACTTTTTAATATTTCCACAACCTTTGGTGCCAATATTTTTGGTATTATTCTTTCTTTATCAACTACCACTAATTGCCCATCAGCATTAACATTTGAGCCATCGGCAACTCCATAATCACCATTGGCATTAAGCATATACTTTAATTCTGCTATAAGGCACCTTTTAATAGGTTTTTGCAAGTAATCAATATAATCAGCAATAATGCCATCTTTTAGTGATTTGCCACCTATTTTATAGATTCTATTGTAAACATTTTCGTGTGCAGCATTAAGCCAATCCCTTGCCTCAACATCTTGTTCAGCACCAAGTTCAGTTTTTAAGTCAATACCTGTTGCACTCTTAAATTCTTCATCATTTAATGTTACCGGGTAATCATAAAGTGTGCTATCAATCTCAATCATAATTAAAATCCTCCCATCTTAAATCCACCACAAGTCCACCTACGCAACTTTTGTTCTGCAAATGCACTTGTTAAAATTTTGCCATCTCTTGTCTTTGCTCCTATTGAAACAAGCAATGATTCAACAGCATTAACCACTTGTGCATCTTTTACCTCTTTGGGTATTTGATTAAACCTATAAAAATCCGATTTCCTTGGAAATTGTAAAGGTTGGTTATAAAACAATTTTGCTCCAGCAACAGGTAAGGTTTCCATTTCTTCTGTGCTATTGATTAGCAATTGTTCCTTTTGTTCATTGGTTAAGCCTGCCCAATAGGCAGCAAAATCACCAATAGGATAATTGCTTTTTACAAGTTTGTTTGCCTCATCCAATGTGCAATATGTATTAACTCCTATTTCTAACATGTTTTAACTCCTATAAATTTGATTAGGCTACCAACGGGCTTGCACCATTGCTATGGTTTCTTAACAATAGCCATAAAAAATGGTAGCAATTCGCTACCATTTTATAAATATTAAACATTGTATTGAGTCCAAGTAACTGTGCTACCATCTTTTGTGGCAGTAAACATATCACCTGCATTATAATCAACATCGCCAATTTTAACTGCTTTTGTAGCAATGTAAATTGTATCTGTTGCAACATTTGCAGCAGTTGTTGGCAAAGCATCAACTGTAACAACTTTTGTATGTGTTGCGTCAATTGTAATACCTACAACAATCAAATCACCAGCAAGTGTTTTTGTTCCACGTGAACTAAACAACTCAACAGCAAAGTCATTTGAAAGTGGGATTTTTTCACAATCATATTCATCAATTATAACAGGTTGTGCGACAGATTCTTTTGCCATGATAATGTAGTCAACTTTCTTTGGTAAGTAATTTTCACTAAACATTACAACACCATTTATACCTGTCAATTCTTTATCTTCAACAGAGAAATTGATATTATGCAATGTATTAAGTCTAGTTTTAAGTTTGCTGTAAACATTTGGGTCTAATACTCCACCAATGAAATCTCTATCAACACCATTAACAAACTTGTTTTCTGTTTTTTCCAATGGGATAATAGCACTTTCTAATTGGCTATCAATTGTTTCAGCATTTGCACCACTTGAAATACCGGCTACAATTTTACCTTTCATTTTCAACTCATCGCCACAAAGTGCTCCCAAATAAGCCTCTGTCCAGAAATCTTTTTCAATATTTCTTTTAAGTGTTGATTGATGGTTTGTTTTTCTTTTGTTCAAAAGGTTAATAACAGAGGCATCAAGACCAAATCTTTCTGCATCTTTCTTGGTTACCTCTTCAACAATTTCCTTGTCTTTATCTAGGTTTACAGGAATTTCAGGCGCTTGGATTTTATCACCTTTACCTGCTGTTCTAGCAGTTCCATAATCTTTCTCTTCACTATTTACAAAACGCTTAAAGACATAAGACCCTGCTTTTTCATCAAGGTTTGCATTTTGCGATTTGAATTTGAAAGAGTTACCGCTTTTTTGCAAATTTTCAACGATGCCTGCTTGCATTTCGTTTAATTTCGCCTGTGTATTTTCATCTTCAAAAATACTAATTGCATTTGTTCTAGACATATTTTTATCCTCCTACTATTTGTCTATATAACATTTGTTTTTGCAGATTTGGTTTGTTCACTAGGATTAGTAGAATTAGCCGGGAAATCTGCACCCTTTTTAATACTATTTGCAGGAATATCAAACAAAAAGCCATTGTCTTTTTTGATTTCAGCCAATTGTTCATCTAGTCCGCCAATAGCATCAGCATCAAAAGTGAGTTTTGAACAGTCTAACAAAGCCTTAACAGTTATTGGATTTTTAGCCTTGCCATCTTTAAGGGCTTGCATAAGCCTATAATCATTAAAGGCATCATCCTTTGCTTTAAGTTGCTTTTGATATTCAGCATCTTTTTCATCAAGTTGCTTTTTCCATTCTTCGGCACCTTTTTGCTTTTCGGCTCTTTCTGCCAATTTTGCCTGCAATTCTTTTAGTTTGTTATTACTACTATTAAATACAGGTTTTGGAACAGTAGTTTTGCCCACATAAGCGTTTACGCCACTCTCTAATGCTTTTAATTTTTCAGCATCAAAGTCAGCACCTAGCACGCCGCTTAATACATCCGCTAGGGTTTGTTTTTTTTCGTTATTATCCATAACATACTCCTTTTATTCCGGTGGTTCCGGTAATGGCTTGCTAATCATACCAAGCAAGTGTGGTTTCAATCCTAGTTTTATGCCATACGGTAGGGCAACAAAAAAGGCAAAGCCTTAACTTTACCTTGAATTGTCAAAATAAAAAAGCAAATAGTAAATACTACTTGCTTAAAAATGGTGATGGCTGTGGGTGTAGCCCCTCCCACGTCTCTTTTAACCCAATGGGTGTGTAGATGCTACATTTCTCTACCTAGCCATCATGAAAATTATAACACAAGCATTATTTTTTGTAAAGCACTGTGTTATTTTTCACCATTTGTTGCAATCTTTTATTGCCAATTTGATATGTTGTTAGTATTGTGTTAGATAATCGGCTTGTAATTGTGCTTACCTTTATAACCAAACAAGCATTTTTGTCACCTGCTTTACCTATAACCAAGATAGTGTTTTTATTTTTATTATCCTTAAAAATATAATTAGGGTTGTTTATTATGCTAGGAATTTGGTCTTTAATTTCCATATAAAAATCATTATGCGTGTTTTTACCCGGGGCAATGTGTCTTTCATATTGTTTTTGGGTAATAATTAAATTTGTGGTTTTCATTGGAAATGGTAAATCAGTATAAGCACTTGATTTTATTTCAGTTATGGCAATTGGTTTGCTATTTGGCAATTTATCAACAGCCTGTAAGGTTTTGTGAATTTCAACATATCTTGGTGTTTTCTTTGCATGTGCAGTTCTAAATTTGGGCAAGGTGTTTAGTTGGCTAGGTAAATCTTTGCCAAGTTCAACCTTTGCTTTGTTGTATTCTTTTGTTGCATCCCAAACCCTATGATTAAATGCTTGAGCATTTTGATATTGTTGCCTTTGGGTTTCCGTTCTTTGGTCTAGTTCATAATCTCTGTTGCTAGCCCTTTGCAGTTCCAAAGTTTCTTTTTCAGTGTGATTTTCCATAAAGTATGGTCTTAACATGCACCTACAATGTGGGTGTATGCAAGTATAACCATTTTTGAATAAAACATCATAAACGCTTGGGTAATTGGGGTCTTTACCGCTAATACAATAAATTCTATTACCCAATGTTGAGCATGTTTTACAACTACTATGGTTTGGTGCCATAAACACATAATCGGTGCCGAGTTTAATAGCATTATCTATTGCTGTGGCATTTTGTGTTTCATTCCTTGCTGTTCTTGTTGCCATTATAAAATATTTATCTAATGGCATTTTTGCACCATTTCTATATGTAACCCCAACACCACCATTGCTTATAAATTCATTTTGTAATGCCTTTTTAACATCTGTAATGTGTGTTGGTGCTTGTTTGTAAGGCTTAATTGTTTTTTTGAATTGTTGCATTAGTTCTTTTTCAGCACAAACAAGGTTTGAGTTTAGTTCTATATAGGTTTGGCTTTGCATTTTATTTACAAGGGCTTTATTTGGGCTTAAATCATGTGTTTTTGATATTTCCTTAACATCTTCTTTAACCACACCCAAATAGTTACTTGTTGCCTTTCTTATGTTGTTAAACTCAACTGCTATATAGGCACCCATAAAATACAATAACTCATCTACACTTTGAACATTGGCTTTTTGAATTGCTTTGTAAACATTCCTATTAAGATTACCAACCTTTTTAACCAAACTTTCTTGCAAGGGTTCATATTTGGTGCTAATAGGATTTTTTTTCATTATTCACCCTCATCGTCATTAGGTGTTGGGCTTGAAAAACCACCAAACATAGATGCTTGCTTTTTTGAGTTTCTTTCATCGACTTTTTCAGCAATCTCCTTTGCCATTTCTTGTGTTAGGTTAAACCTATCCACATTTTCTTGTTCTGGAGTGCTTAAATCAGCATTAATCTTCATAGTTGCTTTTTCAATTTCTTGCTTTTCATCGTTTGGCAAGCCATCATACCAATCAATAGTTATATCTTCTGGTTCAATCTTTTGCCCATTCAACTGTGCAACAGAAGATAATATTTTCTTTAATTCATTTGTAATATCATTTGTTATACGCCTTGCCTTTGCTAATGGCTTTACAAATGTTGCTTTCATGGTTTCCCAAGCAATATTGGTGCTTTTGCCTGCTGCCTCATAAATTGGACCCATTTCACTAACCTTATAAAGTTGTTCAAATAAAAGGTTTAATTCATTAAAACATGCAACTAATTGACCATCCCAAGTTAAATAACCGGGAATTGGGTCACCTTGGTTAAGTGCATAAGTGTTTCCGCCACCTACTTTGAGTTGCCATTCACCCCTGCTATTCTGTTCAAATGCACTTAAAGCAGCATAAACATCTGGTCTTGTGTGTTTATCTAGAATAATAGCAATTTGCCCTAATCTAGCCCAAATTTCAGCCAATATTGGGTCAAGGCTAGCATAATCATCATGCCCATAACAACTATCACTTGTTACAAGTTGGTGCATTGACCTTACTGCAAAATCACTAATACCTGTTTTAACCTCTTCATCTTTGCCTATTTGTTGTTTAATAATAAACCTTTGTAAATCTAGGTTTGTTCTTCCACTTGGCAACTTGAAATTAGGGTCTTTTTTGATAGGTTCTAATTTGAATATTTTTTTTATGTAATATCCCTCATAGTGAATTTGCACTCTTAATTCCCATTTTGGTTTTTCTTCGGTGCTATCTTCTAGTTCAACAGGTGTGGCAAGGACTATGTTAAGTAAATGGTCTTTATCATCCACATCAACAACCTTAAAAAGGCTTGATGGTTGCACAACAGCCACTGCTGGGGTTCCACTGCCATCTTTATTTTCTTGTGAATAAACACGAGAAACAGCATCACCTTGTCTTGAAATATCAATTACCCATTGTCTAATTTTATTATAAAAGTCAACAGAGGTAACTAATTTTTCAAAATTCTTATCTTTCTCACACTTAATTGTAGGTTGTTCGCCACAAACTAAATCTGCAATTGAAACACTTGTTAATTTATGATAATTCAAATCTATTGGGTAGCCAATAATATCCGAGTAATCGTTCAATATTCTAATAATTCTTTGATTGGAATCCTTGAACTCCTTTTTACTTACAAGGTATGTGCTATCATTAAATAAAAGTAAATTATCTTTATAATTTTGCAAACGTTCTGTTTCACAAACAGGTGGAAAAATCTTGTTTGGTTGTATAAAACTTAAATCGTTAAGCATAATTAACTCCTATCTTTTAATATTTATTCGACCTACCCCATTAGATTGTATTATATCTTCTAGTGCATAACGCACATCATCAATGGCGTGGTTGTTCTTATCTGGGTAACTACTTTTGAAATTACCATCTTTTGTTTGTTCATACTCATAACCAACAAACTCTCTATAAGCATTTGGGCATTTAACTTGGTCAATAAAGATATTGTTTAGAGATTGCAACCATTTAATACCATGGTCAACACTACCCGGACCTTTCTTGACGCCGGTAACATTTAATCCCCTACTTACTAATTCACTATTGCTCCTAGGTTCGGCAGAATCAGCCCTTATAAGCATGTTATTTGGGTTATGTTGCCTAATTAAGTTAGCAAGTTGGTCATAAGATATGCCATACTCATATATTTCATCAAAAATATATAAGTTTTTTTTATTTTTATCATAATAAACGCCATGTGATGCAGTTGGGTCCACAGCAAAACCCCAATCCAAACCTCTGTAAACATAGCCAAAAGTGTCTATTATTTCTTGTGTCATGTTTAATGCCTTAACATTGGCAAATACTTGACCACCTGTGCCGGTAATTTCCCCCAAATACTCATGTTCATAAGCCCTTGGGTTTGTCTTTTTTAATTGTTCGGCATCTTCAATAAATTGTTCACCCAACCATTCTTTTGGAACAGTTAGATAGGTGCTATGATGGACCAATGTGTTTTTTACAATGCCTTTTGCGATATTGCTTTGTAGGTCAATAATAAATCTATTAACCCAATGGTCAACAGTTTGTGGTGGGTTGTATGAATAAAATCTTATAGCCCTTTTCAAACCTGCACGTGTTAATGATTGTTGCACCTTTCTTATTTCAGCAATGCCATCAAAGGCATCTAACTCTTCAAACCATTGGTATTTGAAATAGCCACTTACCAACTTAACAGATTTGAATTTGCTAGGGTCATCGCAACCCCTACAATAAATCCTTTGCCCTGTTGGTAAATATGTAAATGAGTGGTTATTTTTATTAGATTTCCAATATTGTGTTACTTGCAAAATATCTATTGCCCATTGTATTTGGTTAAAAACACCGGTTTCTATACTTGTGCCAACTTTCATTATGCACATAGCATTTGCCAATGGGTCAGCCATCATGCCATTAACTATTTCAATGCTTGGTGTTGAGGACTTACAGGACCCACGCCCACCTTTTAGATAATAATCACTATAAATCCCATTTTTAATATAATTATGAACATTAAAAAAAGCAGGGGCTAAAACCTTGCTTAATTGGACTACCGGTTGTGCTTGATTATATAGCAAACTAATCACCTATGTTTTGGGTGGGGTCTTGTGGAATATCATCAATTATTTGTGGAGGGTTCATGTTTTGGATTTTTTCAACAAATAAACCATATCTTTTGCCCAACAATTCAGCAGCCTTATTTACATCACTAATTTTAGTTGGTATTGGCACAGTCACCGGGGACTCTGCATCTTTCACAACCTTTTTACCATTCTTGTCATAATGGGTTTGGTGTGTTTTCAATGTAACCACAACTGTATCAGTTTCTTCACGCCTTAAAACACGTGTTAATGTTTGTAACACTTCGTCTTGTTCGGCAATGAGTTTGCCCTGCTTTTCTTTCATAATTTTTGCAAGACAATTTTGAACCTTAACATTTGCTAACAATCGTGCCGCTTGTTCACATGCTGTTTTTCTACTATAACCTGCTCTAATTGCTGCTTGTGTTCCATTAAGGTCCTTAATGTATTCTTGGCAGAATAATAATTGTTTTGGTGTTAAGTTTTCTTGTTGCTTATTTTCCATTACACGCTAATTATATTATAATAATATATAATATATATAAATAAATAATAATTATTAAATAAATAATAAATAATAATATTATATATAATAATAAACTACCTATTACCTAGTAATAATAACTATTACATTATTTATTCATCCCCTTTGTTATCACTATCACTATTTACACCATCAACTGTTTTTTCAATTTCTTGTGCATCTAGTTCGTTTGTGCTAACAACTTCTGCCACATTATTAGCAACCAACTCGGAAACAACAGCAACCTCTTCAACACTAGCACTATCACCACTGTTAACAGCAACCATGCCTGTGTCTTTGTCTACACCTACTATGCCATTGTTTGTTTTGTAAACCATTAAGTCGCCGTCATCTTCAAAACCTAAATCTGGCAAAGATTCTATTTCTTCTTTTTTAACAACCGCAACTAATGTTTCATCTTGGTTTTTCTCTTCTTCCATATTTAACTCCTTATATAAATTTACCAACCTAAAATCCCGCCAAAACCTAATCATTTGTTGGTAGCGTTTTACCCTGCAATCTAACACCGGGTGTGTTATCAATGTTAATTGCAACTCCTAAAAATAGAAAAAACACCTCAAAAGGTGTTTCTTATCTATACTTTGTGCCTATTATAATATAACACATTATTTCTGCTGTTACAAGTGTTTAATACCTGCTAAAAATGTGCAAAAGTGTTCAAAAGTGTGTAATTTGTGCAGTCTTTTAGTTATTGACAATAAAAAAGTTGGCAATTTTACCAACTTTTTGTTATTAAATTTACCTTTTGTGGGGGTTCTCTAGATAATTATAAACAAGTTGCTTAATATGGTTAATTTCTTGGTTATAATGCTTTTCATTAAACACCAAAGCAGTGTATTTGCACCCATTGTTAAAATTGCACATAATTTTAGCACCATTGTTTTGTTCTATTATATCTATAATAATATATTTAATTACTATATTATAATTTTTAATATCTAATAGTCTATAAAAGGATGGTATATTATCTAATTGTTTATAGTTCGATTTCATTTATGCCAACCACCTTTGCACTATTACTTAAAAATTGCCAATTGTAATTAAACCTAAAATGGCACCCCTCTGCCACTTTTTCATAATCCCAATACAACAAGCCAAGTTCATTTGTAATTGCTGTTGGTGTAAGCCTATATTTGCCTTTTATGTATTTATAAATATTGTCTGGAGCATTTACGCCATCAGTTAAAATGTTTACACTAATAGGTTCAACAACGCCAATAGCATAGGCTAATTGTATTTGGCAACTTTTTACTGTTCTAAATGTTTTAACTATATCAACAGCCATGTTTCTTGCCATATAGGCAGCACTACGGTCAACCTTACTTGGGTCTTTACCGCTAAATGCACCGCCACCCACTGGGCAAAATCCACCATATTGGTCACAAACTATTTTTCTACCTGTTACGCCACAATCGGCTGTTGGACCTCCAATAGTCCATGTTCCGGCAGGGTTGATAATTAGTTTTCCATTAAAACCCCTTAAAATGGGCTGTAATAGGCTTTTTACATATTGTTGCACATATTCTAGGCTCTTATGCTTTTTGTGGCATACGCTTATTAAAATGGTATGAATAGCCCCAATATTTTGTTGCATATCCAAATCAGTCGTTATTTGTGTTTTTGCATCGCCTTTAAGAATTGATTTTTTGTTATTTTCAACATCTTGTTCAATGAGGCTTATAATTCTATTTGCAAGGTCAAAAGCAAATGGTAAATAACTATCAGTTTCATTGCAAGCATAACCAAACATAATACCTTGGTCCCCGGCACCTACCGAGCATAAATCATTTGATGTGCCACTATATATTTCATTTGATTGTTGTCCAATCAAGTTTATAATTTTATCTACCCTATAATGTAGTTTTTTGGCAACTCTTCGAGCAATTGCTTTATAATTAACTTTTGCATTTGTTCTTATTTCGCCACCTAATATAATTGTTTTGTCTTTAACCATTACCTCACAAGCCACTCGGCTTTGTGGGTCTTGTTCCAAACAAGCACTTACAATGGCATCACTTATTTGGTCGGCATACTTGTCTGGGTGAAATTTACTAACTTGTTCTGTGCTAAATAGTTTCATTTTCCGCCTCCCTGTATTTGATAATAACGCCATCCATAATTAAATCATACACCACATCCATTAGTTGTGTTGTATCCTTAAAATGGCATTTGGCTATTTTGTGGATTCTAGGGTCACCTATCAGCCACTTATCTATAACTAGGCGCCTATCAGTATTGCCAATAATTATAATTTGTTTACTATTGGCAAAACATCTGTAATAATTTGTTTGGTTTCTATTAACTTTATAACTATGAAAGCCATATTGTTTTAGAATTTCCAAATTTTTGATTTCATCAACTTTTAACATGTTAATCCTCCAATTTTTCATTTATTCGTTTGTCAAACACCTTTTCAAATTGTCTTTCAAAAGGTATATCTTCTTCATAGTAAATAGCCCTATTATTCCAATCTTTATAACATTTGCAACACATAGCACTATTAAGCACCGGCACAACATACATAATATCATCTGGCTCATTACACATATCACAACGACAGCCACCGGTAACTTTAACAATCTCTTTCAAAGAGCCTTTGTATATAAAATAACCACATTTTAATTTTAGTTTTTTCATGGCAACCACCTACAATTTATATTGCTTAATATATCTAGCAATCTTATGAATATCACCATTATACTCGAGCCATTTGTTGTTAATTTTTTCAAAAGGCATTTTTCTTGCTTTCTCTAACAAATCACATTCGGTTGGGCAATAATTATCAGCATCACAATGGTTGCACACAAAAGCACAAAATTGTTCTATATTTTCAAATTTATCTTCTTTCATATTTACTCCCAAAAACTTAATTGGTTTTTGTTTACACTACAACCTTTTTTGTTTTTATAATCTCGATATTTGAGAACATACTCATAGGATTTGCCAAAAATATTGTTTACCGCCCTATAAAGCATAGGCTCGTTTTCTTTTATTTTTTCCAAATCATCTTGCCATCTAGAATTAAAAGGGCAACCCATACATCCTGTTCTCTTAAAACCATATTCTGTATAGCATTTGCTATGTTTAATGTTAAAAAATTCTTCATAGGATTTTTTATCTTTGTCTGTAAACCACCATATTGGTCTATAAACATCATAGGGCTTTGGTTCACTTTTTCTTTCTGGGTCGAAAGTTAAGTTATCGTCAAAGCAACTTTTTATACTTGAACTCCTAATACCACCCTCTGCCTTTCTTAACCCTAAACATTTAAGGTCAATATGTTTCTCAACCTCATAGTCTTCGCTAGGATTTTTCTTTGCTCCATAACAACATTTGTCGCTAATTTTGAAAGTTGGCGGATTTTCAATCATAAATTCTTTTAAGAACTTATTATTATCAATATTAAAATGTGACTTTTTACCTTTTTGTGCTGGATATTTGTTGCACCACCAAGTTAAGGCGCCTTTCATATTTTTGTATTTTTTAACTAATTCTTCAAATGGTTTATTCCCATCGTTCCTAAAATCAAAATTATGGGTTTGTAACCGTTCAATCATTTGGCTAACAAACTTGCTTATAAAAGGCAAGCCATACAACTTGCAACCCAAAGGAACTGGACATTTTGGTTTTACTCTATCAATTTTTATATTGTATCTTTTTTCCAAATAATCTAAATGCTCTTTTGTTGCCTTGCTTTCTATCCCTGTATCAAAAAATACAAAATAAATTTCACCCCAATAGTTATATCTGTTTTCATTCCTAACTTTTACTAGAAAATCAAGCATAATATCACTATCGCTACCACCACTAACACTAACCAATATTTTATGGTGGTCTATAAAGTGCCTTTCACATTTTCCCCACGCATTTATTGTTTCAACATTGGGGAAATTATCAATATTTAACATTTGTTATTCCTCCCAATAATAATTTTCTTGGCAAGTTTCTTTTAATTTTTTGATAGACCTGTTAAGTGGTAATGTAAACTCTTTTTCACCATAATACTTTGCTATATAAAGGCAACCGGATTTGCTAATAACAAACTTGCCATGTTTACCTTGTGCAATTTGCGTTTTCCCGCTTTTAACCCATTTCACTAAAAAATCCTCCTTTTGTTAATTTTCTAAACTAAACCATTGTTTGTATATTTCTGTTGCTACCCTTTTAATCATTATAGGTGGCACCGACATGCCACAGATATAACAAACATTGCTAATTGCATTTGAGCCAAAGTTATAATCTTGAGGAAATGTGCTTGCTGTTATAATATCGCCTTGGCTTATTTGTTCAAATGTGCCATATCTATAATAATCAGCAGCACCGGCTCTTATGGTTGGGACAACCTTATCATCATACAAGACAATGCTTTGGAAGAAAGAATCTTTACCATATAGCCTTTTGTGGGCATTAGATAGGTCATTTTCACCATATTTAACATTGGCTAACAATTCTCTTGTCTTTGCCCTATTTTCGCTTAATTTAAGCCCTTGTGGTGTTTTTATTTTCCCATAAGGCACTTTTTCATAGTTAAAGCAAAGTTTTAATTCTGGATAGTGTAATTGTTCCTTGTGGGCAACAAACACAACTCTATGCCTTGCTTGTGGAACACCCATTGTTTCACCTCGTAACAGCCAATGGTTTACAACATAACCAATAGCCTTAAATTCTTTATAGATTCTTTTTACATATTCCCAAGCATTGCCGTTAAGCAAGCCCTCTACATTTTCCATAACCACAACTTTGGGCTTTAATTTTTTAACTGTTTTTATAAAAACAAAAGATAAGTCATCAAGAGTTTGGGCAACCTGTCCCTCTCTAAATTTCTTTTTCTTACCCCATGTTTTCTCACGCTGTCCCGCCATACTAAAAGTAGTACATGGTGGACTGCCATCCAAAATATCCAAATTAAATAATTCTTTTGGTAAATCTTTTTTTGGTATTTTATTAAATTCCCTTATATCCATTAGGAAATTATGCTTGGGGTGGTTGTTCTGTATGTATATTTCATTCATTTTGGGGTCGATTTCGCAACACCCTATAACATCATACCCGGCTAATTTGTAGCCCATCGAACTCCCCCCCCACAAGCAAAACAACTAAAAACTTTTTTGTTATTTTTACTTACATTTGCAAGGTCTTTAAGGGTCCAATAATAATCATTTGCTTTTTGTTCCTTAAAGGGATTATCTTCACCAAGCAAATCAAATAAATTTGGTTGCATTATCCCTCCAATTTGTCAAACAATGTTGATTGTTTCATTTGTAAATCTTTTGGAAACATATCAAACAGTGTTGGCTGTGATTTTCTTTTTTGTATTCTTTCTTTTGCAATATTGAAAGGTTTTTTATCTAATTCAAACACTAAAAATTGGTTTTGAGTATCCATTGCTGCTATTGCAGTGGATGCCGACCCTCCAAAGCCATCGAGGATTACCCCCCCCTGTGGACCAAATGTTTGAATTAACTTTATAAGTAAGGGTATAGGTTTTTGGCAACTATGAATTAAATCTTGAACCTTTGCATATTGTAAAACATCACTAATGGCTGTTTCTGGAGGTTTAGGATTACCTTTCATACACAAATACATTGGCTCATATTGTGGTCTTGTGTAATAACCTAGTCCAAAATTGTTTTTAACCCATATTGGCATAGACTTGATATTAAAGCCTGCTGTTGATAACGCCTTATTAAAAGCCGGGATTGTTGACCAACCCATAAAAGTAATTAAAAAACTATCTTTTTTAAGAACTCTATAACATTGCTTAAAATAGTTGTTTAGCAAATTATCAAAATCTTCATCACTTAAATTATCATTTGCTATTACCTCAAACTTTTCCTTTCTATGTTGTGAACTAAAATTTATATTATAAGGTGGGTCTGTAAGAACAAAATCAATGCACTCATTTGGTAGGCTTTCCAATGCTTTGATGCAATCTTCGTTGTAAATATTGTTTATTTCATAATTGCCCAATTTCATTTAAGTCACCTGCATTTTTGATAATGGTAACACCCTCATCATAAAATTGCCTTACCCTACTCACGCTATAATTAACTAACCTAGAAATTTTACGCCAACCTTGGCTCATGAAAATTTTGTGCTCCATAATATCTCTTGTGGTGTAGTTAGGAATTAGGTCGATGTATTTTGTTATTTCATTTCTTAAAGCATCAAGTTTTCTTTCCAATTCCAACTGTTCTTGTTCTAACTCATCAAGTTTTACAATAAAGTTTTCAATCGGTGAACCATGAAAACCCGGGGCTTTGGGCATGCCATCATAGGCACCGGTTTTGGGAAAACCACCCAACTCCCTTAATTCTTGTTGTTTTAACACCAATCTTCTTATTTTTGCTTTGGTGTCATTATACTGCTTTACTAATTGTTCAAATAACATAGCCCCTCCTAAATACCTTTCATTTTATTGTAGAACACACTAACTGTGTAGTTAAAAACATTTGCAATTTGTGAATTGCTGTCAACAATTCCAAAACAATCAAATATTAAGTTGATAACATCTTCGTCATCTCGTCTAAATATATCAATAAACTCCCACATAACTTTTTCAGTTGGCATCTTAACCCCATTTATGGTTAATTCTTTTGTGTAACTCATTTTTTCAAACAGGTCATGTAATCTAGTAATATACCTGCTATCATCCCCAAACAAATCACTGTGTTTTTCTTCATAATTCTTGTAAACATCATCAAGTTTTTCATTTAAGATTTCTAATGCTTCAATCGAACTAACCAACCTACCATCGTTAGATGGTTTGTTAGAATTTATATCTAAATCTTCATCTAAATCCATATCCATATCTATATCAAGGTTGTTTTTTGCTTGTTGCTCGCTTGTTTTTGGGTTGTTTCTAGGTTGTTTTTTGGTTGTTTTTGGGTTGTTTCTAGGTTGTTTTTGTGCGTTACTATTTCCTTTTGGAGCACCACCTTTCTTGCCATTTTCAACACTAGCATCATATCTTGAAAGTGCAGCATCTATTGTTGGCTTAATTAGTTTGAAACACATTCTGCATGCTGGAGTTAGGTTGCAAGGTTCTTTTTTGGCAATAGCATAATCAATAATTGCTTTATAAATAAGTCCTTGCTCATCTTCTGGCAATTCACTAATTGCATCATAATATGAACTATAAAATATAAAACTATTTCTCACCTTTCACCTCCAATGTGTTTTGAATTTGGACTGCCTTTGGGGTTGTTTCCCAAAGGCTTTGCCAAATAATAAATGCTTTCATAAAATTGCTCCTTTACACTACATCAAAAGGGTCATCATTAGCACTTATTGTTGTAGTTGTTTTTTGTTCTTTTGGTTGTTCAATTTCAACATTAGATTCTTGTTTTGTAGCAATTTCATTTACTTGCTCAAATTCATTGTTGTCAACAAAATCTGGTGTTAAATCTTCGCCAATAATTGCATCATCCGCCTCAAATGCTTTTTGCATTTCAATGCTCATAATACCCCACTTACTAATAAGTTGTCTTAATAGTGTTTTGTGTGCCATGCCATCAAAATCCTTATACCAAAAACTGCTAAATTTCCACATATCTTTTTCTGGCACTTGACCTTGTTCTAATTGTGCTAAACTATTAGCATCAAAGGCAGGGCTGTATTTGTCAGCATGTGCTAACATTTTCTTTTTTGACCAATAGATTGATTTTCTAAAACCATTGGTATATTCAAACATTGCATAATAGCCAATTGTTGGTGTGTTTTCTCTAACCTCATCATCTTCAATTAACTTAACTTGCAATTCTTCATCAAGTGGATTGTAACTTACAAGTTCACCCTCTTTGATTGAAATAACATTTATTTTTCTATAATAGCCACTCCTAATTGCCAATTGAATATAGCCTTTATATCCAAGCACAAAAGTTGCAACCATTGTTTCTGGTTCTATTAAATTGCCACCTTTATCAAACTTTGCCTTTTTCTTAAATGGGACCATATAGTATTGTCCTAATTGTGGGCTAGGTGACAATCTTAAACTTTCACCCAATAATGCAGCACTTAATATGGTTGGGTGGCTACATTCACTTAATGTTGGATTAGTGCTAACTGCACTAATAATTGATGTGATAAATCTTTGCCCATTTTCACCACCCACAATATTGTTAATTTGCTTTTTGATGGCATCTTGCCCAATAAACATACTAAATGTTTGTTTTTTAGCCTGTTGTGAAAGGCTTTTTTGATTTGTTGTTGCTAAACTACTTATTGCCATGTTTATTGCCCTCCTTTGTAAATTCCTTTTTTAGGTCTTCATTCATGTAGTTATGGAATATTTCATCTAACTCTGTTGTATATACTGCACAAGCACCTATAAAGGCTTGAAATTCATGTTTATTAAAGGACTTTTCACCTTTTGCAATAATTTTTTGTCCTTTAATTTTTAAGCGTTCCAAGGTGTGCATAAATGATAATAATTCCGGGCTTTTCACCGCTTTTTTGCTTTCCTTGGCAAGCCTTTGAGTAATTGTTCTTAATAAATCTAACATTAAATTATCCATACACCCTCCTACTTGTTCCTTGCTACATATTCTTGTGTGTTTGATGTAACAATTTCCAATTCGCTTTGTTTTCTCATGAGTTTGTCAAGTTTGTTTTCATATTTTTTGTTGATGGTATCAACTTTTAAGTCTTTCTCACGTTGTGTTTTGGCTATCAAATCAGCCACCTTTTGTTTTTGGTTTAATAATTTGTTATAATCTTTACATGCTAACATTTTCTAAATCCTCCTATATATTGTTAGTTGGCACTTTGCCATATTTGATTTTTTGATTATCTAAAAATTCTTTAAGTAACTTAATTTGTGTTTTTGTTGCAAAAACCCTAAAATCAACAGTTAAAACATCCTCTTGTGGTGTTTCTACTATTGGAGTTGCTTTGGCTTGTTCTTGGGCTTGTTTTTGGCTTAATTCTGCAAGCCTTTTTTCATTTTCCTCAAGCCTTGTTTTTTCGTTTAATGTAGCAGCAAGGTCAAAGGTCCTTAAATAATAATCTTTAAGGTGTGTTTCTTGCTTAAAATTAAGTGATGTGATAACTGCTAAATCTTGATTAACCTTGGCTACAAAGTTGGTTATATCTTCTTTAACTTTCTTCATTGAATATGTAGCGTTTAGCCATTGCTCACTAAATACATTATCAATGTTAATTAGGCTAGCCAAATCACCAATGGCTTGTCCCCAAAACTCAATGATTTCATTTCTTTTGGCTTGTTTTTTTTGTTCTTCAAAACCTTTAACTTGTAAATCAATTGTTTTGGCTGTTTCATCAATTAAGGCTGTTATTTCCTTAACTTGTTGTTCAAACTTATCATAAGGTTGGTTGTAATATTTTTTTATTCTTTTTCTTTCATTATCAACCGCATCTTTTAGTTTGTTAAGATTTGCCCTATCTGCCTTGGCATTAGGTATATCTTCCTCTGTGTAAATGTTGTTTTTGTATTTTTCCAATTGTGGTTTTAATTGGCTAATTATTTCTTCATTATTAAAACCAATAAGTTTTGGTGTTAAATCTTCAATTGGAGTTGTAAGTATTAGTTCCATCATTTGCTAATTTTCCTCCTTAATGCAAATTTTTAATTACAAATGCTTTCGCATTTGAGATTTGAGATTATAAACAGAAAGCAAGGCGCACACAGTACCTGTAGCTCGCACTGCTGTAGCTGACATATCCATTGTAGTAGACACAGCAGAAACTAGCGTCGTTGCCCGAGCAAGGGGAACGCAACCACCACCACTTTCCACACCTAACTTTTTCTGGGTCTTTCTTAAACAATTCATATTGCTTACCCTCACCTTTCAATGAGTAGTCAATAGTTCCATTTGCCTCGATTTCACTTAATAGAAACAGGTTGTTAAGTGTTGTTTTTATCTTCTGTTTATCACCACCAATGCTTGTTTTCTTTTTTACTAAAACAATCGCATCCTGTAATTCTTTCGGTAAAAGTCTAAAAAATCTAGGCATAAGAACATTGTTCATATAACTATCATTCCAACCACCAATATTTGACCATTCATTATTCATTTGAAATTCGCCATCTATTGGAAAATCAAAGACCAAGGTTACATTTGATTTTGTTCCATCTTCTTTAACATCATGATTAAAGCCACAAATGGAAATATTTACTTTTTCCCCGGTGTATAGTTTTATGGTTCTATTCCCACCTAGACCTAATTTTTCTTTTGCTTGCCCATTTTTACAAATTTTTATAAACTCTTGTAAAGGCATATTGTTAAAGTTTTTATATTCCATATTTCCTCCTAAATATTTGGTAGCAACCTATTTGGTCGCACCCCTTTTTGAACATACTTGTCCCAAAAGGCAATTTCTTGGTTTGTTAGCCATTCAATATCCTCTTGGCATTGTTCTCTTGTGAAATAGTAATGTTTTGTTTTAAGCACAATTTTGCCATCACCAAAATCACTTTTTATTTGTGCTTTCACCCACACAAATTGCAATTCTTTATCGGTTATAAAATATTGCAACACTTGGCAATAGTAGTTTGTAGGTATTTGGTCGTTCCATTTTTCCTTTTGCATGCTATTTAATAATTCTGTGGTTTTAATTTCCAAAGCCCCTTTAATTCCTGTTGCTTTATCAACCAAATCACAATCTCTTGTGCAAAATAGGAAATTGTAGTCATCATTATAATTAACCCTAAAATTATCATTGTAACTAACTTGGTATTGTGGATAATCCAATTCAAATAGTTTTACAAGTAATGGTTCAGCATCATGCCCATATCTAACATAATCTCGATTACTTATATCTTCTGGTTGTTTTATGCCGGTTTTTTCTTCCCATAAATCAACATTTGATTTGTAGGGATTGTAACCCACCACAGCACTTGCATCACTGCCACCAATTCCCTTGAGCCTACCATTAAGCCACTTTTCGTGATTCTCATATATCACTTGCATAATGTGTTTGCTACAAGCCTCCTTTTCTTGGTATTTCCTTGCATATTTCTTTGTTTTTGTGCTATACTAATGGTGCAAGGTGTTACATTAAGTAAGCACATTTCACTTGCGAGTCATTGCTTGGTTTCAGTTGAGGCAATGGCTCTATTTTTTTTATTACATAACACACCTCCTTACATATTTTCATTGCTATTTGCCCTCGCTTTCAAAGTATTTAAGCAAAGCAATTTTAACGATTGCACTAGCGGTAAGGCTTTTTTCTTTTGCAACATCTTTAAGTCGCTTGTGCAAAGGCTCTGTTAATTGAACACCTACACAAATACGCTTAATTTTATTGCTTGGTTGTTTATCGTCTTTCATAATTCCTCCTTTTACAATAAAAAATAGGCTCACCTAATTGGTGAACCTATAAGCAAATAATTGGGAAATAAAAATAGGTTCAACTCAATTATTAAACCTATTATAAGACATCATTTGTGGTTTGTCAAACAAATAATAATGTTTTTTTGATTTTTTTATAAATTTTTTATGATTTTAACAAAAAATGATGGTTTTAATGGGATTAAAAGGTGTTTTGTTCTATGTTTCATACAAAAATATCTTAATTTATTTAATGTTAAAAGTCAAATAATTAGCATTAAATGTAAAAAGACAGCAAAAAACAACCCCCTACCGGTAGGGGGTTTGCCCAACACCTTTTAATCTATTACTTATGCTGCATAAATTTGCTTAATTGTTTTTTGTGCCTTGATAAACCTTACATTTTCAAACTCGTCTTTCTTTTCTTTTAGCAGGCACAACAAGTCGGCTCTTTTTTCCAAAGGGGTCCAAAATGCCTTTTTGCCATTTCTGTCTTTAATCCTACTATGAGGTCTATTATTATACCTAATATTCCACTTTAACATTTTTGTTTTCAATTCATCCAATGTTTTGTATTTCAAAAAGTTATAAAAAGCCTCTTGGTCGCTTCTGTGTGACCTTTCAACCTTTCCGTTAAGCCTTGGCGTGTATGCCCTTATTAGTTGGTGTTTTATCCCAAGTTTATTAAGTAAAATATCTAGAGCATGCTCTTTTTTTGTTGTTATAGTTTTACCATCTTTATATTTTTTTTCTTTATGGTTGGTAAACTCTAAACCATTATCTGTTTGGATAATGCGTGGAACATAACCAAAATAAACAATTGCACGCTTTACAAAATCCAATGTAGAACTAATGTTATGTTCTTTGTATGGAAACAAAAATCTTTCACGAGTTGCCTCATCTATCATTGTATATTGATAATACTTACAATCATCTTCATAGATAATTTTTCCCTTATAACAACTAATAGGAACATACTTGACATCCATTTGCCATTTATAGCCCAACATTTCTGGAGTATCGTAAGGCTGTGGGGTGTATCTTTGAATTTCCTCATGTGGTCTTATTTTATTACGCATAACAAAATTATAAAAACCACCAAACGACCTACTGTAAGCACATTTTTGCCTCAAAATACCCCAAGCCTCATTATATGAGATGTGGGGTTGTTTTTTGAACAATGTTATTATTTCTTGCTTTTCTTTTTCTGTATGAGCATTTGGGTGTGGAGTATGTGGTCTACTTGACCTATTTTCCAAACTTTCTAATGTTCCATCATATCTTGCAAGCCATCTATAAAGTGTTTGCAGATTCACCTTGAATTGTGAACACACTTTTTGATATGGGATGTTTTCTTCACGCCACATTTTTAATGCTTTTCTTTTTGTATATGCTGTTACTCTTACTCCTTGCATAATCCACCTCGCTAGTGGAAATTATACAGTATTTTACATTGTTTTACAATAGGGCATAAAAAAAGATGGTGAGGATTTTAATCTTCCCCACCATCGTTTTTATTATTCTTTCGAGTAAATTTATTAACAAACCAAGCGTCAATTTTGTTTTGATTTTTGGTTACAAAGTAGCCTAAAACACACATGCCTAATACAAAGATTACAAGTAAAGTAATACCTATTGGGCTTTTTATAAGAGATGCACCAATAAAACAAGTGCAAGCAGTATCAATAGCCCTAGTTATTACAATTACTATACAAAAATATATAAAGTTTATTTTTCCTAAACCGGCGCTTGCACACATAACATCATCTGGGAATATTGGAATAAGTAAGAATATCGGCAACAAATATTTGCCTTTTTTTAATAAACCTGCATACTTGATAGCCTTTTCTTCCCCTACAATCCATTTTAACACTTTTATACCACAAAGCCTTGCAATTGTAAACATACAAATAGAACCAAGTGTGCAACCAATCCAACTTATTATAAAAGCCTTAACAGGACCAAACAAAATAATTGCTGGTATTGTAAATATTGTTGTATTGATTGGAATAAAAACAACTTGAAATACTTGCAAAAGAACATAAATAAAAGCACCCCAAAAACCCTTGTTGGCTATCTGTCTTAATGTTTCAATATCATCTAACCCAAATGCTTTTAATAAAAAATAAGCACCTATAAAAATGCTTACTAAAACAACAACCATTAGTATGGTTTTCAATATACTTTTTTTCAT
>CAKVLS010000011.1 GCA_934757865.1 uncultured Clostridia bacterium | reverse complement strand
CCAAGAATCTCGTTAACAATAGCATCTACATCGTCATCAGACTTTTTGTCTTCTGCTTTCTCGTCTTTTTTCTCTTCTTTCTTGTCAGCTTTTTCAGCCTTTGGAGCTTCTTCTACTTTCTCCTCAGCCATCTTTTTGCCGCCGTCAGTGTCATCGTCACTGTCGTCGTCTGGGAACTCTGCTAGTCTTGCTTCAATCTCTGCGATATCTGCTTTTAGGTCCTCAACGTTCTTAGTCAAGATTGCGTTAGCTTTTTCTAGGATAGGATATCTATCTTTGTTAGCTTTCATAACCTCTTCACAGTGTTGAACGCTTAGTTTTAGTCCTTCTAGTAGGTCTAACTCTTCTGCTAGCTCTTTTGCTTTCTCTTCATCGATATCTACATAGTTGTTTACTCCATATAGAAGTACTTTCTTCTTAGCAACTAATGCTTCTTTTCTTCTTAGTTTCTTCTCATCGCTTGCAAGAGTCATATTTACTCTCTTTAGTGGTAAGAAGTCTTTTTTGTTAAGAGATAGCTCTTTTTCGTTAGCTTTTAGTCTTGCCTTTAGAGTAGCTAGTTTTTCCTCAAGCTCTTCTCTTGTCATACCATTGTCGGTAACAACTTTTTCGTATACAACTTCTGGTTTCTCGTTTACTTGTTGTGTTAGTGTTACAACAGTTGAGTTAGCAGTTTCTAGTTGTTTCTTTAGAAGCTCGATTTCTTTTTCTAGTTGTTCTTTTTCTTGTCTGCTTGCATCTTCTGCATCTTTTAGTTTTGCTTCAGCTGCAGCTTTCTCTTCTTCTTTGGCTCTTAGTAGCTCTTCTTGTTCAGCCTTTTTAGCTTCTTCGTCAGCTTTCTTAGCCTCTTCTTCTGCTAGTCTCTCTTCCTCTTCGGCTTTTTGTCTAGCAATTTCTCTCTCTTCGTATTCTTTTCTTAGTCTCTCTTCGACTTCTTTTTCTACAGCTTCTTTATCAACTGCATTGTCAGCAGGAGCTTGAGCGTTCTCGATGATTCTTCTAATTTCGTCCTCATCAACCTCGTTCTCTTCCTCTTGCTCTTGTCTTTGAGCCTCTTCGAACTCTCTGCGTCTAGCTTCGATAAGTCTTAGTCTTTCGGCAGTTCTTTCGTCTTGCTCAGCTTTGCGTTTATCAATAGAAGATGGAGCTACGCTTGCTTTGGCAGCCATTTTCTCTTCTTCTCTAGCTTTTTCGTAATCGATGCCCTCAAAATCAGACTCTTGAGAAACTTGTCTTTGAGATGGTCTTGATGGTTCTTGAGCCTTCTTCTCATCATAAGTCAAAGCCTCATACTCATCTTTTTGTTGGGTGATCATCTTAGGTCTACCCATAGTTCCGTTGTTGTTTGATGCGTTCTTGTTTCTCTTGAAGAAGATACCATTTGAGTTATCTATAACAGAAATAAGAAGATCAGATAAAAATACTATTATAAAGGTACCAACAGCGATAATACCTAAAACAGCAATTACCTTCAAAAATACATCTAAAAATGTCATAACTCTCTCCTATAAAATTATCATTTTTTGGCTTGTGGGTTTAATCACCCACCAACTATGATAAGTTTAGCACATAAGTCATATAGTGTCAATAGACATTTTTTCGCAAAAATGTGAAAATTTTTATTTGTTGCGGATTTTGGAGCCCAAAAACGCACAAAAAACCTCATTTTGACCTTCAAAAATGGCATTTCGTAAATTTTGACACTTAACTTTTTTATTTTTACTTAAATATAAAGCACTAATTTTTGCGCTATTTTACACATGGTTTTAACATTATTATATGCAAAAATTATTGTTATTCTTCATATATTGGCAGTTAATTTTTGCTGCCCGATTATATATTTTTTAACTTTTGACAATAAATAATTGGGAGAAAATAAATGAGCGACTGGATAAAACTTTTGATATTCTCGAGCGTATCTGTTATATATTTGTTCTTCATATCCAAACTTCTTGGCAAAAAGCAAATAGCTCAGCTTGAATTTATAGACTATGTAATGGGCATATCTATAGGTTCTATTGCGTCCAATATGGCAACCGATGTGGGAGATACGCCCTTTTATTATTATCTAATAGGTATGACTATCTTCTTTTTGTTTGACTGCCTTGTGTCTTTTCTTGGCAGAAAAGGTCCTGCTATGAAACACTTTTTTAAGGGGCAGCCGATAACAATTATATATGAAGGTCAACTAAACTACGACAACCTCAAAAAAAGCAAGTTAGATGTAAACGATGTCATCGGCATGTGTAGAAAGGCAGGGTACTTTGACATAACAAATGTTGCGTATGCGGTGTTTGAAAATAGCGGAGAGCTTAGCATTATGCCCAAGTCCTTTTGCAAAGTCCCAGACGCAACGGATATGGGTATTGTTTTGAAGCCCGCTAAACTGCCAATATATTTAATAGTTGACGGACGAATATCTTTTAGTAGCCTTAATGAGATTAACAAAAAGACTGATTGGTTATACGCCCGCACTTCAACTAACAAAAAGACTATCAAGAATATTTTGCTCGCAACTTATGATGATGAAAAAGATATAATAGATATCCAGTACAAACAAAAAAGCTGACATATTTGTGTCAGCTTCTTATAATTGTACATATTAACCTATGCTCATATTAGCATTATTTAACTTGACCTTTATCCTCAGCTTGAGCTACTGGACTAGTAGTAGTTTGCTTATGTTTGCTCTCAGTTTGAGTCTCAATAACTTCTTGAGTTTGAGTAAGGTCAGTAGTTGCATAAATAACTTTGTTCTCGATATCAGCTTGAGAAACTTTAACAGAGATATCGTCAGCTAGCTTATACTCTGCACCAGAATATCTATCAACTAGAGCTGTACGAGTCTTGTTTAATCTATAATCGGCACTTTCGCCACCAGCCAAATTCATAAGAGGAACAGTAAGTGTTACCATACCTACTCTTACATCTATCGCACCTTGCGATAAAGAACTTACATAACCATCAAATATTTCGCCAACATGGTTGTTAGCCCAGTAAGCACAAAGTAGTTTATCACTTTGAACCTCGGCAGACTCTGCCTTACGCTCTTGTTCTGATAGGTGCTCGCCCATTTTTACTAGCTCTGCCTTAGTATAAGGCTCTTTTAGTCCCATTTCTCTATTAGCGATAGCTCTATGACATACAAGGTCAGGATATCTTCTAATAGGTGATGTAAAATGCAAATATTCAGGAGATGCAAGACCAAAGTGTCCTACATTTTCTGGTTGATACTTTGCTTTAGCCATAGATCTTAGTGCTAGGCTTGTGATAAAGTCTTCATATTTTGAATTAGCAATTTTTTTGGTCAAAGTTTGATAGCTGCTATTACTTGCATCTAGTGTATGCTCTATTTCTAGGGCTTTTAGCATATTATTAACAGTTGCTATTTTGTCAGCTCTTGGCTTTTCGTGAACTCTATATAGTCCGCCGATAAATCTCTCTTGCAAGTATGTTGCACCCGCTTCGTTAGCAAGTAACATCATTTGTTCTACTACGCTATGAGATTCATCATCGCCTTTGTTTACAACATCAACAACATTTGTTTTATCTTCGTTAAAGCCAAATGTTGGCTCTTTGCTCTTAAATGTAATAGCGCCACGAAGAGATAACTTTTTCTTCAAAACATCATGAGCTTCATACAATAAGTCAATTTCAGGTTTGATATCTTCATAACCTGTCAAAGCCCCTGTATGAATGGCCTCTGCCTCTTCGTAAGCTAAGCTTTTAGCTATATGAATAACAGATTTTTTGAAGTCAAAGTGTAAGATTTCGCCATTTTCGTCTATATCTACAATAGCTACATGCGCTAGTCTATCAGTACCTTCGTTAAGTGAACAGATACCATTAGATAGTTCAGGAGGTAGCATTGGGTAAACACCATCGCCAAGGTAACAACTAGTACCTCTTAGATATGCTTCTTTATCAATAGCGCTACCAGGTTTTACATAGTGGCTAACATCTGCTATCGCTATATATGCCTTATAGCCATATTTGGTCTTTTCTACATACATAGCGTCATCTTTATCTTTGCAACCCTCTGGGTCCCATGCGGTAAAAGGTATATGCCTTAAATCAAGTCTACCTTTCATATCCTCTGGGGTTACTTCTTGAGGTATTTTTGCAACCTCGTCCTTTACTTCTTTAGGGAATTCTTTTGAGAAACCAAATTGATAAGCGATTGCTCTATTCTCGGCGATTGGGTCTTCGGCAAAGCCAAAAGTCTTTTCGATAGCACCTACGCCCATATTATCTTTTGTTGAGGCAAACATAGAAACTTTTAGGCTACATTTTTTGCCCTCAGCCTCTCTTGATACGCCATCTTGAGGAATAGCATACACAACACCTTGCTCGCCGTCTGGCTTAAATACATAAGTGCCTTGTTTTGTCTTTCTAACGACGCCTATTAGGCTTTCTTTTTGTCTTTCGATGACTTGTCCAAGTATTGCCTTAGGCTCGCCATTTTTACCTCTGCCGTTAATGATAGAAAGCTCAACTATATCTCCTTCTTTTGCACTTCCAGCATCTGGAATATATAGGTCACTTTCATAACCCTCAACAGTGATAAATCCATATTTACCTTTGCCTTTTGAATCATGAAATACACCAGTTGTTTTTGTTACATTGTTTTTTAGAGTTGTTGTTTTGCCATCTCTTCCGGTTACCAAAATACCATCTCTAATAAGTCCGCCTAGAGCTGCGGCTACTTTCTTTTCAGAAACCTTAAAAGTTTTTGCAAGTCTTAGCGTGATAGTCATAAGGTCCTCTGTCCCGAAGAAGTTAGTCTCCAAAAGCTTTTTGTAAGCATCAAAACCGCTAATTTGATTACTTCTCATAATATTCCCCTCCCCTATTCACACCTATTGTAACATACTATTTCTTGCGTTTCAAGAGGCAAATTTTTATAATTGTGCAAATGTCCATAATATCTTATTACTATCAAAATGTGTTTTATCTTCAAAAAACCACCCAAAAACATTGCATTTGCTAGAAAACTAGTCAAAATATACCCAAAGTTGCTTACAATTTGACAAAAATAAAATTATTTTTTATACTAAATATATAGAGGTAAATTAAATGAAAAGACCACTTACACTAGCAGCCAGCATAGTTGCGGTATCTCTACTTGCATTTGAGATATTATTTGAGGTATCTATTCTTTATACAATAATAGTGTTCCAAAATGCGGATTCACTAACGGTTGAGCCGATATTTTATGTCATATATGTGCTTTGTATAGCTGTTTTGCTTGTGACCCAAATACTCAATATATTGCTAATAACTTCGTGGAGAAGCAGCCCAGAAAAATTTAGCAAAAACAAAGGCGTATACATCTCAGCTTTAGTTTTTGACCTATTTATACCTATACTTGCTATTGTAAGACTTTATCTTGCGGGCTTAAACATAGATACTACAATGATACTATGGTATATGATGTTATTTTTTGCAATGTTTGCATGCTTTGCATTATGTTGCGTGGACTTTATAAAAGAAAAGAAAAAAGTCGCAACTTATGAAAGTATCGCAGAAGCCGAAAAAGAAAGAGCAATTATCGCAAATCATGCCGTAGAGAACTTCAAGACTAACATTGCAAAACTTGATGCAATGAAGAAACAAAACTTAATTACTGCCGAGGAATACCAAACCGCAAAACAAAACTACATAGCTGACGAACTAAAAAAGTAAAGCCCATTTTTTCATATAACTAATAAAAGGTAAATTATACCTTTTATTTTTTTTAAATAATTACTCTTCACTGGTTGACATATTTGCATATAATATATTAAAATTAGACGAAAAAGGAGAGAATGTATGAAAATAAAAAGACCAATGACTCTAGTAGCATCTATTATTGCCACAGTATTTTTGTCAATAGCTTTTATCGTAGACATTATATCAATAGCACTTTTGTCAGACCTTGCAAGAGAGGCTGGCACAACAATTCCATCAACTATTATAACAGGGCTTATTATAGGAATGTCTTTGATACTTGTTGCATTGTTGTTGAACATACTAAATATCAGAGTTTGGAATTACACTGCAGAAAAATTTAAGAAAAACAAAGGCATTTATATTACAGCAATTGTTTTTGTTTTATTTATAGCATTTTTAGCAATGATTAGCCTATCAAATTCTGATTCTATTGTTTGGACTATTTTTTATATGATTGCAATGCTAGCTAGCGGAACACTTTACATCGTAGATTTGTGTTTAGAGAATAAAAGAGTTCTACAACTTGCTCAAACAGAAGCATCTACAGATGATAATAACAACGCTAACGAATTGTCAGAAAAGTCTACAACAAAAGCTGAACTAGATGCAAAATTAGAAAAATTATCTAACATGCTTGAAAACAAATTGATTGATGAAAAAGAATATGCAGATTTGAAGAAAAAATACATACAAGAAGAATTAAATAAATAATGACTTTAACAAAAAACACTCAAAATTTTTGAGTGTTTTTTTGTTTTTATTATTCTAAAATTAACTTTCTAAAAATCAAGGCCAAAGTGGTCACGGATTATGTTCTCTAAGTACTCGCCGTGGCCAAACTCATATCTTACAGCAGAGTCAGTTTCGGTTGTGTTCTTGATATAATAGTCATCAAATAAGTCATAATTTTCTTTAACAACTTTTGGTCTATTGCCTCTTTGCTCCATACGCTTTTTTAGTTCTTCACGCATATCTTTTGCTTGGTAGACTAGGCAAAATTTTATACCTCTACTTTTTAGATAATCAATAAGTTCTGGGTGTGGAGAACATATCAATATTTTGCCAAGAGAGACTTCTTTATCAAGTTCCTCATTAAGGGCGGATATATATTCACTACCGCTAAATCTTCTTGCAAAAGTTCTTTCGCCTTTTGTATCCTCGAGCTCTGCTCTTGTTATGCCTTCGGGTACAAAATATTTTATTCTAAGTCTAACCTCATCCGCATCAGTAAACCTCTCGGGATACTTATCGCACAAGTATGACTTGCCCGCCCCTGGGGTCGCAACTATTGCCCCAAATGTAGTGCCTTTATATTCCATATTTACCTCTCTCTAAAAAATATACTTCTCAAAATTACTCTTACACAAAGTATTATACAAGCAAATGATCATTTGAACAAATAAAAAATAGCCACATAATGTAGCTATTTATCCGCAATACATGAAACCTGCAAAAGTTACATCTTCCCACAAGTCTTTTAGTAATACCCCTTCTATATGAGCGTTATTTTCAAAATCTTGTCTTGTTGAGTATTGTTGTTGCATTTCTTTAGAACAAAAAATAATATTATCATTTTTATCTAAGAAAACTTCATAAGTTATGTTTTTGTAAACAAAAAGCATCTCACTATAAAAATACAAACCATTTACAAATTCTTCAAATGTTGCCTTAAAAGGCAATCCTTTTTTATACTGTTCTCTAGCTGTAGTTGGTGTAACAAGCATTGGATAACTTATGCCTAGCCCTTTTTCAAATTTATCTTCATCTTTACTAAATTTCCAACCACAATGTTTACACTCGCCATTACCATATTGATCTTGCAGTGCAATCTCTCCGCATATGGAGCACTTTACTGGCTGATCTTTTACATAAGGGTCATCATAATCAAAAAACTTAAAATCTTGAGGATCCAAACCCGAAACATTTTTATTGAGTTTTTCCCACTTAAACTGAACTAAATCACTCCAACCTAATTTTTTTGTCCACTCGTAAGTTGTTGGTAAAAATTCTTTAATATTACCAGTCATAGATTGAAAGGGTTCATCATAACAAACAATAGCGCTTGGTTTTATACGTTTTAGCATTTCATTGTATCCAAGCATAAATTCTTCTTCACAATTCTCTCTATAATATGTACAAACTGCGACTACAGATCCTTCTTCAATTCCATCAAAACAAAAATCAAAAGAAGTTTCATCTCCCCAACTAACAGTTGGGATTACTTTTAATCCTTTACTTTGCCAATAAGCTCCACACCAACGATTCTTAAAAATATTTTCAATTTGTAACGCAACTGGCATATTTGTAAAAATACTAAAATCAGGACTAAGTAAATACTTATATTGTTTTAATTTTTCTAGTTCTTCTTCGGCATTTTCATATACTTTTTCAAATTTCCAATCATATGTAAAAAAATGAATTGTTTTATTGCAATTTTCTTGATCGTTATTTTTACAATCAACATAGCTTAAAAGTTGTATTTCATCTAAGTTTATATTTTGTTTTCTAATTATTGGAATATTATATTTTCCCACAGAGTTTTCATTATACAAAAATTCATTTCTTACAAGTTTTTGTTTCTTTTTTTGCTTATCTATTTCATAATTACTCATTTTCTTAGACATATATTTCCTTCCTTAATTGAATAATTTGTAATTAGGTTCTAAGTTTTCTCTATTCCTAAATGGATAACCCTTTTCCCAATTCCAATCATGATCATGAGGGAAAAAATGATTATTATGAGCATTTTGATGAGAATAATCTCTATTTCTAACTACTTTACCACTAGAATCAAACCATCTACTTTGAATTTTTTTACCATTTGTATATAGATCATATCTAGAATTAGGTTTTGCATTACTTGTTGGCAAATCTCCATTTCTTCCATTAACTCTTTCTACTGCCCTATTAGGAACTCCACCTGACCCCATTATATCACCTCTTGTAAATATTTGTTTTATTTTTTTATAAAAAGCATTATATTTATTATTTATTTGAACTAAAACTAATGCTATATTTGTCTAAATTATTACATTAAAAATTTTCTATTTCAAATTTTTATGACATTTTTATAAAAAAAACACCTTAAGTAATTTAAGGTGTTTTTATTTGGTGGAGGCGGTGGGAATTGAACCCACGTCCGAAAAGGTAAGGCATTGCTTTTCTACATGCTTAGTTTGTGGTTTAGTTTCAAGAAGTTTTTTTCACAAACAAAAAGCCCTTCTCTATCTACCAAAAATTTTTACAGACATACTCAGGTAGCTCTTGTATGGCTGTTTCTCACTAATTGATGTCGTATAAGTTCCGTGAGTTAACTTATAGACAAGCTACATTACGCTGCAGCTAGGCTAAGATTTTTGTTTGCATTTAAGCGTTTTGCGGTTTTTACGCAGTCCACACCTGCGACATGCTTTACACAACGACTTCAACCTCCCCGTCAAAGCCAAGTCGCCCCCAAAAAAGACTAGCTAACTAGCTGTCTTTGTGCTGATTTTTGGATATCTTTTTCTTTTAGAGTTTGTTTTTTGTCAAATAATTTTTTGCCTCTGCATAGTCCAATCTCTATCTTAACTAGACCCCCATTAAACCCCGCTGCCAAAGGGACTATAGTTAGTCCCTTTTCGGCGGATTTTTGTTTTAATTTTAGTATCTCATTTTTGTTAAGCAAAAGCTTGCGGTCACGGTCTGCTTTTGGGACGAATGATGAAGCTTTTTCGTACTGTTTAACAAATGAGTTTTTTAGCCAGATTTCTCCGTTTTTGATACTAACAAAAGCATCATTGATACGGATATTGCCAAGTCTTATTGATTTTACTTCACTACCCTCAAGAGCAATACCTGCGGTAAAACGCTCTAGGATTTCGTAGTTAAAATGTGCTTTTTTGTTAGTAGCTATTACTTTCAAAATCTTACTCCTTTTCTATATTTTCGTTAGGTAATTTTTTGACAAAATTGAAATAGATTTTTCTCTCTCTAACATTAGTGTCAAATACTTGAATTTCAAGTTTGTCGCCTAGTCTAAAGCGGTTGTTATTGCCTATTAAACTAAATGTTGTATCGTCATACTCGTAGTCGTCGTCAGGAAGTCTGTCTATATTGATTATTCCCTCGGCGGTATTTTCTAGCATTACGAACAAGCCTCTTTGGTTAAGTCCTGAGATGATACCTGGGTAGTTCTCTCCAATGTGCTCGCTCATAAACTCAGTCTTCTTAAGGTCATCAACTGCTCTTTCCATCTCTTCGGCCAACTTTTCTCTCTCGCTAGATTGAGTGCTTGCCTCCTCTACAAATGGCGTAAGCTCAGCTTTTACTTGCCCATTAAGAGTTCCGTGCAAGTATTGTTTGATTATTCTATGAATACATAGGTCTGGATATCTTCTAATAGGAGATGTAAAGTGGCAATAATACGTGCTTGCTAGTCCAAAGTGCCCTAGACATTGTGGCAAATATCTTGCCTTTTTAAGTGATCTTAGCATAACAGTACTGATAACATCTTTGTACTCTTTGCCATCAATTTCATTTAGAATGTTTTGAATATCTTTTGGCTTAACATCTCTTAGGTCTGCGTCATAATGAATACCAAATGAATCAAGGAAAGCAAATAGAGTTGTCATCTTTTCAACATCTGGTGTTTCGTGCACACGATATACAAAAGGAACTTTTTCTTTGTACATATGCTCAGCTACTGTTTCGTTAGCGATAACCATAAATGTCTCTATTAGTCTATGAGCTCTATTGGTTTCTCTTGCTCTAACATCTACAAGCTTACCGTTTTCGTCAATTACAAGGTAGGTTTCTGGAAAATCAAAATCTATTGAGCCTCTTTCTTGACGCTTTTTCAAAAGAATGTCAGAAAGTTCACCCATATTGTGAATAATGTCCGCTATATCTGCGTACTTTTTGTTTTCCTCTTCATCGCCCTCTAACATCTTAAATACAGAGGTATATGTCATACGATGTTTTGACCTAATGAACGAACTGCATATCTCATGAGATACTACATTACCGTCTTTGTCAATTTTCATCATACAAGAAAGTGTCAATCTATCTACGCCCTCATTAAGTGAGCAGATACCGTTAGAAAGCTCTTTTGGAAGCATAGGCACAACTCTATCACAAAAGTATACGCTAGTACCTCTTTTGTAAGCCTCTTTGTCAAGTATGCCGTCTTTTTGGACATAGTGACCAACATCGGCAATATGTACGCCCAAGTTATAATAGCCATCTTCCATAGTAAGAGATACGGCATCGTCAAAGTCCTTAGAGTCTTCGCCGTCTATTGTGAAAGTTGTAAGTTTAGTAAAGTCCTTACGATTCTTTTTGGCATTGTCAGAAACAGTTTGAGGAATAGACAAAGCATAATCCATTACATCTTTTGGGAACTCCTCATATATCTTGTACTGTCTCATAAGGCTAAGTACATCATTGCCCGGTGCACTCTTGTCACCTATTATCTCGTTTACAAAACCTTCTGGCTTCTTTTGACCGCCATAGCTTGTGATAGTAACAACGACAGTGTCTCCGTCTTTGGCATTTCTGCTCTTGCCAGCTGGGATAAATATGTCCTTGTTAAATTTATTATCGTCCGGAAGAACCCAACCAAAGTTTTTACACTTTTGGTAAGTGCCAACTATTTGGTCTGTGCCACGAGAAATGATTTTGACAACTTTGCCTTCTTCACTGTGTCCCTCTTCTACATCGTCTCTTAATATTTCTACAAGGACGATATCGTTATTAAGAGCGCCGTTCATAAACTTAGCAGGAATAAATACATCCTCAGCCTTTGGCCCTCTAGAAACGAACCCAAAGCCTCTATTGTGGCCTATAAGTTTGCCTTTTACCATTCCAAGCGAAGTAGTTGAGGCAAATCTGCCTTTGTCATACTCATAAACATCGCCGGCACTGATTAGCTCTTTTAGGCACAAAACAACGTCCTTAGAATCAACGCTTAGTTTTTCGGCAATCTTATTAGCAAGTTCACGCATATTGTCGTGTAAAATATTATTAGTTTCCATACAGTCAAGTATGTTTTGTTTTAGTTCCATGTTAACCCCTTTTGTAAGATAAAATAAGAGTGGAAAATCACTCTCCACTCTTAAGACTTCTATTATTTACCACCGTAAATTGTAGTTAGAATACAGTAGATAATAACTGCTACAGCTATAAAGATAGAAAGCGCAATAGTAAGTCTTTTGAATCTGCCCTCTCTAGAGCTTGATTTGTTTTTTGAATAAAAACTCTCACTAGCACCAGTTATTACATTAGTACCACCACTTGATTCGCCTGGTTGTATCATAGTAACAATTATCATACAAATTGCTGCTACAAAAACTAGCACCATCAATATTTGTCTTATAATAGGAAAGCTGTTGGTTACCCAAACAGGAAGGCCTGTCGCACCTAGTAAGTTAAATAACATCGTAAAACTCCTTAAAAAATTTAGTCAAACACAGCAAGCAAGATACTTGCGGTTGTTAGTAGTATAGCTATAGAAAAGTAAAGCCATGAGATTTTGGTTTTTTGGACATTGGCACCAATAAATTTAACAATGCACCACAAAGAAAGGACTATACAAGCAAAAATGATAATCATTCTTGTCACAAAGTCTATACTTCTCAAAAATGTTACAAATTGGTTGGCGATGCTCGCTAGCATATTATGGTACCTCCCCCCTAACTATTAACATATTGAGTATATATTAAATATCACAAAATGTCAATGCAAAATATACTTATTAGCTTTATTTAACTGACAAAAAAGCGTCAATAATGCCATTAAATTTCACAGGATCAAGGCCTGCTCCACCAACTAATGCCCCGTCTACACCTTTTAGACCAGCTATTTCTTTTGCGTTTTTGTCGTTTACACTGCCGCCATATTGAATAATAGTATTCTCGGCAGTAGCCTCATCGTATAAGCTAGCTATAGTTTTACGGATACTTGCCATAGCAGAAACTATCTGTTTATTTTCTGGAACGACACCTGTACCTATAGCCCATACTGGCTCATACGCAACTATTACCTTGCTAAAATCTTCTTTTGAGATATCTTTGAAAGCGCCTTTGATTTGAGTTTTTAGGACGCTATTAGTTTTGCCAGCGTTTCTCTCCTCTAAGTTTTCGCCTATGCAAACTACAGGAAGTATACCCTCACTTAGAGCTTTGATAGTCTTTTTGTTTACGCTCTCGTTGGTCTCGTTATAATAACTTCTTCTCTCGCTATGACCTATAAGAGTGGCATAGATGCCAAGGTCTTTTAGCATGCTGCTAGAAACTTCGCCTGTGTATGCACCCTTGTCGTTCTCGTTCATATTTTGAGCGCCGACAATGATACCAGTTTTGCGGGTAAGCTTAGCAGCTAACGCTAAGTCTGTATAAGGCACGCAAATACCAATATTTGCGTCCTTACCTTTAACAAGCTTTTTGAAAACTTTTAGATATTCTTTTACTTCACTATTTGTTTTGTTCATTTTGAAGTTTGCGATAATAGTTTTTTTATTCATATTTTTATCCTCTTAATAGATGAGTTTATTATATTTTTACTTTCTTTTGTTACTGATTACTTCTACGCCAGGAAGTTTTTTGCCCTCAAGCATTGTTAGGCTTGCGCCGCCGCCTGTTGAGATGTGGCTTATCTTTCTTGCATAGCCTAGTTTGATGATAGCAGCTGCGCTATCTCCACCACCTATAAAGCTAAATGCTTTTGATTTTGCTAGAGCTTTTGCAACTTTGTCAGTACCTACTTTGAAGTGGTTAAACTCGCAAACGCCAACTGGTCCATTCCAGATAACAGTCTTAGCATTTTTGATATAGCTCTTGAAGATTTTTACTGTCTTAGGTCCAATGTCTAGGCCTTGATAGTTGTCAGGGATATTGTTTGCTGGGAACTTTTTGATTTTGCCCTTGTCTGCAAACTCAGTATTAGCAACTACATCAACAGGAAGAACTATCTTAACACCTTTCTTCTCAGCAGTTTTTAGAAGCTTCTTAGCAAGGTCAAGTTTTGTATCATCAACAAGAGATGCACCAACTTTTCCGCCCTCAGCCTTAATAAATGTATATGCCATACCACCACCGATAAGGATAGTATCTACTTTTTTGATTAGGTTCTCGATTACTGGAATCTTGTCCTCAATCTTAGCTCCGCCAAGGATTGCAACAAAAGGTCTTTCTGCATTTGTCAAAAGTCCTTCGATAACTTTAATCTCTTTGCCCATAAGGAAACCAACTGCGTTAGGCAAAAGTTCTGCAACACCATAAGTTGAAGCGTGTTTACGGTGAGCTGTACCAAAAGCATCGTTAACATAGATATCTGCAAGAGATGCAAGTTTTTTAACAAACTTAGGATCATTAGCCTCTTCTTCTGCTTGGAATCTCAAATTCTCAAGTACAAGAATCTCGCCCTCTTTTAGAGCTTTGGCTTTTTTCTTAGCGTCAGGACCAACTGTATCTTCTGCAAAGTATACAGGAGCTTTTACCAAACTTGCTAGTCTGTCAGCTACTGGTTTTAGAGTATATTTTAGGTCTACTTTGCCCTTTGGTCTGCCTAGGTGTGAGCAAACAATCAGTTTAGCTCCGTTGTCAATCAAATAGTTGATTGTAGCAAGAGACTCCAAAATTCTGTTATCATCAGTGATAACGCCGTTTTCCATAGGGACATTGAAGTCAACTCTTAATAAAACTTTTTTACCCTTTACGTCCAAATCTTTAATTGTTTTTTTCATAATAAATACTTCCTTTTTATATTTTTATTCTGAAGCTATGATTGCGATAGTCGCAAATACTTCGCTCACATCTTCTATTGCATTGATTAAGTTGCTATATGTCGAAAATCTCTCAAGCTTTGATTCGTCTTTTTCGACAATAGATAGAGAGTCTATTCTAACTCTGCTCTTAATCTCGTCTACTTTGTTATCATATCCAAGTACTTTAACAATAGCCTTTTCGCTATCTTCGGTACGCTCTTTATCAATATTTCTTAATGCCTCTTGTGACTCAACACTTATTAGCATTATATTGTCACACATTTCTTGTATGTCTGCAATTTCTTTTTTAGATAATTTGACGCCTTCTTCTTGCCACCTGCCAGCATAGAAAAGTATCTTTTGTATTTTTCTTATTATTGTCCTATTTTTGTGAACAACATCAAGAAGTTTTGACAACAATTTTTTATCGCCCTCAGATACTCCAGCGGTAAGCTGAATAATAACATCTTCAAGAGCGGTGTTTGCTTTGTCTATGTCAAGACAGTCTTTTGAGACAGCGTTCTTTAATTTTGGAGTGCGTTTAGTAAGGTACTCTACACTCTTAAAAAAGTCCTGAATCAATTTATCAAATAGCCCCGTCAAGTTGTTAATTACCTGAGGCATAGCAAGGTTAGGAGCCTTGGTTACATCATCGCTGATAATCTCAACAGCTGACTTTTTGACTTTTGGCTCTTTGAAAATAATCTGCATAAACTTAGCAAGATATTTAACAAAAGGCAAAAGTATAAGAGCCATTACTACATTAAATAGTAAGTCGTTGATTATAACAACAAACCCCGGAATGCTAGTGATAGCTACTATCCAGTTGCCTAGTGGCATAACTGCGAACAATATCGAGAACAGTATAGTTGCTGTCACATTAAATAGTACATGTGTAAGACCTACTCTTTTTGCGTTGGTAGAAGTTCCAACAACAAGCAACATTGACGAAATGCTAGTTCCAAGGTTGATGCCCATTACCGCCCAAATAACGCTATTTAGCGGTATAACAGTCCCAACAAAGGTTATAAGCACTGCCATAGCACCCATAGAGGTTTGAATAAGGCAAGTAAATAGCATAAATAGTAACACCAAAAGTGGTGGGCTAGACATAGCTTTGATAAAGCCATCTATTAGATGCTTTTCGTTGATTACCGACATGCCTTGCGACATAACAGTGATACCCAAAAAGATAAGACCAATAGCAGCTATAAGCTTACCTGCATTTTTGACCGTCTGCGAGTTTGCAAACAAAAAGATGAAGATACCTATACATGACAGAATACATAATATTTGTACAATTTTGACTGACCCAAACAAAACAACTATGTGAGTAAGTGCCGCACCGATATTAACGCCTAGCACAACCGATATAGCTTGTGATAGCGATATAATACCCGCATTGCAAAGAACTACAAACATAGCCATAGACGCAGTAGATGATTGTAGCAGCACCGTAAAGCCAAGTCCCATACCCATCGCCTTAAACCTATTGCCAACTGATTTTGCGATGTTCTGTCTAAACTTACTACCAGTCATCTTGTCCATAGATTCGCCCAGTGCCTTAATGGCAAAAAGCAAAAGTCCAAGTCCACTCAAAAAAGTAACGATACCATAAAAGATATCCATCAAGTTACCTTCTTTATTTAGTTTTTAACAATATTATTTTAGCATTTTTTTATTTATTTTGTATATTATATTAGACTACTTTTTTTAATTTTTTTGACACAATTTTTGTTTGTGCTTATAACTTTTAACTTTTTAGTTTTTTCTCCCATGTACCCCTCAAAAAATGTATCAATATGTATAACAATTTTTTGTCCGCTATCCCTCAAAAAATCAATCACTTTTTTATTATAAATTTCGTCCCCAATGACGCAAATATATTCGCCTTGCAAAGACCTAATTTTTATCGCCTGTAGCTTAGGACTCGAAAAAATAATATCATATTTTTTATCTTCAAATATAGCTACAAAATTAAGTTTAGCCTCCTCAAAATTTATGACAAAAAGTGCAAGCGTTCCCTCAACTTTTTGGCTAAGGTCATCAAAAAAAAGCAGAAAATTTTTCTGCTTTTTTAGCTCTATTTCGCTAATAGTAACAATGCAAAAAGAGTCCTTTTTTGCATCTATTTTTATTAAGTTTTCCAAACTTTCTTTAGCAAAAATCTTTAGCACATAATCCATATTGCATAGTATGTTTTATCTATCTAAATTGTTAAAAAAGTCTGTCAAAGCCTCTTCTATCTCCTCAATAGTCTCGTATTTCATAAGCTCTTGTTTAAGCTTAGTAGACAAATAAAAGTTAGAAACATACCAAAGTAAATGTTTACGAAATGCTGTAACTAACGCCTTTTCATTAGTGTACATAGGACGCAAAAGCTCAATATGCTCTTTGATAATTTCGAGCTTAGACTTAGTAACTTGCCTTCCCAAAAGCTCCGCAAATATCTCCGGATTCCCCAAAGCTCCACGACCAATCATCACAGCATCGCAGCCAGTTTTTAGCATTTCGTCATAGCTTCTTTTGTCAACGACATCGCCATTGCCGATAACTGGAATATTTACAGCCTCTTTTACAGCCTTAATTACGCTATAATCAGCGCTCCCGCTATAAAATTGTGCTCTTGTTCTAGGGTGAATAGTTATGGCGCTAGCGCCCTCTTCTTCACACATTTTTGCGAACTTGACAGCAATATTTTCACCCTCTTCATAACCCATCCTAAACTTAACGGTTATAGGCTGTTTGCTGACCTTTACACACTCATGAATAATACTTCTTGCAAGTTCCATATTACAAAGAAGTTTGCTACCGTCACCATTATTAACAATCTTAGGTGCTGGGCAACCCATGTTGATATCTATGATATCAAAGTTATCAAGCTCACCACTCATAATAACCTTGCGAAAAATATCTGGGTCACTACCAAAAAGCTGCACGCAAGAAGGCTTTTCGTTATCTGCTAGCATTAGCATCTCTTTAGTCTTTTTGTTACCATAATATAAGCCCTTAACACTTATCATCTCAGTGCAAGTTAGCCCCGCTCCAAAATCTCTACAAATTTTGCGGAAGCCTATATCACTAACGCCCGCCATAGGTGCCAAAAATATATTTGTTTTTGTCTCTACATTTTTAATTTTCATAACTATATAATACTAAATTTAGCCTTTAATTAAAAGCAAAAACAAACATTTATAAAATATATTTTTGTCTTAACCAAAAAGCAAGCAAAACATCATCATAATGTTTTAACTATTAAGTAACTTTGATGCCAAAAAAGTCACCTTCTTCCAAGCATCATGCCAAGTTCTTCTTTCGAAAAGCTTTTAAGTAAAAATCCACTCACAAGGTACACTCCTCCACCAACAATAAACGCAAATAGATATGCAAGCCTAATAGGTAAAATATACGCAAGCCCCAGCCCAGCGAGGTATATAGCGAGGCACATAAAAGTGCACGAAATTATAGGGTAAAGAAAGACGCTTTTCATAGAGATATTGACACGAAAACTTTTTTCGAGATAATGCATATTGATATAGCAAATGACAATATAACAAACATCACTTGCGATATTGACCGCATAAAAATTGATAGAAGAAAAGTTAAGCAAAATAATGCTAAGTACGACTTTAATAAATACGCCTATGCCGAGCGAAATAACCGGTTTATAATAGTCGCCTTTTGCCTGCAAGATAGCTGTCGATATCTGGAAAAATGTCAAATATAACACTCCAATACTTGACCATATAAGCATATTACTAGAAATGTTAAATTCATCAATTAAGCTACTACTCATAGTCCCAAAAATTGCACTAATAACCCATTTGCTAAACACCGCAAATACAATAACACACGGAAGAACGAGATTGATAGCTACTTTGTATACAAAAGATATCTTTGGCGTTATATTATCGCTCGAGCCGCTTTTCATCGCATAACTTAGTGACGGCAAGATAACCATAGCAAGAGAAGTCGAAACAACAATAGGAAGATTGGTAAGAGTTCCGACTATTGCATTGTTAAGACCATAAACACATATCGCAGTCTCGCTAGCCACTCCACTTCTAACAAGTAGCGGCACTACCATAATACTATCAATTAGAGCCCCTAACGGGAATATGACATAACCTAAGGTAAACGGTATAGAAGTTTTTAAGATACTTTTGTAATAATAACTATTTGATTTTTCATCAGCTTTTTGATTTTCTATTACGCCTGATTTTTTATCTAAGCAATTCTCTATAACATTTGCTTTTTTATTTTTTCTTTCAAATAAAATTTTGTTAAAAAACAAATATGCAAGCGCTACGACTTCTGAGGCTGTTATTGCTATAATTGCACCCAGTACACCCCACTCTAGCCCATAAACAGCCATTTTGGCGGTCAAAATAAGCCCTAGACCGATTTTTATTGTTTGTTCGATTACTTGTGACACCCCAGAGTATGTCATGTTCTGGTAGCCCTGAAAATACCCTCTATAGCACGACACAAGGCAAACTATAAGTATGCTAGGAGCAATAACTAGATATGACATTATTCCGCTTGTGTTGTTTTGAACTCGGCACAAAAGCGGCGCAATAACCATAACAAAAATTGTGCAAAAAGTTCCAAACAAAAAAAATATAACAAACGAACATTTGAAATATTTTTTTGCAGACTTCTCGTCATTGTTACTCAAACTCTCCGCCACAAGTTTAGATATAGCCGCCGGCAAACTCGCCGATGATAGTGACAGCATAAATGAAAAAATAGGAAAAACGAGGTAGTACATACCCATACCCGTTCCGCCCAATATATTGGTAAGAGGTATTCTATATAACGCCCCAAGAATTTTGCATACAAGTCCGCAAATGGTGAGAATAAGGGCGGACTTTATTATACTTTGTCTAGCCATCTATTAACCTACCCAAGAACTTAGCAAAAAGTTTAATTGTCGGCCTTAAACTTTCTAACTTTTTGTCTTTGCTAGCAAGTAGCACAACCCCGACACACTCACCATTTTTTGTAATGTCTACAGATATTATGTCGCTAATTTTTATTTCCTTTTCGCCCACTATCAAAAATCCATCGCTATATTCTATCACACTATTAACGCACTTAGAGATGCCGCTAGCTGCAATTATATGATGGCAGTCGCTAACAATAGTAATCTCGCCCGTTACATCATATATACTTTCGCATACAAGCTCCGCAAAATCTTTTAACCCCAAAAGACAATTATATTTTGAAATATAAATTTTGTCCCCAACAAGCTCTAGCTTAACAGAGCTCCCAAGTTTAATCCCTGCACTTTCACGCATACTTTTTGGCAATACTAACCTACCAAGTTTGTCTATCTCTCTTACTACATTATGGCTCATACTTTTCCCTTTTTGGTTAGTTTGTTTTATTTATAAAAAAATATGCCCTAACTTTAATCATTTGTGACAAATATCATATGTTCATATATAAAAATAAAAAAACACCTAAATATTAGGTGTTTTCTAAATATTTTTATTTGTTTTATTAACTTTTTCTACTTGATAGCCTTATAAAATAACTTGGCATTCTTATAAAATATGGCATTACAAAAGGTCTATTAGTAGTTATTGTCGTCAAAATCGCCATCTTCGTGATATTGCTCACCCTCTTCTTCATCAGGAATATCCTCAATATATGGAGAATCGTCTTGTACCTCTTCTTGCTTATCATCGTCAAACAATTCTTCACCAATCTTGCCGGTATACTCTGGCTCTGGCATATCTTCTGGTAATTGCTTTACTAATTCTTTGATAGCCTCGTCTATGCATTCGTTACGAATCTTATCATACTTAACGACTATTCTGCTCTCTTCTGTTTCGTCGCTGCTGATTAGTGGTAGTTGTGTCATAGCTTTTGGGTCTAGTTTCAAATCTTTGTATAGATAATCGCAAACGAACTGGCTCAAAAACCAAAAATAGTTAGAGCGGTTTAGGTCGTTATATTTAATGATTTGCGACCATCTAGGGCTAAGCAAAATTTTATCAATAGCTGGGTTTAAGAACATTTTCATCTTTTGAGGGGCAAGCTTACTACCATTAGAAGCCGCAATAATATTCCATTGCAAAGCTCTCTCATAATTCTCTGGGAAGAAAGTGCTAAAACCTCTCTTGTATATATAACCCATATAATCTTGAGCTGGTATATGTCCTGCACATGCATATGCACAAACTTGCTCTATACGCTTAATTATAGTTTTGCGATACAAAGCGTTATTATATCTAGCGTCACCAGTAACTGTCGCAACCCAAGATCTTATTTTCAAAAATACATCTCTTTGTTGAGCAAATTCTAGTTCGCTAAATTTGTTTTTGTCATAATAATGTGGATTTTCAAAAACGCCCATATTTTTCTCCTAAATTTTTATATCCTACTTTTTTATTATAAACTTTTTTTTTGATATTACCAACTATTTTTGAAAGGATTTAGAAACAATCAAAAAAAATCTACCCAGCGAATTTCTGGGTAGATTTAATTTGTTTTTATGCCTCAGGCAAAATGTGAACTGTAAGTACATAATCAATAGTGTAAGAATGTTGCATTCCTGAGCCTGCATATATCTTACGAGTAACTATGATATGTGCCTCTGTTGCCTCTTGGACACCAGATTTAGCAAATATTACTGATGTCATTTCTGTAGATACGCTTCTTATCTCAAGTAAATCTTTGCTGTCGTCAGCAACTTTTACTTCTAGATATTGTTCTATACCGCCCTCACCAAGAGAAACTACTTCGCCTTGTGGGTTAGTTATTTTGAAGTTGTCTAATGTGCTTACATCTTTTCCGGTAGAACCACCAGATTGAATAGATGAATTATTAGCAAACTCTATAGTTATATATTGTCTTACGAATATTGTAAAGATAACAACTGTATCGCCATTGCCAGGAACAGTGATATAAAGTGTAACCTCTATAGCAATATCTTCTGTAGTAACTATATCACAAGCATAGATACTATAACCATAGTTATCATCTTTTACGCCTGCAAATACAAATTGTGTAGTTTCATCTTGTGGGTCAAGTTTGTTATTCTTGAATGACATAGTCATAGTATAATCAGAACCTGAGTAAACAGACGAGATATCTACATAGTTATTAGCTTTGTTACCATAGATTACATTGTCACTAGAACCCTGAATCTTAACAGTATTGTTAGTCAAGTAGTCGTTAACGAATGTGATAGTAAAACCATCAAATGTACCTTTATTTTCTCTTATTTCGCCATTCTTTTCGTAGATGGTGATATAAATATCTACATCAATATCAAATGGAATATATTTTGCAGTTATGCTGCTGCCGTTTAATGAGATATAATCTCCAACAGTCTTGCCGTTAGATAATACTTTGCTGCTGCCGAAAGAGTACTCTATCATATCAGCCTCAACAGCTGTCTTATCTTTCTTAACGCTAAAGTATGAAGCAATGTTTACATTTTCGCTTGGAGCTTTGATTGTGTCAGTCTTAACTTGCTCTACTGTAAATGGTGACTTAAATGTCAATGAATGTGTTGCAAATCTGTTAGCACCAATAGTTAAAGCTACCATTATTGATTGAGGAGTAGTTATACTCTTTTTGATAGTAATAGTAGTTGTTGTACTATCAAAGCTAAAGTACTCAGACTCTATCATACCAAAGTTTACAATCTTAACAATATCAACAGTTACATTAGATTTTTTACCATCTCTAATTGTTACTGTAACAAATTTTGGATCAAGGATATTAACTGTTTGATCTTTTACACCGACAACCTCAGCGGCTTTTACAGCATATGTTATCTCAAAGCCATTGATTGTCAAAGTATAATTTGCACTAGAATTTTCGTAGCTCTTAAGCTCATATAAATCTAATGTTGCGTTGTATACGTAACGCTTGTTAACATCTTCGTTGCTGCCACCATACTTCATAGTGATAGTTACTGCAACACCATCGTCATAGTATGGGAAGTTGCCAAGCTCTAGTACCCACTTGCCTTCAGCATTTTTAACTGCACTGATAATGCCTGTAGTTACTACATTCTTAGCTGCTGCAAACTCTATCTCTGGCTCAACATCAATAACGCCATATTCACTCTCAAATGTGAAGCTAAATTTGTTAAGGTCAATTACTTGTTGTCTTGACCATTCTTTGAATCCAACTTTACCAGAGTTATCAACATTGGCTGCGTATATTCTCATACTATTAGCTGTAGAGCCGTCATAAGAGATTACAGCCTCTTTAATAACATGGTCTCTTACTTCTATGGTCTTATTGATACTAAAGTTAGTACCCTCAACAGAGATTGTCAAAGTAAATAGTATGTTTTGGGTTTCGCCTCTTGCGTTTTCGATTGAATATACATTCTTTACTTCTAGTAAGAATTTATAACCAACCAAATTTCCTTCGCCGTCTCTATCTTCTTCCAAAAGTCCTATGTTTAATGCGTCTGCATTTATTTGAACGCCATCGCTATTTTTTGCATCTCCGTTAACTTTGTATGTTACGTTTACATTGCCAGCTTCAACGGCTTGTTTTAGGACATCAAGAGCTGTGTTTGGACCTGGGGCGATGTTGATATAATATTCTGCGTTCTCGTCAACAACTACTGTCTTATTAAAGTCGCCTTGAGCAATACCTTTTGTTCCGCCCTCAGAGTCAACAATGTTAAGCTCTAGGTCTTTTACGCTGTTTGTTACTCTAACTTCAATAGTCTTAGACATTATCTTTTCAAAGTTTCCGTCTTCTGAATAAATGATTGAACCATTGTTATCAGAAACTACAACACAAGCTATTAGTGTGAAGTTACCAAAGCCTTCTGCTGTTACTTCTGCTAGTTGTCTAGTGATTACTCTAGTATCGCTATTGAAGAAAGTCTTAACTTTTACGCCGTTAATTTCTAGGAAAGGATACTCGCTATTTTCTGTATAATATAGTACATTTGAAACATCTATTATTTTAACAGGAGTTTTAGTTGAATCTTGGAACTCAAATGTTAAAGGTTGTTCGTTAGTCTTTTTGAACATAACCTCTGCTCTAAACTTACCAGTTTGACCAGCAGGGCTGCCTGATTCTTCCCAAGTATTGGTCTTGTCATCATACTTGAAGTATACAATATTTCCTATATTGCTGCTGCCATCTGAAAATACAATACGATAGTCGCCATCGTTCTTAGCATCAAATTCAAAAGTTACTTTGTATGTTCCGGCAGTGTAAGGAACAATAACTGAATTTTCTGGGATAAAGAATTTTAACAAACTAAATGTTGAATAGCCATATCCAGTTTGAGGGACAATCTTAAAATACTTGTAGTAATGAGAAAGTAATCCACTATCTAAGATAGTTGTATACATACCCTCTTCAAGCTTGATTGAGTCAGTGCTTGGGCTGTCAGAGTTTAGAGAAACATAATCACGCTTTGTGCCGCTTTCATCTTCAAACTCATTAGCAGTGATACCTGCTACATCTCTTGTATTGATAGAAACATTAAAGTCATGAGTCAAAACTTGTTCTTTTTGCTCGCTATCAATATAATGAATAGTTGCTCTAAGTGTTGCTGTAGTATCTGTTGAGCTATAAGTATTAGGGGTAACAGTCCACTTCCAATCAGCAGGTTTACCACTTGTAAATTGTCCAACCTTAGTTACTGTAACATCAGCACCAGCTATTCTTTCCAAAACGATATTATCAATAAAGTTATCTAGATCAAGATAAGTATAACCTTCGCTACTCTCTGCTGGGTGCAACTTAATGTCTAGGTTATATGATGAGTCCTCTGCATTTTCGTCTTTTCTAACGGTTAAGTTTTGGGTCTCATACCAGAAAGTATTGATAGTCTCATCACTAGCTGTGAATGAGTTAATATAAACATCTGCTACATTGACGAATTGTCCATTTTTGTCTCCGTTCTCAGCTCTTGACTCTTTCAAAACTGCTCTGTATTTTTCTTGTATTTCGCCTCTGCCGTCAGTATATAACATATCTTCTGCAGTGGCTACATTATAATAATCTTCTCTTGCAAATGTTGAGAAGCAATAAGATTTTACATAAAAATTACATTCTTCTTGTGCAACAATCTTAGTTTGTGCATTTATTTGTTTGCTAGTTAGCATATTAGTGCTTCTACCAGAAACATAGAAATATGCTTTGTTTATATCCATAAGAGCGCCGTCTGCATCGCACAAAAAGTAATAAATTACTTTGGCTCTGTCGTCATATAGGTCGCCTATGATATCTGTCTTCCATGGGCTCAAAGCACGAGCAGGGATAACCTCGGTTGAAAAAGAAATTTGCTCGCCCTTAGAAAGACTTGTATGAGAAGTCTTAACTATAGCGTCCGCTACTGGCACATCGACTTTGACAATACATTTTGCAATGTACATACCTTCAAAGCTTGCAGTAATAGTTACTATACCTCCAACATTGTAACCATCGTCACCCTTCTCTGGAACAATTATAAAGTCTTCTCCAATAGTTGCTTTTTTAGGGCATTTGATAATGCCACTAGGACTAACATCTATTTGAAGATTCTTGCGGTTAACACCTTCGGTAGTTGTATTAACACGCAATGCAGTCATGTTAGAAGTGCTAACTTCCGTCTCGACAAAAGCAATGTCTTTTGGTTTAACGGGCTTTTCGGTAAAAGCTCCAAAAAGCCACCCACCACCAATAAGCAGTGCGATGCCCACTATAACGCCAGCAAGGCTTAGTCCAAAAATCTTTAGAAACCTTTTCACGCTTTTCTCCTTTAATTTAGCACAATTTTTGCGGTCTAAATTTTTGCTCGCAAAATAGCACTATGGGTACAATTTTATATTTTAATTATAATAATCTATCAAAAAAAAGTCAAACAACATACGGCTAATTATTACCATATATTGTTTGACTAATTCCTTTGTTTTTCTTAACTCTAACTATTATCTCAAAATACATAGAAGTCTTGACTTTCATAGTTGTCATATTGTGCTTATAAATTATATCTTCGGCTACCATATCAAGAGCCACTTCTTGATTATTAACTACTGCTATATATTCTACATCTGCATCAATAAGAGTGTCATTTTTATAACATTTGGTTACTATTGAGATGTTTTCGCCCATCTTTACCTCACCATAAACTTGTACATCTATTTTGTCAGCAATCTCGCCTACGACAACATTAACATATTTAATTACATTTCCGCAACTAAGTGTTATCGTGCTATTTCCATTACTTACGGCATAAAACTTATTATTTTCGCATTTGATATTACTATTATTTATGTTAATATCAACATTTTTATAAGTTGCATAAACTGGCAAAACATCATAGGCGATTAAAAACTCTTCGCCTTTCTCGACATATAAAGTATCAACATCTACCAAAATGTCAACTACACTTATAGGTAATACTTCTACATCAAAATTTGCACATATGCCAATATTATCAAATGACACAAAAATCTTACTTGTACCCACTGTATTTGCAATTATAGTATTGCCATCACACTTAACAACATCTTGATAAGTGATTAGGCTATAATCATACTTTTCTTTGTGGAAGTCAACTAGTATATTACAATCATTGTCATACCCATCGACCTTAAAATCTTGCGAACTATTTGATGGCAAATACAATTTGATAGTTTCTCCAATATTTACTTCTTCGTCCATTTCGCTTAAGCCGTTATAATCGCAATAGATATCAAAGTATTCTTCTATTTCATCAAACACAACTTGTACATTTATGTTAGCTTTTAGGTCTCCACAAGTTGCTTTTATATAAGTATTGCCAGTTTTGTTAAATGTAAATCTATCCTCATCTCTAACAACACCATCGCCCAACTCAAAATTTATATCATCTAAACTTTCACTACATTTTAACCCAAAGTCTTCAATGCTGGTACTCTCTCCAAAGTGCGCCAAAAAGCTGCTCTTTGTAAAATACAAATAGCCATTAGATGCATCAGTAAAATATATAGTTAACGCAGCCCCGGTTATTATCGCAAGACTGGCAACAGCATATAGTGAAAATCTAAGTAACTTCATATGTATACCAAAAGTTTTACAAAATGTTTCAAAATTTGACAAATTTTGCTTAACTTTTTCTCAAAAAAAATAACTTGCCGTGGGGCTAAGTTATTTTGAGAACTCCTCTCCAGTAATTAAATAATGTATTGATACGCCAAAATACTTTGACATAAGTTTCAAAAGCTCAAAGCTTGGCTCTCGTTTACCATTTTCATAGTATGACAAAGCCTCTCTTGATATATTAAGATCAAGAGCAACTTTTTGCTGATTTAGGTTCTTTTCTTCTCTTATTTTCTTTAAGCCTTTCATAATTTTTCCTAGTACTAGTGTAACAATTTGTTACGCAAAATATGTAACATTATGTTACATAATAAAATATTATGAAAAACTGTATACTCAAAGCTCAAAAATAGTCTCAGCAATTATAATGCATTTATAATGATAATTCAAAGTATATGAGCGACAAAAAAGCACACCATCAGGCGTGCTTTTTAATAATCATATTATTATACTAACTCTAACATAACCATTGGGGCATTGTCGCCTCTTCTGTTGCCTAACTTTAGTATTCTGGTATATCCACCTTTTTGTCCTAGCTCTTTAGCTCTTTCAGCATATTTTGGAGCATAAACGTTGAAGATTTTTTCAATTAGTGGGTGGTTGATATCAGCAGTTCTAGCAATGAAAGTAGCTTTTGGTTCTTTATCCTTTCTTTGCTCTTGTCTGTCATAAAGTTTAGACATGATAGCTCTTCTAGCAGCTAGTTTTTTAGGTCCATCGTTAACAACTTCTCTCTTAACTTTAACACCTTTGCTATCTACTTCTGTCTTAGTTACTTTTACTGTATCTTCGTAAGAATTGATTGCTAGTGTTAAGATTTTCTCTACATAACTTTGTAGAGTTTTTGCTCTAGCTTCAGTTGTCTCGATTTTTCCATCCCACAAAAATGAGCTAGCTTGACCACGGATTAGTGCTATTCTTTCTTTGGTTGGTCTGTTTAATTTTGAAATCTGAGCCATAATTGTCCCCTTTTTTATTCTTCATCGTTACGAAGTGATAGTCCGTAACTCTCTAATTTGTAAATAACTTCTTCCAAAGACTTTTGTCCAAGGTTTCTAACCTTAAGCATATCGTCTTTTGATTTTTTTGTTAAGTCTTCGATGGTATTGATGTTAGCTCTCTTTAGGCAGTTATAACTTCTAACAGAAAGATCCATATCTTCAATAGGCATCTCTAGTACCTTAACTTGTTTGTTTTCTTCTTTGTTAACAAGAATATCCATACTTCCCATAAAGTCAACAAGGTCAACAAACAATGCGATGTGGTCTTGGATAACTTTAGCTGCAAGGCTGATAACTTCTCTTGCACTAAGAGTACCATTAGTTTGAACATCTATTGTTAACTTATCAAAGTTAAGTGATTGACCAACTCTAGTACTCTCTACACTGTAGTTAACAGCTTTTACAGGTGTAAAGATTGAGTCAACACTGATATAACCGACAGGGTCTTCTTCGCTCTTGTTTTGAGCAGCAGAAACATAACCTCTACCTCTACCAATGATAATGTCCATTTCAAGTTTTGCGCCATCATCAAGTGTGCAGATGTGCAAATCTGGATTTAGAATCTCAACTTGGTCATTTACAGGAATATCTTTTGCAAGCACTTCACAAGGACCTACTGCACTTAGATGAAGTGTGCTTCTAAAATCTCTATCCAAAACAGTAGTTTTAACAGCAAGTTTTTTGATATTAAGAACAATATCAGTAATATCTTCTGTAACTCCTGGAATGTTAGAGAATTCGTGCTGAGCGCCAGCTATTCTAATAGCAACGGCAGCTGCACCAGGCATTGCGCTAAGAAGTGTTCTTCTTAGGCAGTTACCTAATGTAATACCAAAGCCTCTTTCTAGTGGTTCAACAACAAATTTTGCAGTTGCGCCATTGTCTGACTCTTCGGCAATAATTCTTGGTTTTTCAATTTCTATCATAGAGAAATCCCTCCTATCTACTATCTTGAATACAACTCAACGATCAAGTGCTCTTGAATGTTTAGATCGATATCATCTCTTTGTGGTAGAGCATTAACTTTACCTTCAAGTTTTTCTGTATCGAATTCAACCCACTTTGGTGTAGAAATTTTAACACCTTTAAGTTGCTTGAACATCTCAATATCTCTATCGCTTTCTTTGATAGCAATAACATCGCCAACTTTAACTTGGTATGAAGGGATGTTTACGATTTTGCCATTAACAGTAATGTGTCTGTGACTTACTATTTGACGGCTTTCGCTACGGCTAGAACCAATACCCATTCTGTATACTACGTTATCAAGTCTTCTCTCAAGAAGTGAAAGCATATTTTCACCAGTAACACCAGCGATTCTTTCAGCCTCTTCATAGTATTCTCTGAATTGTTTTTCTAGTAGACCATAAGCTCTCTTAACTTTTTGTTTTTCACGAAGCTGTACGCCATAGTCAGTAACTTTCTTTCTCTCAGCACCGTGTTGTCCAGGAAGAACAGGTCTTTTTTCCATAGCACATTTAGATGAAACACATCTATCGCCTTTTAGGAAAAGCTTGCAGCCTTCTCTACGGCAAAGACGACAATCTGCATCAGTATATTTTGCCATAATTTAACTCCTTTATATATTTGCAAATAAAATGCCCGAAGAAAGATTATATTCTTCTTCTTTTTGGTGGGCGACAGCCATTGTGAGGGATAGGTGATACATCGGTAATCTTTGTAACATCTATTTCTGCGGCAGCTAAAGCTCTGATAGCTGATTCTCTACCATTACCAGGGCCCTTAACATAAACTTCAACTGATTTGATACCTTGTTCTTTTGCTGATTTTGCAGCAGTCTCAACTGCTTGTTGAGCAGCAAAAGGAGTGCTCTTACGAGAACCTTTGAAACCTAGGCTACCAGCGCTAGACCAAGAAACAGTGTTTCCTTCGGCGTCAGTAAAAGTAACCATAGTGTTGTTGAAAGATGCTTGAATATGAACAGCACCCTTATCTAGGTTTTTAGTTGACTTTCTTTTCTTTGTTTTTTTAGCAACAGCCATTTTTATGCTCCTTTATAATATTTGATGAAGGCTAATTAGTTAACCTTACTTTTTCTTTTTCGCAACTGTCTTCTTAGGACCCTTACAAGTTCTAGCATTTTGTTTTGTGCTTTGACCTCTTACAGGTAAACCTTTACGGTGACGAATGCCACGGTAACAGCCTATTTCTGATAGTCTTTTGATGTTTAGTGAAACTTCTCTTTGAAGATCTCCCTCAACTGTTAGGTTGTGTTCGATGTACTCTCTTAGTTTAGCAACATCTTCTTCAGTAAGATCCTTAACTCTAAGGTCAGGACTGATGTTAGTAGCAGCTAAGATTTTGTTAGAAGTAACTCTACCAATACCTTTAATGTAGGTAAGACCGATTTCCAATCTTTTTTCTCTTGGTAAATCTACACCAGCAATACGAGCCATAATAATCCTCCAATTTATTAGATATAAATATCCTGACAGCACAAAAGCCATAACACAGTTATGACAAATACACTATCTGTATGTAAACGGATAGAGAGATATATAAATATCCAGCCGCCTCTATCACGAGTTTTTTCAAACTAATTTATTATATCACAAAAACATCTATATTTCAATACAAAAACAGATATTTTTTGATAAAATTTTAATTTTTTGAAAGACAAAAATCAAGTTAAATTTTAGCCGAAAAAGCCAAAAAAGGCTAATTCAAAAAAGCTAAAATTAACCTTGAACTTGCTTATGTTTTTTGCTCTTAGAGCAAATTACCATAACTTTGCCTTCTCTTTTGATAACCTTGCATTTATCGCAAATAGGTTTTACTGATGGACGAACTTTCATAATTTTTCTCCTTAATTTTGTTTGCCACGCCAAGTGATACGACCCTTAGTTAAATCATAAGGACTCATCTCAACTTTGACTTGGTCGCCTTCTAGTATCTTAATGTAATTCATTCTAAGTTTACCAGAAATGTAGCAAGTAATAACATGCCCATTAGGAAGTTGAACTTTGAATGTAGCATTAGGTAATACTTCTGTAACCACACCTTCTGTTTCTAGACAATCGGCTTTTGGCATAAAATCTCCTTTTTAAGCGCTAGGCTTATTTATTGATTTCGCAATTTTTAATTGCACTAAATATCTCAGTATCAAAGACCTTTTTTCCTTCGCTAAACTTTTTAGCAATAGAATCAATTTTGATACCAGATTTTTTAAGGTGTTTCAACCTTTTTTTCTTTGGATTTTGCAATTTTCTAAAGTTGCCATCGACAAGGTTTGCAAAGTCATTATCTAAACTTTCGATTAGATATACTCTGCCCTCATCTCTGCCAGCTTTTGAAACTACTATATCTCCAATTTCAAAATTATTAGTCATTTTTCACCTATGTCAAAATCTCGACACCATCTTCGGTGACAAGAACGGTATTTTCATAATGAGCTGAAGGTTTACCGTCTTTTGTAGTAACCGTCCAACCATCAAATTCACTAAAATTAACACGATAAGTACCCATATTTACCATAGGCTCAATAGCAAGTACTGTGCCTTTGTGAATCTTAGGACCGAAACCAGCAAATCCATAGTTAGGAACAGCTGGGTCTTCGTGAAGTTCTCTTCCAACACCGTGACCAACTAAATCTCTTACAACCGAAAAACCGTGTTTTTCGACATATCTTTGGATAGCAGCAGAAACATCTCCAAGGCAAACTCCGTCTTTTAGAAGTTTGATGCCCTCAAAGAAACTTTGCTTTGTAACATCTATAAGCTTTTGCTTTTCGGGAGATATTTTTCCTACAGCAAAAGTTCTAGCACTATCCCCATGGTAGCCCTTGTAACAAGCTCCTACATCTATACTTACAATGTCGCCCTCTTTCAAAGGTTCATCATTAGGTATACCATGTACTACTTGCTCGTTGACTGACGCACAGATAGTAGCAGGAAAGCCACCATAATTAAGAAAGCTAGGTGTTGCCTTATTCTTGACGATAAAGTTATAAGCTAACTCGTCAAGTTGTTTTGTGGTAACTCCGGGTTTAACATTTTTCTCCATTAGGAGCAATGTTTCTCTTGTGATAGCACCTGCTTTACGCATTATAGCGATTTCTTCAGCAGACTTTATCTTTATCATTTTAATTACCCTTTTAATGTCTCAAGGACATTTTTCATTATTTCAAAAGTATCAGCTATATCATTAGCTGCATTAACAACCTTTAATAAGCCTTTACTTTTATAATAATCAATTAGTGGAGCAGTTTGTTTTTCATACTCTTTTAGACGATTTTTGATAACTTCTTCTTTATCATCATCTCTTTGGTATATCTCACCACCACACTTTGGACATGCGTTTTGACCATTTAGCCAATCGGTGTGAAGAGTCTCTCCACAGCCTCTGCAAGCCCTTCTACCCGCAAGTCTTGGAATAATTACTTCGTACTTTTGGTCAATAAGTATTGCAGCGTCAAGGTCAGTCATCTTCTCTAATGCCTCAGCTTGTGCTACATTCCTTGGAAAACCATCTAGTATAAAGCCATTTTTACAATCGTCCCAGGTAAGTCTATCTCTTACCAAATCAATGGTAACAGAGTCTGGTACAAGCTCGCCCTTTGCGATATAGCTATTAGCAAGCTTGCCTAGTTCTGTATTATTTTTTATGTTTGTTCTAAATATATCTCCTGTAGAGATATGAGCGATACCGTACTTTTCTTTTATCAAAGATGCTTGGGTACCTTTACCTCCACCCGGAGGTCCAAAAAGAATAATTTTCATAAAAATCCTTTTGTTTATTATTTCAAAAAGCCTTTGTAGCTTCTCATCAATAGTTGTGATTCTAGTTGTTTATCAAACTCAAGTGCACAAGAAACAACGATTAGAAGTCCTGTAGCACTAAATGCGTTAACTAGAGAGCTGTTTCCACCAATAAATGTAAATACAAGTGTTGGAACTAGCGCTACTAGAGCTAGGAAGATTGCTCCAAAGAAAGTCAATCTATCAGAGATTTTCTTTAGATAATCTGAAGTGTTTTTACCAGGTCTAATACCATTGATAAATCCACCATTTTGTTGCATTTGTCTTGCTATCTCATCAGGCTTAAATGTTAAGCTTGCCATAAAGTATGAGAATAGTAAAATCAAAAGTGAGCTTAATAAAGTATACAACCAGCCGCCAGTAGCCAATATCTCAGGATATGTAACACTTGGCCAGAAAATACTAACTATCATTTGTGGGAATGACAAAATTGTCATTGCTAAAATTATAGGCATAACACCTTGTGCATTTAGCTTAATAGGGAATGATGTAGCTTGACCGCCATACATCTTTCTGCCTTTGATTTGTTTTGCATATTGGACAGTAACTTTACGTTCTGCAAGGTCAACCCATGCGATTAGTCCAAATATTAAGATAACAGCAGCAAAGAACAATAATAAGTTCCAGATGCCATCAATGTTAGTAAACAAATCTTTAATTGCTTGGAATATAGCTTGACCAGCTGTAGCAAGAATACCAACGAAGATTAGTAATGAAAGACCATTACCAACGCCAATTTCAGTGATTCTCTCACCTAGCCAAACGGTAAACATAGCACCAGCAACCATTATAACAACTACCATCATAGCAGTAAAAGTAGAACCACCAAATATACTAGCGTCATAAGCACTTTGTAATTGAACAGCTATACCAATAGATTGAGCTATAGCTAGTACTAGTGCTACTATTCTTGTGTACATGTTGATTTTCTTTCTTCCCTCGTCGCCTTGTTGAGAAAGACGCTCAATAGCAGGAATTGCTCCACCAAGTAATTGAATAATAATAGATGCATTAATATATGGGATACAGCCGAGAGCAAGTATAGCACCATTAGATAGTGCGTTACCACTTACGGCACTGATTATTCCCAAAAAGTCGTTGCTAGATGCAGCGGTGCCAAAAGCACTAATATTTATGCCAGGGATAGGCAACCAACATCCTACACGATAAACTATAAGTAGTGCGAATGTGATTAGAAGTTTTTTTCTAACTTCTTTTATTTTGAATGCCTCTTTAATGTTCTTAAACATTATACCTCCTCGGCTTTTCCACCAACTTTCTCAATCTTTTCTTTTGCTTGTGCAGTAAATTTGTCAGCTTTTACAGTAAGTTTCTTAGTAAGTTCACCGTTACCAAGTACTTTTACACCGTAAGCTTCTACTTTGCCGATAAGACCAGCATCTAGTAGAGCTGCTGCGTCAACTACAGCACCGTCTTCAAATTTGTTCAAATCTGAAACGTTAACAATAGCGTAAACTTTTCTAAATTGGTTGTTAAAACCTCTCTTTGGAAGTCTTCTGATTAGAGGTATTTGACCGCCTTCAAAGCCAGGTCTTACACCACCACCACTACGAGCATTTTGACCCTTGTGGCCTTTGCCACTTGTCTTACCAATACCACTTCCGATACCTCTGCCTAGTCTTTTTTGGCTAGTACGAGCACCAGGAGCTGGACTTAAAGTTTGAATATTCATAGTTTGCTCCTTTACTTAACTTCTTCTACTTTTACTAGGTGTTTTACTAGAAATAGGCTGCCTCTGATACTCTCGTTATCAGGGAAGATCTTAGTAGTATTAAGCTTTCTCAAACCTAATGCTTCAAGAACTTTTTGTTGTCTTTTTTCTAGACCGATAACACTTCTAACATAAGTAACTTTTAGTTTTCCTGCGGATTTTTTTGTCTTATTTGTTTTATTTTCCATCTCAAAAATCCTACCTTTTATATTTCTTCTGGAGCTTTGCCACGAAGTGCAGCTACTTGCTCCCTAGTTCTTAGTGCTTTTAGTCCTTCTAGAGTGGCTTTTACACCATTTATCTTGTTGTTAGAACCATGTTTTTTTGTTGTGATATCTTTGATACCAGCAAGCTCGATAACAGCACGGGCACTACCACCAGCGATAACACCAGTACCTTCTTTAGCAGGCATCATAAGTACGCTTGAAGAACCATACTTACCAGTTACGCTATGAGGAATAGTTGTTCCAACCATAGGTACAGAGATAAGATTTTTCTTAGCAGCAGCAGTTGCTTTTTCGATAGCTTCTGGAACTTCTGCAGACTTGCCGATACCAACACCAACAAGACCCTTTCCGTTACCAACTACTACTAGGGCGCTAAATCTCATAGTTCTACCACCCTTAACAACCTTAGCAACTCTTCTTACTTCAACAAGCTTTTTGTCATATTCGCTGTCCTCTCTACGAGTAACAGGTCTTTTTGCATTTTCTTTTTTAACTTCTTGTTTTGCCATAGTGTCCTCCATTAAAACTCTAATCCGGCACTTCTAGCGCCTTCGGCTAAGCTCTTAACTCTGCCGATATATAGGTAACCAGCACGGTCAAAAACAACAGTTTTAATGCCTTTTTTCTTAGCTCTTTTTGCAACTTCTTCACCAATAAGGTAAGCTTGTTCTGATTTTGTTTTACCTTTTAGAGAATCAGCAATCGACTTTTCATAAGTAGAAGCGCTAACTAGTGTTTTGCCAGCTACGTCATCGATGATTTGAGCTTCGATGTTGCTAGTGCTACGATAAACATTTAGTCTTGGGCATTCTTTTGTGCCAGAAACTTTGTTTCTAACTCTTAAATGACGATGCATTCTTTTTGCATTTTTATTATCTTTATTTATCATTTTTTAAGCGCTCCTTTACTTTTTACCTGAAGTCTTACCCTCTTTGCGGATAACTACTTCGTCTGCGTATTTTATACCATATGCATGATATGGCTCTACTGGTTTGATGTCTCTTATTTTTGCTGCGAATTGACCAACAAGTTCTTTGTTGATACCGCTAACAACGATATCAGTGTTGTTGTTAACAGCAAGTTTGATACCTTCAACTGGAACAACATCAACTGGGTGACTGAAACCAATATTAAGAACGACTTTTGAACCAACAAGTGTAGCTTTGTAACCAACACCGTTGATAACTAGTGTCTTACTAAAACCTTCGCTAACACCTTTAACCATGTTTGCGATAAGTTGTCTATATAGACCATGTTTTGCTTTAACATCGCTATTTTCGTTAGCTCTTGTCAAAACAACTTCATTATTTTCCACTTTAACAGAGATTGTTTTGTCAACAACTTGTGTTAAAGTACCAAGTTTGCCTGCAACTGTTACATTGTGACCATCAACGGTAACTGTAACTCCAGCAGGTATAGCTACTGGTAATCTTCCTATTCTTGACATAACTAAACCTCCTACCAGATGTAAGCAAGTACTTCGCCACCAACATTGTTAGCTCTTGCTTGCTTATCAGTCATAATACCTTTGTTTGTAGAGATGATAGCAATACCTAGGCCGTTAAGAACCATAGGGATATCTTTTGCTTCTGCATAAACTCTAAGACCTGGCTTAGAAATTCTCTTCAAACCTTGAATAACTTTTTCGTTATTAGGACCATATTTTAGACCAATTTTGATTGATTTGTAATTGCCAGTATCAACTAAATCAGCTGAGTTAATATAGCCTTCGCTTAAAAGGATTTGAGCAATAGTATTTTTTGTTTTTGAAGCAGGAATAAGTACTTCTGTATGTTTTGCTGTCAAAGCATTACGAATACGAGTAAGCATATCTGCGATTGGATCTGTAACTATCATAATTTCTCCTCCTTACCAACTAGCCTTTTTAACGCCAGGGATTTCGCCCTTGTATGCTAGATTTCTAAAGCATACTCTGCAGATACCATATTTTCTTAATACTGCATGTGGACGGCCACAAATAGAGCATCTAGTGTACTCACGAGTACTGAACTTTTGCTTTCTTTGTTGTTTTTCAATCATTGCTTTTCTTGCCATAATTTATTTAACCCCTTTGCCTTACTTGTTGCTAAATGGCATACCCATTAGTGTTAGTAATGTTAATGCTTCTTTATCAGTATTAGCGGTTGTAACAATAACAATATCAAAACCTCTAATTTTGTCGACTTTTTCATATGAGATTTCTGGGAATATAAGTTGTTCTTTAATTCCTAGAGAGTAGTTTCCTCTGCCATCAAAAGCTTTTGGAGAGATACCCTTGAAGTCTCTAACTCTTGGAAGTGCGATTGAGATAAGTTTGTCTAAAAACTCATACATTCTCTCGCCTCTTAGAGTAACTTTTGCACCAACTTTTTGTCCTTGTCTAATTTTGAAGTTAGCGATAGACTTTTTAGCAGTTGTTGCTACTGGTTTTTGACCAGTGATTTGAGCGATTTCCTCTAGAGCATTGTTGAAGCTCTTTGAGTTATCTTTGTCAGAACCAAGTCCTAGGTTGACAACGATTTTGTCAATCTTTGGAACTTCCATAACATTTTTATAACCATACTCTTTTACACAAGCAGGCATAACATTTTTTATGTAATGTTCTTGTAGTCTATTCATATTCTACTTAGCCTCCTTGGTAGTTGTAGTAGATTTTTTAGCAGTTGTAGCTTTTGTAGACTTAGCAGCAGTTGTTTTTGTAGCTGTAGTCTTTTTAGCTTCAGTTGTTTTTGTAACTGTAGCCTTTTTAGCTTCAGTTGTTTTTGCAGCTGTTGTTTTCTTAGCTGCTGTAGAGGTAGCTTTCTTTGCAGGAGCTTCCTTTACTTCTTCTTTTGCTACTTCTTTAGTTGCTTTTGCAGCTGATTTTGTAGCGGTTTTTGTTTCTTTTGTAGCTTTTTTAGCATTGTCCATGTTAGCTCCGCACTTTTTGCAAATTCTAACATTTTTGCCATCTACTTCTTTGTGAGCTACTCTTGTTGCTTTGCCACAAACTGGGCAAACTAGCTCAACATTAGAAACGCTTATTTTGCCTTCAACTTTAGCGATACCGCCTTTGTCTTGAGCACTCTTTGGCTTGTTGTGTTTAGTTACTACGTTTACGCCTTTTACGGTTACTCTGCTCTCACTTGGGAAGCAAGCTAGAACTTCAGCAACTTTGCCTTTATCTTTACCTGCGATAACAACAACGTTATCACCTTTTTTAATGTTCATATTAGCCATAATTTACTCCTTATAGAACCTCTGGGGCAAGAGAAACGATCTTCATATATCCACCGTCTCTTAACTCTCTTGCTACAGGTCCAAAGATACGAGTTCCCTTAGGTTGTTTTTGGTTATCAATTATAACTGCTGCATTATCATCAAATTTGATATGAGATCCATCATTACGACGAACGCCCTTGCAAGATCTTACGATAACGGCTTTTACAACATCACCTTTTTTAACAACGCCACCTGGGGTTGCTTTTTTAACAGAAGCAATAATTACATCACCTATATTACCACTTCTTCTAAATGAACCACCAAGAACACGGATACACATAATTTGTTTAGCACCAGTGTTATCAGCAACTTTAAGTTTTGTTTGAGGTTGAATCATAATACTTTGCTCCTTTCCTACTTAACTCTTTCTACAACGCGAAGAAGTCTAAAGTGGCAAGTTTTTGAAATAGGTCTAGTTTCCATAATTTCAACAGTATCGCCAACTTTGCACTCATTGTTTTCGTCATGAGCAA
>CAKVLS010000010.1 GCA_934757865.1 uncultured Clostridia bacterium | reverse complement strand
GCTTATTACTATCAATCTCAAAAATTAACAAAAGTTATATTAAAATTAAAATAAAAATAACGCAAAAATATGTTAACCAATTAAAACAAATCTACAACAAAAGTACAATAAAAAATTGACTAAAAATGTAGTAAATTTTGAGCAAAAAATGAGACTATTTTAACACAAAAAAGTATGCAAATTTTACTACTAAAAATTGCACAAAATGGTCTTAAAAATTAGCATAAAAAGTCTATAAAAATAGTTCTAAAAATAATCTAAATAACTAGGCAAAATTAGCACAAAGAAATGTATCAAAAATCAAAATTATTTTTGTGTTTTTTGATATAAAATTTTATTGCTAACAATATATTTTTTTGCATATATCACTTAATAATCTTATAAAACTGTCATACTTCCTAGCAAGTAATAGTCAAAAACGCCCGTATATACGGCTTTTTGGCTACTTAGAAGCGAAATACCAAGTAATCCTATAGTGCACAAACAAAATGCTAGAACGCACATAATAATAAACTTTTTCATACCAAAATTATTTACCAATTTTTGGCTTTTAGACATAAATTTTTATAAAATATTTATACTAAAAATATGGATAATATAGATGTAAAAAATGTGGGCAAAATAAACATATTTTTGCCAGTAATTTTGATCATTATTTCGGCAATAATTTTTGCAATTTTTGGAGGTAATTTTTATTCAAAAAATACTCAAAATTTTGTCCCAGAAATAGAGAATACAAGTGCACAAAATTTGGTCAAATATTCGGGCGAAATTGAGCATGTTTTTACACACTGCTTGATAGCCAATACAGACATTGCTTTTGCAAAAAATAACGAGATGCGCAAGCATTATGACACAGACTGTTTGACGACAAAAGAGTTTAGAAATATACTCTCTGAGCTATACAAAAATAATTATATTCTTGTCAAATCAAGTAGTATTTTTGAGGTCAAAAACGGCGTTGCAACCAAGAAGCAATTATATATTCCGCAAGGCAAAAAACCGCTTATAATGTCTTTTGATGATGTCAACTATGATCGCAAAAAAATGGGGCTTGGTATGGTAGACAAAATAATCATTGATAGTTCAAAAAATATTGCGACTTGCACCGGCAAAAGCGCCCCAGAATACAATGCAGAGTTTGTCACTATACTAGAAGATTTTGTTACAAGACACCCTGATTTTTCATTTAATGGGGCAAGGGGGCTTATATGTTTAACTGGTTATGACGGCATACTAGGATATAGGACTAATAGAGATGCCGCAAATAAAGACACAGAAATAGCCGCAGTAAAGCCAGTTGTTGCAAAATTAAAATCACTCGGCTGGGAGTTTGCTAGTCATAGCTATGGACATTATCATATGAAAAAGATATCAAATGAAAAGTTCAAAAATGATATCGCCGAGTGGAAAAATGAAGTTGAGCCACTAGTTGGTAAGACTCAAATATATGTATATCCTTATGGCGAGCGTGAGATTGTAGATGACACTTCTAAACTTAGTCCTAAACACGAGGCACTAGAAGAAGCAGGGTTTAGACTATTTTGCGGAGTGGGCGTAAAGAGTTATTTTAGCTATCTACCTAACCCACTTAACAAAAAGATACTTTTTATGGACAGGACACCTCTTGATGGGTATACGCTAAGAAATAATTATATGTCTTTAAGACATCTATTTGATATCAAAAAAGTCTATGACAATAGTAGAGATATCAAGTTAGACGAGTTTTGCATATAGTTTTTAGCGAATTTTTTCGATTTAGAAAATAAAAAAACAGCTTTTAGTATAAGCTGTTTTTTACTTTTATCTTGTCATATCTAGGAGCACACCACTTTTCTCTATTCTTCTCTAGCCTCTTATTACCTATAAAGTAGTCGTAAGTTAAAACTAACAAACCTTGCAAGATAAATCCATAGTAAGTAAAGAATTTCCATAATAGTAGTGCCCAGAAAGTATTTTTAACCGCGAACAAACTAGTAAATACCGCAAGGAACGAAAGGTCCGAAACACCAGTTCCGCCAGGAAGTGGGTTAAATGATGAGGCAAGGTCAATAATGATAGTAAGTAGTATTATTTTAAGCCATATTTCACTATTCCAGCCCATAAATGCGCAGTAAATGAAGTATGGTATAGAATATAATGCTGCATAGAATAATGTAGATAACAAAATATTAGAAATCCAAACCCAAGGAGATTTTTTGTATCTTCTCATAGTTGATTGCCATGTGATAACTGTTCTCATGGTCTTTCTAAATAGTTTGTTATAATCTCTTCTAAATATTTTACAGAAAAGTTTTAAGATGCCAACAACTATGGCAGTGCCGACTTTTCTATTAAGGATTATTACTGCAACCGCAAGAAGAAGTGCTGCAACTATAGTATAACCAACCCATGACATTGAAGCAACGATACCAGCCTCAACAGCTGAGATGCTAGAATACTTCAAAATGATATTAGTTATTCCACCAATTTTTAGGCAAGAGCCAACAAAAATTATTGTTATGATGATAAAGTAAGCAATCTGTTGAAACATATGCTCTGACATGGTGATAGAAAAAGATTCTCCACCTTTAATGCCGTATTTGTTAGTGTAATAGATTTGGAAAGGTTGACCTCCGGTAGCAAAAGGTGTAATAACATCATAATATCTACCAAGAACTGCTGTCTTGTATGACAATCCAAGCCTATTTTTGCCAGTAGCTTTACGAATAAGCACATTAAACTTCAATGTCTCTGCAAGCATAATAAGAGCGAACATACCAAATGCACCCAAGATATACCAGCCGTTAACACTTAATTCGCTAGGGCTACCGACTATACCTTGTTTCATCTGAACAATCAAAATTATAGCGATAACTATAATATTAATAAGGAAGAAAATTAGACTTATCATTTTCTTCTTTTTACTACTTTGTGCTTTTACGGAAGCTTTTGCCGCTTGAAGTTCTTTTGAGTCTTCGTTTTCGGTTAATTTTTTTATTTCTTTTATGTTTTGGCTAGTAGCATAATACCTGTCTCTTGAAAAATTGGCTACATAACTACTTCTTAATTTTTTATTAGATTTTTTTACAGGAACGCTAATTTTTAATTTTTTGCGTTTCTCTAAAATCTCTTCCTTGGTCGGCATAAAAAATTAGCCCTCCTTATGCATAAAATTGGGGAAATAACTTTCCCCAGTTAAATTATGAATTAAACTCAAATACTAACCTAACAAATCTTTATAAACAGATTTATAATATGTATATGTTTGCCCAGCCTCAAGAGTCGCAAGGACATTAGCTTCATAAGCGCTATATGCCTCTTTCTTGATTAAACTATACATATACTCTAACATATTATTTTCTTTTGTTGAAGAACTTGTAAGCTTAATATTAGCAAGTAGGTTAATATCCAAAGCTCCTAAGTCTACATTAGATAGTTTGTTAGTATAAAGAATAATGTGGTAACCATAACTACTCTCAACGATGTCTGATATAGCGCCAGTATAGCCTTCGTTATATAGGTCAATAGCTGCATTGGTAAATGGCTCTACCATACCTGTTGTGCCATTAGCACCAACTGCATAGTCAAATTGTGCATTAAGAATACCATCATCTTCATTGTACTTGTACATAAGTTTATCAAACTCAGTAGTTACATAATCAGTATATGCTTGGCTACCTTTTGTAAATGTACCATCAGCATAATCAATGATATTTTGGATAAGAGTATTTCTTAGGTCATATACAGATACAGTTTTGCCTGTCTCGTAGCCCTCGCTATCTCTCTCTTTTGCTAATGTGTTGTTAATAGTATTAAGGTTTTTCTTAGCTTCTTCGTTCTCCTTATCGCTAAGAAGTGGGTCTTTTTCATATTTTGAGCTATCGTTAGCAAATTTTATTAAAATGTGATGAACTTCAATAATATCTTCACTATAACCATAAAAAACATAGTTCTTTCTGTTGCTTGTATCAACTACATTTTTATAAAAACTTGCACTATCAATCTCGTACTCTTCTTTGTTAGCGTTGTACATAGCGATGTATTTGTCTAATATAGCTTGAGTAGTAGCACCTGTCAAATATCCGTTCTCTGTTCCAAAGCTGTTTGTGTATGAAGTTTGGAATTTTGTTAGATATGCATTCTCAAGAGATGTCTTAAATACTCTATCAAGCTCTCTATTAAGTACAGCTTTGTCAGAGGTGTCTTTTGGTTTTTTGTAAGATTCAGCCTCTTTTAGGTCGGCGATATACTCTTTCATCACCTTGTCTACGATTTCGCTATTGATAAATGTAGGTTTAGTATAGTTATAAATAGAAAGTCTAGATGCATTATCTTCTTTCTCTTCGGTAACAACTTTAATCTTGTCACCTTCTACATTGATAGTTTGAGTAAACTCTTTCTTTGAACCCGCATGAGCAGGGTCGTCTTTTTTATCTTCAGTAAATACTTTGTCTGGGTCGTCATAATTCTTAGTTACATAAGTTTTAATTTGACCGTCAATATAATCCCAAGCTTCTTTGACAGCGGCATTGTACTCACTGTTAGTTAGTTCATATTTATAATCTTTGGTCTCAAGGCTAGTATTGGCAAGCTCTTTTGCGGCATTATTCTTGATAGTATCAAGTAGCATTTTTCTTTGCAAAAGCATCTTCATAGTAGCTTTCATAGCTTCTTCTACTGAGTATTTTTTCTCAGAAACTAACTTTTGACCATAGCTAGAATAACCATTGATTAACTCTTCTCTAGTTACTTCATATTTGCCATTTTTTGCAACGATTTCGCCATAGTACTTGTTATAATCAGTGCCAAAAAGATTGCAGCCAGAAAATAAACTAGCTGTGCAACATAAACCTGCTATTAAACCAAATATCTTTTTCTTCACGGCAGTCTCCTATTATTATAATTTAATACACTACATTATACACGAGTTTTTGTATAAAATCAAATACAATTTGACTATTCTAAACATTTTTTCAAAAAATTGATTACGACATCTTGTGTTTTTTGTGGAGTGTCTTTTGGTTTTATGTCGATAGTTCCACTATCTAGGCTAAAAGTGCCGATATTTTCCACATTTTGGGTCATTTTTTCCCAAATATTAGTGTTTTTGATTTCGTCATAAACTTTTATTTTTGCAAAGAAACTATTGATAACTAAGCTCTTAATACTTAGTCTTTGACACATATTTTTGATAAAGGCAACAAGGCATAGCTGTCTCGTTACAAGAGGCACTTCGCCATAAGCGTCTTGAAGATATGCCAAAGTATCATTTAGGTCATTTTCGGTAACTATCTTGCTGATACGAGTATAACATGAGATTCTGTTCTCTTCTCTTACGACATACTCCTTAGGCAAATATGCATTGATGCCAATATCTAGTTTAACCTCTTTGGCTTCTTGCTTAGTTTCGCCTTTTAGCTCAGAGATAGCCTCATTTAGTAGTTTGATATATAGGTCATAACCTACTTTTTCGATATGCCCTGACTGTCTAGCACCCAAGATATCTCCTGCACCTCTTATCTCTAGGTCTCTCATAGCTATCTTGTAGCCGCTACCCATATCACTAAACTCAAGAAGTGCGTCAAGCCTTCTATATGCCTCTTCGCTAAGGGCTTTGTTTCGCTCAAATGTAAAATATGCAAAAGATGAAATGTTACTTCTGCCTATTCTACCCCTTAGTTGGTACAACTGAGAAAGGCCTAATTTATCTGCATCAATAACAATAAGGGTGTTAGCAAACGGAAGGTCAATGCCATTTTCTATAAGTACAGTGCTTATTAAAATTTGCGTCTGTCTAGTGAAGACTTTGTATATACTGTCTTCTAGTTCTTTTGAGGTCATTTGACCATGAGCAACACCAATAGTTACATCGTCACCAAGGAGTCTCTTAACCTTTCCATAAAAGTCATAAATACTCTCGACTCTATTATAAACAATTAGTACTTGGCCGCCACGTTCAAGTTCTTTTTTGCATGCGTTGACAAGTAATGCGTCCGAAAAGTCTATAATTGTAGTCTTGGTTGGGATTCTTTCTCTTGGTGGGGTGTTAAGGTAACTAATATCTCTAACGCCTATAAGTGACATGTAAAGCGTCCTTGGAATAGGTGTTGCGGATAGTGTGATAACATCAATGTTGTTTTTGATATTTTTTAGTTTTTCTTTATGTTCAACGCCAAATCTTTGCTCTTCGTCAAGAATCAAAAGACCTAAGTCCTTAAACTTGACATCATCCGAAAGTAGTCTATGTGTACCGCAAATGATATCTATCTTGCCTTCTTTTAGGTTAGATAAGATAAGTTCTTGCTCTTTTGGGCTTTTTAGTCTATTGACAACAGCAACACTTACCATAAAGTCTTTCATACGGGCAAGGCAAGTATTATAATGCTGCTCACTAAGAATAGTTGTTGGGCAAATGATAGCAACTTGTTTGCCGTCTTGGATAGCCTTAAATGCCGCACATAGAGCAACTTCAGTCTTGCCAAAGCCTACATCTCCGCACACAAGTCTATCTAGTATTCTGGTGCTTTCCATGTCAGTCTTAATATCTGCGATAGCTTTGGCTTGGTCTTCAGTGTATGAGTATGGGAAGGCTTTTTCAAATTCTTTTTGCAAATAGCTGTCTTTTGAATAAACAAAACCTTTTGAATGCTCACGCTTTGAATAAAGTTTAATTAGGTCAAAAGCAAGCTCTTTTACTGACTGTCTAACTTTTTGTTTTACTTTATAAAAGTCCGCTCCGCCTATCTTGTTGCACTTTGGGGCGACTTCGCCAACATAGGCAGATAGCATATTGGCGTTTTCGGTTGGCAAATAAAGAATATCTCCGCCTTGATACTCTATAACAAAATAATCTCTATAACTAGATGTTAATTTTAATTTTTCAATAGCAATACATTTACCAAGGCCATGCACTTCATGAACGACATAGTCGTTAACTTTTGGCAAATATTGAGGTTTAGATTGCTTTTTTGGCGCTTCGTCAACGGCAACTTGGTTAAGGTCGTCACTACCTATTAGCAAAAAGCTATCTTCGTAAATACCAACACTTATAGGAATATTGCTAGGAGATAGGTTTATCTCAAAGTCCTTTGCGTCTTCAAGCGTTTTTACTTCTTCAAATCTAATATCTTTTGACAAAAGCATATTTTTGATTTTGTTATAAGTAATAGCTTGTCCAGCACTTATAAAAACTGTCGTTTTTAGCATGCTTTGATGCGAAAGCTCATATATCAAACTTTGGAAGTCGATATAGTACTTTTGGGTAGCGATAGTCCTAAAAGTTGTTACCATCTCAGGTGCAAAAATTTTGTTCTGGGTAGATACTCTATTAAACGCCATCAAATGCTTATCATCAACATTTTTTAGTATTTCATTTTTTGCAAAATACAAGTTTTTGTGCTCGGGCAAAATCTCACCACTTGAGATAAAGTCCTCAGCGGATTTTGCGATATCTTCATACTGACTATCAATAATGTCAGTTATCATCTTAGGTTCATCAAAAATTATTTCGCCATCGTCAAAATAATCAATGATTGAGCTATTAAAATATGGAATAAAAGGTGCCAAAAAACTAGTACAAACATCACGGTTTGCCTTAATACTTTCTATTCGGCTGTTTATATTCTGGGTAAGAGTCAAAAGCTCATCGCCAGATAATTTGCTAGCGGCTAGACATTTGTTTATCTCTTTGATAGCGCCGTCTACTATTTCGCTGTTTAGGAATAGCAAAGTATTAGGTGCAAGACTTATTGAGTTCACGCTAGAAACTTTTTTGTAAGTGTCAAGTGAGATTGTGTATATCTCTTCTACTTCGTCCCCAAAGAAACTTACTCTATATGGAAGTAGCGAGCCATACACGAATATATCAACTATATCTCCACGAACGGCAAACTCGCCCTCTTCTTCTACGCTATCAACTCTCTTGTATCCTAGGTTAACAAGTCCTGAAACAATAGTTTCTATATCATATTCTTGCCCCTTAAAAATGCTAATAAGAGATGACCTAATTATTTCCTTTGAAGGGAGCTTTTGCATAAGGACACTAGGCATAGCAATAACTACATCAATAGTGCCATCGCATAGTCCGTTGAGTGCTGAAATGTATTCTCTAAAAATTGGGTTCTTATCTTCGTTAACGCCAAACATAAGTGGCAATCTATCACTTATGATAGCCACCTTTTTGCCAAAACTATTTAGTTGTCTTTTGAGATTAGTTGCAGCAAAAAAGTCAGGAGCGACATAAAGAACTCGTCTCCCAACCATGCTTGTTATAAAACCCTTTTCGCCCAGTCCAAGACCATTGACTTGAAGAGTCTTATAGCCTTCGATTTGGGTTTGTAGTTTCTTTAGATTTATAAAACTATACATTACTTAATTATCTCAAAAAGTTTGTCCACGGCCTCATCTATTGCAGGCAAAATTAGTTCCATACTTTGATTATCAATCTTGCTCAAAACATAGTCTGCTAGATTCTTTATATTGTCATCTTTTGCACCTATTTTGATACGCTTAAAACCTTCGCCTATATGCAAAACAATATTGCGAAGTCCGTTATGAGTTCCGCCACTGCCGTGCTCTCTATATCTTGTAGTGCCCTTAGGTATATCAATATCATCACAAAAAACAATGACATTTTCGGGAGCAATTTTTTGCTTGCGAACAAAGCCCGCAACACTCTCGCCACTAAGGTTCATATATGTTAGAGGCTTTGCCAAAATTATACTTTGACCATGATAATTTGCCAAGGCAACTTTTGCAGAGTTTCTAGTTTTTGTAAACTCTACTCCAAGTTTTTCGGCTACTTTATCAATCGCCATATAACCCAAATTGTGATATGTCTTTAGGTATTTTGCTCCGGGATTTCCTAGTCCTACAATTAGATACATTTTTAATATTTCCTTTGTTTATTTATTTGCTTTTGTCTACCTATTACAAAAGTACTCTTTGGAGTGCTTTCGGTAACGGTAGTACCTGCCGCAATGAAGCAGTCATCTTCTATCTCAATAGGTGCTATGAGGTTGCAATTACTCCCGACAAAGACATTATCGCCAAGCGTTGTCTTATGTTTATTTTTGCCATCATAATTGCAAAATATTACTCCGCAACCTATATTACAATTTTTGCCAATGCTAGCATCGCCGACATAAGTCAAGTGTGCAAGCTTAGAACCCGACCCTATGGTCGACTTTTTTATCTCTACAAAGTTGCCTACTCTAACTTTATCACCTATATCACTATGCTCTCGCACATGTGCAAAAGGCCCGACCGTACAGTCTGCCCCTATATGTGAGTGTTTTAGGGCACTCGACCAAATGGTCGTGTTGTCTCCTATCTCACAATCTTCTATATATGAGTCCCCATATATTACTACATTTTCGCCTATTTTGCAATCCCCTATTATTGTTACACTGTTTGAGATTTTTGCAGATTTACTTATCATAGATATTTTCTCCCATATTTTTCAATATGAAATATCTAGAAAAATAGTGTAGCAAAAAATGTTATTTTATAATTTTTTCAAAAGGTCCAACGGTAGAAAAATCAGGAAGTTCTGCATTTTTGATTACAGAATATTCGACTATAGAATTTCTACCAATATAACTATTTTTGATAATGTTATTAGGCAAAAGTTTTGTGCCCATACCGACAAAAGTTTTGCCATAAATTCTGTTATTTGGATAGATAATAGTACCGCCTTCTATTGTGACATCAGCATCAATAGATACTGCTCCCCCGTCCAAAATTCTAACGCCATTTTTCATATGAAAACTTAAAACTCTATTCTTCAAAACTTCTTCTATTATCATAAGTTGTTTGAAGTTGTAAGCTGTCATAAAATCTTCTTCGTCAAAGTATTGTGGCTCTGCTGTATATAGCTCTGTTGCATTTTTTACAAAGTCATTTTTGAAAACATAACCTCTTGTCAACTTGCAAACAGACATACCTTTTATGTAGCAGTAGTCCAAAATTTCTTCAACAGTTTTCTTCCTAATAAGTGGTGTATCACTAAACAAAACAATTGTGTACTCGCTGTCTTTTAGATTGTCACGCACAAGGTCAAGGACATTTTGCTCGCCGTCATATTCTACAAAATCATAAGGCATACCATCGCACGCCATTGCTACCCAGTCTCGCATACTCTTGCCCAAAAGTTCAAGCTCCCAAGGGTACTTGTTAGGTTCAAAAAATTTATTTTTTGTAAGCAAAATTAGTGCTCTAACTTTGGTATGACCTTCTTCTATTTTTTCAATTTTTAATTCTGTTTCTGGTCTTTCTATAGTCAAAGTTTCCATCTAGTCTTTTCTCCTTTTACTCTCAAAAAATTGTGTCAAAAGTTCTCGGCACTCTTTTTCCATTACGCCTCCAATAACTTTTGCTCTATGATTAAATCTGTTGTCTTCTGGAAGATTGTATATACTTCCGCAGCAGCCATATTTTTGGTCGTACGCCCCGAAGACTACTGTTCCAACTCTTGCATTTATAACCGCCCCACTACACATTGCGCAAGGTTCTAGCGTCACAAAAATCGTACAATCATTAAGTCTAAAAGTATGTAGTTTTTTGCAGGCTTTTTTGATAGCGATAATCTCCGCATGCAAAGTCGCATCCTGCAACTTTTGCCTTTTGTTATATGCTTTTGCAATTATTTTATTATCTTTTACAATTACCGCACCTACTGGTACTTCATCTTTTTTATAAGCTATTTTTGCAAGGCGCAAAGCCTCTTTCATAAACTTTTCCATAACTTACCTATTTATGATATGTGGCATTATTGATTATTGCCAAACTTCTATATATTTGCTCCAAAAGTATAACCCTCATAAGCATGTGAGGAAAAGTGCATTTAGAAAAAGACACCCTGGCGTTAACGCTATTTCTTACTCTATTAGATACTCCATACGAGCTACCTATCACAAAGGTTATTGTGCTATTTTCTAAAGTCTTTGCCTTAATAAATTCTGCAAGCTCTGGGCTTGAAAATTCCTTTGCGTCAATATCGCAAAGTATAGAAAAGCCAGCAAGATTTTTTATAATACTATCTGCTTCTGTTTCTAGCACCTTATCTATCTCGGCAGCATTTGGATTAGGGCTAAGCTTTTCTTCGTGGCACTCTATAATCTCAATTTTTGCGTACTTATTTATTCTCTTTGAGTACTCAGTAATTGCCTCTTTGAGATATTGCTCTTTTATATTGCCAGCACATACTACTCTAAACTTAATCATAGTATACCCCATACAAATGTGAATATTGTAACTATAGTGCCAAGAAGTATTGCACCGATTAGGAATACAAGTTCCATAAATGTTGGCTTATGATATTCATTTTCTTCTTTTTTGAATATAAGTTCTTGATTGCTTGTCAAGTTGTACTCTCTAAAAAATGAGTTGATTGTCTCAAGGTTGGTCATATATGTGTTAGAAAATGGATTTGCCTTAGGGTTAATAGCCATAAGTTTTTCCCTTTCTTGTTTAGACATATCAACAGTTGAAATATCTTTTAGAAGTCTAGACATCTTTTTAATACGAGTTTCTTTAAGCAAAAGCACATAAAATACTACAACTATAAGTGTAAGTCCTGTCAAAATCGCAAAGCTTCCAAGGAAAGCAGCAATAACATTTGAGCCAGTCAAAAAGTTATTTAGAACGCTTGAAAGTTTGCTACCAAAAAGATTACGCTCGGTGGCAAACGACATATATAAGCTAAGTCCGTTATTGCAGAAGTGAATAATCATAGCTGGTATAATACTCTTTGACATAATAACAGCTATCGCCATCAAAAATCCTAATACTGTTGCGTAGAAGAATTGATTGATATTAAGGTGCAATAGTCCAAATAATATTGAAGATAAAAGTACTGATCTCTTGATTCCTAGTCTAGATAATCCGCCTAAAAGAAGTCCTCTGTGAGCAGTTTCTTCGCATATAGCTGGCAAAACTGCAACTAAGACTAAATTGGTGAAAAACTGAGCTGTAGTAGTTGCTGTGTATGGGCTACTATATCTTGGTATACTTTCGTACCCAAAAAGTCTAATAATGTTGCTAAAAAATGAAGCAACGAGAACATTCATAAAGTAGCAAGCGATACCAATAACAATAGAATAAATAAGCGTCTTAAAACTTACTCCGTTATAATTGAAATCTCTAAAAGTTCTTTTCAAACTTTGCTTTCTAAACAATGTATAAATAGTTAGTGGTAAAGCAAATATTATAACTATTTGTATAATAACTGTAGTAAATATATCCTGTGCCTCGGCGGGCATAAAAGATAAATCGCAATTAGCTATTATAATATAAAAAACTACAAGTATAACCATAGCACAAAAGTACGCCATAGTAGATGAAAATAATTTACTTTTTCTCATATGCCCTCCTCTTTTAATTTTTATTTTGTAATTTAATTTTTGATTATGTTTTAATTTTTAGTGTATTATTTTATTCTAAACAAAGTTAGTTATAATCCACATTACAACTAATATTGCTATTGCATACCAAAGAAGTTTTTTAGAGTATCCTTGAGGTTTGATATTAAGTTGTTTGATATCATATTCTGACAAACCTTCGGTGTTTTCGATAGTTTGTTCTTGCTCAGATTTTTCTTCTATTACCTTTGCTTTTGTGTCATATTTTTGGCATAGTTTTTTAAGAAGGACAAACAATCCAAATAATGCCCCAGCTGCAAGTAGCGCCCCACCTACTATCAAAAGCACAATAGGTGCTGACATGTTGCTTACTACAAACAGATTAGGTGCGACATAAGCAAATAGTACTACCATAAAGTTGTTAAGCATATGGAAAACCATGCTATAAAGTATAGAGCCTGTGTAGTAACAAATTAAGCTAAGCACTACACCTAGAATAAATTGATAGAAAGTTTGGTAAATGTTAAAGTGCATTAACATAAATATTAGTGCGCTAAGAAGTATAGCAGTAGTTGGCTTAAAAGATGTTTTTAGTCCATTAAAGACAACGCCTCTATAAACAAACTCTTCAACAATAGCCGGAACTATTGCAAAGCAAAAACTAGAAAGTACAAGCCCACCAAAGCCTCCAACGACTTCAACAGCACTTACGCCTTTGCCGGTAATCCCAACAATGCCAGTATCAATCACAGCAACCAGATAGTTAAAGCCAAACAAGCAAACTACCGACATAACAATAACTACAAGGAATGGAAGCCATTGAAACTTACCTTTGATTGTGCTAGCAACAGCCATATCTTTGCCTGTTACAAGTGAGTAAATAATATACGTACCGATAATAAATACTTGTCCAAGTAGCATGTTAATAACTGTTACCCAAGGAAGACTTGCAAAAGTCGCAATCTCCGCCTCAGTGGTTGCTCCGTTTAACATAGCGACCTTAGCAACCGCTAGCGAAAAGATAAAAGAATATACTAGGCTTACCGCAACTAACAAAAGTGGTAAAATTGCAGAGTCTTTTGTTCTATAGCTATACTTAAAGTTGTACATAAAAAAACACCTTTCCTAATGTAAAAATTATACAATAAATAATAATAAATATCAACTAATCAAAAAACAAAAAACAGGCTAAGCCTGTTTTTTACTACTGTACCTCAAAAGTTGTACCTATTTCATTTTGGAGTGAGACATCAACGCAGATATGTTGTCCCTCTATTATGCCATTCTCTTTTAGCACTCTTTTTACCGTTGTATAAGCAAGAAGAGGTGTGTTATTCTCTTCGCTAAGGTGCGAAAGCACTGCTTGTTTGACACCGGTATGAACAAGATAACTAAGAGCCAAGCCGCACTCTGTATTAGACATATGCCCCCTTGGAGACAAGATTCTATTTTTTAGAGCGGCAGAATATTTTTCATTATTAAGTAGCATTCTCTCATCATGATTTGCCTCTATATAAAGTATATCACTACCTTCAAGTTTACCAAGTATTGCCTTTGACATTTTGCCAATATCAGTAACGATAGATATCTTTTTGCCCTGAGATAAAAAGCTATACCCTACACAAAACTTACTATCATGAGGCACTTCAAAACTACTTACTGTGATATCTCCTATAAAAAAGTCGCTACCTGTAAAACATACTATTTGATTTTGCGGAATATTACCAAGTTTGCTCATGATATATGGATATCCATTGGTGTGCATATATATCTTAGTTCCGTACTTTCTCGCAAAGACTCCAATACCTTTGCAGTGGTCGATGTGCTCGTGTGTCACAAGCACTGCATCTATACTTTTAGGGTCAACGGAAATAAGTTTTAATTTTTCTTCAAGTGCACTACAAGTAAGACCTATATCTACAAGCAAAGCCGTATTTTCACTCTTTACATACAAACAGTTGCCTTTGCTACCGCTTGCAATACTAACTGACTTCATTTGTATTTTCCTTTTACCTACATAATATACCACACTTTTACATTTTGGGCAACAATAAAAAAATGTTATTTTATGGTAATTATTGCCGTGCCGTCAAGATATGATTTTATAAACTTGCCAGCATCTTTTCCGCATTCATTTTCAAAGCAAGATATTAACTCGTCAGGAATTGCATTTTTGTAAATGCATTTCTCAAAATACTTCTTTAATGATTTGATAAACTTCTTTTTCCCTACAAAATCTTTTAGGTCGCAAAACATAATATTACCCTTGACATAAGTGATATATGTATATTCTGTTTCGCTCTTATACTCGCCAAGGCTTCTTGTCATACTCTCATCAACACTGCCATACACCGACCTAAAAACATCTAAAAACATTGCATAGTTGTCATTTAATATTTTCTTTTTGCCCTCCACTGAGATACCGTAACTGTCGTTTTCTTCATAAAAAAGTAGCGTGCTAACCTCAGCCAAAGCTTCATCTTGCCATGCATTTTTATATTCGTTGTTACCAACTAAACCATACCACCATTGATGAGCTATCTCATGAACAATGACATTAGTATACTCTTCATAATCGCTTACTTGAGCTGAGATATATACAAGTGTTGGGTACTCCATACCGCCGTGAACAAAGTCGCTTTCAACGACACTAAGTGTAGCATATGGATACTCGCCAAATAACCTGTTAAAAGTTTCTATACTATCGCAAGAAGTTTTTAGGCTCTTTTCGGCGTTGCCATCATCAAAATGGTAATAATATACTAATGTATTACCACATTTTTTGGTCAAAACCTTAAAATCACGACTTAGTACAAAAGCAAAATCTCTTATTACTTTTGCATTAATAGTATAAGTTGTTATTGCGTCATTTGACTTTTTTGACAGCTGAGTGCCCGAACTTGCTAAAATAAAATCATTACTAACTTTTAGCTTAATATTATAGTTTGCCATATCGCTATAAAATGGGTCGCCGTTATATGAATATGTATCTTGGACAAATCCGCCGTCCTCGTACACACATGCTACCGGATAGAAGTTACCAAAGTTATATGTATTTTCGCCATAGCCAAATCTATGTCTTATGTTTGGAAGTTTAACTTTGTAAGCTATAAAAATCTTAACCTCATCACCTGGGTATAGTTCGTCAGTTTTTACCTCTAAGATGTTTTTGTCTTCGCCACAAATATTAACTTCTTGAGTTTTATTATTGACACTTACACTCTCAATATCTATACCTCCATAACTTTTGCCATTATAATACGCTCTTGCCTCACTCGAAAAACTAACCGGCTTAAACTTTGCGTCCTCTCTAAAAGCATTGGGGTACAAGTGAAAATCTACGCAGCTTAGCGTTACATCTGTTCTATTCTTGTAATAAACCATTTGGCTTGCGTATAATGTTTTGTCCTCTTCTATAAACTCTGCCTCTATGTCGTATGTGGTAAGGTCCTTAGATACTTTATCAAGACTCATATGACAGCCACTGAGCATTAGACAAAATATAAAAATAATAGGTATAAGTAGTTTTTTCATTTTTTCTCCTTATACGCTATATTTACGCAAGAGGCATTAAAATAATATCTAATCGACAAAAAAAACAAGTTATCTCTAACTTGTCTTTTTTTTTACTTATTTAATTTTTGCACCACAGTTTGGGCATTTTGACTCACTATCATCAAAAGTAGATCCGCAATACTCACAAACTACTTTGCCAACCTTTGCAGCGGCAATTTTTGGAGCAGTAGAACTTTGGTTATCGACAACCAAAATGCTTATTTTTTTGATATGTCTTATACTTAGACTTGGTAATTTTGAGATGGCAAGAGCGGTATTCTCATCATATATATTGCCTGTTGAACATTCGTGAGTTTTTCCCTTTTCGTCAGTCCAAGAGTAATTAATACCTCTTTTTTCATTTTCGCCATAGGTCGTGCCTAGATAAAAACCTTCAACAACAGTTCCTTCGCCGTCTAGCAATTTTTGATGTCTAATTTTGTTTATGATACTAATTATTAGTCCAACGGCCATTACTACCCAGATAACTATAAATATAATCTCTATAAGGAAAATAAAACCTGCATTTTGGAAAAAGTTTGTACTAAAATTTTCCGCCAAAATAGAACGGCCTTTTGAATCATACTTGACAGCTATATGATCGCCTACATGATAATGCCTATACATACTATAAGAAACTTTTTCTGTTCTTTCTTCTTGCAAGTTGTCACCATTTGGAAGAACTCTCTCAAACCTATACTTTATCTTATAGATATCATCTTCGTCATCATCGCCCTCTTCACGAATGATCGCTATAACAATGCCATCAGTCAAAGTTCCATATTTTTTTATTTGAGTATTTATATAAGCTTTTATATTAAAAATAGATAAAATTGCTATTGCAATTAAAAATATTGCTACAAATATCGCATAAACTTTGATTGCTGTCTTTTTTCCACCGATAGTAGTAGTGTCTATTTGTTTTCCATTTAAGTATAATTTACTTCCCATTTTTACCACCTTATAGGACATTAGATAAAACTATAAATGCTATATATGATAACACAACTACTGCACTAAGTGATAGATGAAGAATCTTAGTTCCAACATTAGGTTCCTCATTTTCTTTGTATCTCTTAGTAGTTTTGTGAATAATAAGAGCGCACATTGCTATTGCAGAAACTACTCCTAAGATGATAAGCAAGATAGATTGAGTGTTTTTAACATAAATAGGATTGTGCCAGCTTACAATATCTGCTAGTACTAGGATGATGAAGTTAAATGTATTGCTACCTACGATATTGCCAGTTGCTGCGTCATAGTTACCAAGCTTGCATAGTGAAATAGTTGCTGATAGCTCTGGCAAAGATGTTGCAACACCAAGGAATATAGCACCGGCAAAAGTTTTGCCAAGGTTAAGCTCGCTAGAAATGATATCTGTAACATAAGTAATACCGATACTTGCGCCGATTAGAAGCACTGACAAAAGTATAAATCTAATTACAATTTGTTTAACAGTAAGGTTGCTAGTATCCTCTACCTCTTCGTCCTCGCCTGTGTCTGGTGTAGACATAAACTTGATAGAAAGTGCATAAACGATAAGCAAAAGTATAGATATGATATTAACAGCGCCACCAATAACAAGTTGATACTTAGATGGTACAAGAGTTGCATAAGCGATAAGTCCATAAAGCACAACTACGGTTATAGATGATGCTATGTGACCTTTACCAATTTTTGCTTTTTTGAACCCCTTGTAGGTAAATATTATTGCGATACCAAGAACCATGCTGTTAAAAATATCACTACCAAGAACATTGCCAATAACCATTGAACTGCTCTCTGCTCCTGGAACTATGAATATAGCCGAAATACTTGTAAATAGCTCTGGTATACTAGTAACAGCCGCTAGGAAAACGCCACCTATTATTGCTCCTGACATGCTAGTTTTTTTGTCAAGAAGGTCGACATACTTTGAGATTTTTACTGACAAAAATACAACTGCCGCAGCTACTACCAAATATAAAATAATCCATAATGCTAGCATAAAAAACTCCTTACTCTTTAACTATTTTTCAGTTTACAAAATTTACCTTATATTGTCAACAAAATTAGACAAGAGTCTAAAATTAAAAAGTAGCAAACTAAATTAAATAATTTGCTACTCCCTTATAATCCTATTCTCAAAAACCCGTAATTAAGTGTAAAGAGCCCAAAAAGTGTAAGCCCGATAGCCACTATTACGATCGCTTTTGTAAGTAAAGCTTTCATATTTTCTCCTAATTTTTTTGTAAGGTAATGCACTTATATTACCAAATTTTTAGGCATTTTCCTAACAAAATACCAATAAATTAAAACCCAAAAGCCTTTTGAAGTCCCAAAAATAGTACAATGTCGGCTTTTTAGTAAAAATTAGTATACTTGTACTCAAAATTGTGTTATTATGCAATTAGGAGGCAAGTATGGCAAGCGACAGCAACAAAAAGCTTATTTTATTATATGTTTTGGAGGCCCTAAAAAGGTACAGTGACGAGTCACACCCTTTAACCCAAACAGACATAATCAAACACATAGAAAATATGTATGGTATGACCTGCGAGCGTAAAGCTATAGGTCGAAATATTGAGTACCTAAGCGACTTTGGGTACGAGGTAATCAAGCAAGGCAACAATGGTTGCTACCTACTTAGCAGAGACTTTGAAAGTAGCGAACTTACATTTTTGATTGATGCTATTTTTAACTCAAAATCTATCTCTGCAAAACACGCCCAAGAACTAACAAAAAAGCTTACAAAGAACGCTAGCGACTACGACAAAAAGCGTTTTAAGTATATCCTAAAAGCCGAGAATTTGTCTAGGACGCCTAACAAACAACTTTTCTATACAATAGACACGCTAAACAAAGCAATCAGTGACGGCAAAAAGGTAAGTTTTAACTACAATTCATTTACCGCAAGTAAAGAGTTTTTGCCAAGGAATAACGGCAAGACATACACTGTAAGCCCATACTATATGGCCAATAATAACGGCAAATATTACCTTATCTGTAACTACGACCACTACAACACTCTAGCCCACTACAAGATAGACCAGATAACTAATATTAAGATTTTGCCAAGGACTAATATCAAACCTCTTGAGATGTTAGACGACTATGAGCCTAACTTTGATATAACCAAATATATCAACGAAAAAATATATATGTTTAGCGGAAGTTCGGTGGATGCAACGCTAAAAGTTTCTAACAAAGTAATTAACGATGTCATTGACTGGTTTGGCGAAAATGTGAGAATCAAAGAAATAGCAGACGATAGCATTCTAGTTAACATCACAGCCAACGAGCAAGCACTAATATACTGGTGTCTTCAATATGGCGAAAATGTAGTTATACTATCGCCAGAGCCTTTAAGAGACAAGTTCAAAACAACTCTTAACAAAATAGTGAAGAATTATGAGGTATAAGTGTATTTTATACAATAAGGCAGCTAATTTTATTGCTGTCTTTTTTTTAACATTTTTTTAACGATTTTAATATAAGATTAAAAAAGGAAATTTTTTATGATAGCAGTAGTTGGTGCTACCGGACTTGTCGGTAGAAAAGTCTTTGAGGGACTAATTGACGAAGGATTTTTTAATCTAGTGCTTTTTGCGTCCCAAAAATCAAATGGAAAAGTTCTTGAATACAAAGGCAAAAAATACACGGTATACACGCTAAATGAGTCCAACCTTGAACTCGCAAGACCTAAGTTCGCAATTTTTTCTGCGGGCGGAAAAATATCTAAAGAGTGGGCAAAAAAGTTTACAAAACTTGGGTGCGTAGTTATTGACAACTCGTCATACTTTAGGCACAAAAAATCTGTGCCACTTGTTGCCTATGGCATCAACAATGACGACATCAAATGGCATAAAGGCATAATCGCCAACCCTAATTGCTCTACTCTTGGAATGCTACCTGTTCTCAAACTTTTGATGCCGTACAAAATAAAAAGAGTAATAATAACTACAATGCAATCAGTTTCGGGCGCTGGTCAAAAAGGACTAAAACACCTACAAAACGGCGAAAAATACTTTGACTATGAGATAAAAGACAACATAATCCCAAAAATTGGAGAGTATGCAAAAAACGGCTATTGCGAAGAAGAATTTAAGCTCATAAAGGAAAGCCGCAAAATATTGCACCTTAGCGGACTAAAAATCACCTCAACAGTAACAAGAGTACCAGTTAGCTTTTGCCACAGCGAGAGCCTAAATATTGAACTTGCAAAACCACTTACGAAATCGCACTTTATTGAAATGCTAAAAAGAGATAATCTCATTGTGTATGAAGATTTACCTATGCCACTTTTTACTGCTGGCGACACAAAAGTCCATGTAGGCAGAGTACGAAAAGACAACTCTCGAGATAATGCGTTTAATGTCTTTGTTGTATCAGACAATTTACTTAGGGGCGCTGCAACTAATGCCATTGAGATATTGAAGGAGATATATGAAGACTAAATCTTCTAAAATAATTGATAGTGTCTGCAAGTGGGGAGGCTCGAGTTTAGCGTCCGGCAGCCTTGCAAAAAATGTTGCAAATAATATAAAAGATAATAGCATTAAAGTTGCTATATTCTCTGCTCCCGGCAAAAGAAACAAGGAAGATATTAAAGTCACAGACCTTCTTGCCAGCATAAAAAGTTATAGCAAAGATAACAATCAAAAAGCTATAGATGATACTTTTTTAATTCTCAAAGATAGATACGAAGAAATTGCAAGTGCGTTAAACATAAAAATAGATATAGAAAAAACCTTGCAAAAAATAAAAGCTGAGTATCAAAAAACAAGCGACAACTCCTATCTTCTATCTCGTGGCGAGTGGCTGATGAGTAAGATTATGGCAAAGCATCTTGGCTTTCACTTTGCTGACGCAAAAAATATAATAGTCTTTGACAAAAATGGCAAACTAAAATCCAAAACTTACGAAAATATTAGAGCCATCACAAAAAAATATAAGAGCGTTGTATTCCCCGGATTTTACGGAGGATATAGGGGCAAAGTCAAAATCTTTTCTCGTGGAGGCAGTGATATAACGGGCGCAATAGTCGCAAAAGCACTAAGCAAAAATTACATTAACTTTACCGACATTGACGGAGTGTACTCTACATATCCTATAACAAAAAAATCCAAAAAACTAAAAAGCATATCTTACTCAAATATTAAATTTCTTGGGCTTTTTGGTTTTTCGGTACTTCATCACAAGTGTAGTGATATTTTGAGTGATACAAACTTAAAAACTACAATAAAAAGCACATTTGAGCCCCAAAAATGCGGCACAACGGTCAAAAGCAATTGTGACTGCATATTTGCCAGCACAAACATTAACGCTCTACTCGTGTGTCACAAAAGCGACATTTACAAAAACTTAACTTCAAAAAAAATCTTCGTCCTACTAAATTATAAATTCCTTGATAGCTATTTTTACCTTGTGCCAATGAGCGAAAAACAAGCTCTCAATAATCTCAATCTTAATAGCGTCAAAGTGCTTGTTAACGCCAAAGTTAGCAAAAAAAATCCAAGAGGCTACCTTCCTCTTGGAGATAATAGATATATTAAGATAGAAGTCCTAAGTGATGAAAGTTAGGATTATACGATAAGTTTTTATTCTATCAATAATAACCAGCGTTTAATCTCTTAGGGTGCTGCTACCTAGTATGCCACAGTTGTTACCTACTTTTGAGCAGACAACTTTTGTCTCTATGCTACCTGGGTAACCATAACCGCTGGCTTTTAGATTCTTGTTGATAAGGGCAATGTATTTTTCCCTAAGTCCCTCACCTATTCCGCCGCCAAGGACAATAACCTTAGGTCTATAACTATTACAAATATTAACAAGTCCTATATTTAGTGCGTGCAAATAATCTTTTATAGCTTTGTCGCAGTTTTTGTCAGTTTTAGCTTTTTCAAACAATTCTTTTACAGTAGTTGGGGCGTTGATATCATATTTTTTTGCATAGGCAAGTAAACTCTTTGTTGATACCATAGTTTCAAGGCAGCCATTTTTACCGCATCCACAAGGTACTCCGCCCATATCTACAATAGTGTGCCCAAACTCTAGTCCGTCAATTATATATTTGCCGTCTTTGACAACGCCACAATTAAGTCCAGTGCCTAAGCCAACAAATACAAAATCGTCATACTTTTTGCCCATGCCAAAATGAAGCTCGCCCAAAGTTGCGGCTTTTAGGTCGTTGACAACATGGGTCTGACAATTATATTTAGCTTTTAGGAGTTTAGCAAGGTGAATATTTCTCCAGCTAGCATTAGGCATAAATACACATACGCCATTTTTTGCGCTGCCAGCCATACCTATACCTATATTATCTATATCTTCTTTTCCGGCTTTTAGAGCGCTAAGTAAACTATCAATAAGCCCCTCTATACCAAGAATAATTTTCTTTTCGTTATTTTCTTTTTCGGTAGGAATTTTGTCACGGGCTACAAGTTTCCCGTTCTTTATAATGCCACATTTTACATAAGTTCCGCCAATGTCTATACCTATACTATACATTTTGTCCTCCCTACATAGTTTATTATACCAAATTGTTTTTAGTTCCGTCAAAGTAAAAAAGTAAAGTTACACGCAATTTTTACCGCTCAGGTTGACACACTCGGCGTAAAGTTGTATTATATTTGCATTAGGAGATAAAAAATGTTTTATAGAGTGATACATTTGCTCTGTCCTATCATGTAACACATATTTAATTTTTGAGGAGAGAGAAAAATGGATTTTAATAAAATAGAAGAAAAATGGCAAAAAATATGGGAGAAAGAGGGCGTTTTTAAGGCAAAAGACTTCGATAGTAAGCCTAAATATTACACTCTAGTTGAGTTCCCTTACCCATCAGGCGTTGGCCTACATATGGGTCATATCAAGGCATACTCAGCTCTAGAGGTTGTCAGCCGTAAAAAAAGACTAGAAGGCTACAATGTACTATTCCCTATGGGATTTGACGCTTTTGGTCTTCCTACCGAAAACTTTGCTATCAAATATAATATTCCACCAAGAAAAGCGACCGATGACAACATCGCTAATATGAAAAGACAAATGAAAAGAATGGGCTTTTCTTTTGACTGGGATAGAGAGATAGATACCACAAGAGATGACTATTACAAATGGACTCAATGGATTTTCTTACAACTTTTCAAAAAAGGCTTAGCATACAAGAGCAAATCACTTGTTAACTACTGCCCTAAGTGTGATTGCATACTTTCTAATGAAGAGAGCCAAGGCGGAGTTTGCGACAGATGCAAAACTGAAGTTGTCCAAAAAGAAAAAGAAGTTTGGTTCTTGAAGATTAGAGAATACGCAGACAGACTACTTGAGGGCCTTGATAAACTAGACTGCCCTAGCAGAATAAAAGAAGAACAACGCAACTGGATAGGAAAATCAACAGGTGCTGAGATTAACTTCAAGACTGAAACCGCTGACGGCAAGCAAGATACTCTAACCATCTATACAACTCGTGCAGATACATTGTTTGGCGTAACATTTATGGTCGTTGCCCCTGAGCATCCAATACTAGAAAAATACAGCAATAGTATCAAAAACTATGCTGATGTAGTCAAATATCAAGAACTAGCTAAGAAAAAGAGTGAGTTTGATAGAGTTCAAGTTAACAAAGACAAAACTGGCGTTTTGCTTGATGGACTATATGCTATTCACCCACTTACTGGCAAAAAAGTTCCTATCTTCATATCTGATTATGTAATGATGGGTTATGGCACAGGCGCTATCATGGCTGTTCCTGCTCACGACACAAGAGATTGGGACTTTGCTAAAAAGTTTAATATAAATATCATCCCAGTTATTGAGGGTGGCGATACTCAAAAAGAAGCTTATACAGACATATCAAATGGCAAACTTATCAACTCTGACTTCCTAAATGGTCTAAGTGTAAAAGATGCCAAAGCAAAAATGATTGAGTACCTAACCAAAAACGGAATAGGTAAAGCTCAAACTAACTACCAAATGAAAGATTGGGCGTTCAACCGTCAAAGATATTGGGGCGAGCCTTTCCCTATTGTATACTGCGAGAAACACGGCATAGTACCAGTACCAGAAGAAGAATTGCCAGTAAGATTGCCTGAAGTTAAAAACTTTAAGCCTTCAAAAAATGGCGAGTCACCACTTGCAGAAATTCATGATTGGGTAAACTGCAAATGCCCTATTTGCGGAGGACCTGCTAAGAGAGAGACTGACACAATGCCACAATGGGCAGGTTCTAGTTGGTATTATCTAAGATATATGGATCCACACAACAGCGAAGCATTAGTTGACCGCAAAAAAGCTGAGTATTGGCAAAACATTGACTGGTACAACGGCGGTATGGAGCATGTAACTAGACACCTTATCTATGCTAGATTCTGGAATATGTTCTTGTACGATATAGGAGTTATTCCTTGTGAAGAGCCATTTAAGAAAAGAACAGCTCAAGGCTTAGTTCTTGCCGAAAATGGCGAAAAGATGAGCAAGTCTGCCGGCACTGCTGTTGACCCAATGGAAACAGTAGCTGAGTACGGCGCAGATGTATTAAGACTATACATACTATTTATGAGCGACTACGAGGCGGCAGCTCCATGGTCTAACCAAAATATCAGCGGCTGCAAGAGATTTCTTGACAGAATAGAAAGACTTACTGATATGCTTGATGATTTTGATGGAGTTCACCCAGAGCACATTGACAGCATCAATGATATAATAAGCAAAGTAACAGAAGACATTGACACCCTAAAATACAACACAGCTATAGCTTGTCTTATGACTTTTGTTAACAAGATATACAATGACAAATATATCAGCAAAACAGAGCTAACTACTCTACTTACTTTACTTTACCCATTTGCTCCACACTTTAGCGAAGAGCTAAATGAACGCATTGGTAACAAGACTATGCTATGCAAGTCAAGCTGGCCTAAGACCTTAGAGTCAAAAGGTATTAAAGTACTTAACATTCCTGTACAAGTAAATGGTAAAGTTAGAGCTATAATCAATATGGAAGAGAACACAAAAGAAGACTTAGCACTTGCTCTTGCTAAGACTAACGAAAAAATTGACGAGTGCCTAAAAGGTCACGAAATAGTTAAGACTATATTTGTTCCTAACAAGATTATTAACTTTATTATTAAGTAGTTATTATAATAATTCATTATTACTTTTAAGATTTATTATAATAGTAAAACAAATTAAATAAGTACAAAAAAAGAACTACAAAATTGTAGTTCTTTTTTTATTTATCTATTGATGCTATTGGTTAACATTAACATGGTTATTGTTATGTACATATATCTTAGAGTGGTTAGTTGCTGGAGTTGTATAGTTAAATCTCTTTTGAGATGACATATTGTATTGTCTGTCATAGTCAGCATCGCCTTCTCTTATAATCATATTTTGCGCAACATCGCAAGATATATCTCCATCTGTATATACTGCAAACATACCGCTACCAATATCATTGATATTGATATTGTCGCCATTGCTTATTACATTAACAGTAGCTATTTCGCTATTATCAGTAACTTTGTTGTGGAAAGTCATATTGATATTTCTGCTCTCGCCGCTATCTACTGTAATGTTAACAGTACCTTTTAGGTTAGATAGGTTCATGTTACTTCTCTTTGATACATGAATATCTAGTTTTGATAGTCTTAGCTCTGCATCTACAAAAGCTAATGTAATATATCCGTTGTGTGTATCTACATATAGTTCTTGTGGGTTTGCGTTCTTTACGGTGATGTTACCAGTACTTGATACTAGGTTAGCATCTCCAAAAAGTTTGTTAATTACGATATTGCCTTTACCGCTATCGATATCTATGCCAGAAGAACCTTGATGAATCAAGTCATTGATTGTTATATCAATGTTATCTACATCTCCACCCTCATAACCTTGAGTTGTGATTGTTCCGTATAGTTTATCTATCTTTGCACTGCAATATTTTGATTGAATATCAACTACTGGATAAGCTGAGTTAGAACCTTTTTCGATGCTAGCGATACTGATGTTACCACTTCTTGCTACAAATGTTAGATTGCCATATAGCTTAGTAATATCAAGAGTTGCACCATTAACATCTGTGCTAGTTCTTACGGTTAATGAACCTTTGATTGCACCATTCTTTGCAACCAATTTACCACCACTGGTCTCAAAGATGATGTTACCATTAAAATCTTCACCCTCATTGTTAAAGAAGCAATTTCCAACGCCAGTTCTTAAATAGTATCTAGAAGAACTTGGTTTATAAACTGTAACTGCTTTTTTACTTACATCTCTTGAAGTGCTCATTAGATATAAGTTGCTTACATTGATAGTTGTTTTTTCATTCTTTGAAGAATAGTCTATTCCGCCATTTTTTGTATATGCATTAACTACTGCATATGTTTTTGCTGGTAAATAAATTTTGATATAACAGTCAGATAGGAATATAATTCCGTCTGGCTCAGCAACATCAATACAAAGAGCTTTGTAAGTGATTCCGCTAAAACTGCTATCTCCGCTCTCAAATTCTTGAGAATCATTCCTGCTCAATTTTACTTGAAGATCAACAGCGTCTTTCTTTACGAATCCTGACATACCTTGTGAGTAAACAATTTTGATATTTTCGTTTGACTCTACATTAGGTAAAATCTTGATGTCCATACGATTAGATGTAATAGAAACTGCGTTAATGCCAGCATAATCTCCCGAGGTTAACGAAACATTCTCTTCTAGGACATTTTTGTATGAAATGTACTTGTAACCAAATATTGAAGTATTTGGAGAACAGATCATAATGACGCAACATATAAGCACTGCCGCAGTCGCTAATCCTAGCAATATCAAAAGATATAGCATTATTGACTTAAATACCTTCATTAGTTTCTCCTTTTAGATACTTAATCTAGCATTTTTGTTTATCTTTTACATTGTATCTTACATACATTATAATAGATTATTTGTCTATTGTCAACTTTTGGGTTATTCGGCAGGATAAATAACAGCCTTAATTCTTCTAACGCCTGAGCTTGAACTCTCTTCTTTGGTTATCTTGTAAGAGCCAAGTTCTTTTGTGTTGCTTGCGTGTGGCCCGCCGCAAATTTGGTTATCTACATCGCCTATAACATAAACTTTAACCATGTCATCATCGCTAGCATTGAATATACCATAGGCACCTGATTTTTTAGCCTCGCCAAAAGTCATCTCTTTGCACTCAACAGGGATTGCTCTCTTGATTGCATCGTTTACAAAATTTTCTAGAGTTTTAATCTCTTCATCTGTCATCTTGTGATCTAGATTGAAGTCAAATCTCATACGCTCTGCTGTAATGTTAGAGCCTTTTTGAACGGTGTTAGTACCGAACATTTTACGAAGACCAGCTAGAGTCAAGTGAGTAGCTGTGTGATACAAAGTCTCCATTTTGCCATGGCTAGCAAGTCCGCCCTTAAATGTACCAGCACTAGCTGTACGAGCAAGTTCTTGGTGTTGTTTGAAAGCTTCTTTGTATCCCTCTTCGTCAACTGTAAAGCCTCTTTCGGCTGCCATTTCTTTGGTTATCTCGATAGGGAAACCAAATGTATCGTATAGTCTAAAAGCACTCTTGCCGTTAATAACATTTTCAACTACAGCATTAGGGTCTTGCTTTTGCATAAATTCTCTCTTTCTCTCAATAGAGTTTACAACTTTTTCAAACTCTTTGATACCTTGAGAAAGCGTTGCTTCAAACTTGTTAATTTCTTTTAGAAGTTCGCTCAAAATGTAGTCTTTTTTCTCCACAAGTAGTGGGTATGCTTCGTTATATACTTTGTCAATATATATTGATGCTACATTAAGTAGGTCTTCAGCTGTAAGATTTAGAGATTTTGAGTGGCGAATAGCTCTACGAAGTAATCTTCTCAAAATATACCCAGAGCCTGTATTAGATGGTAAAATACCATTTTTATCTCCCATAAGCATTACGCCTGTACGAATATGGTCAGCTACTATTCTCATAGCTCTTGTTAACTTTTCGTCCTCGCCATATTTTACGCCAGCGACCTTTTCCATATATGCTATAACATCTGTAAATAAGTCAATTTTGTAGCCGTCAGTATAGCCATTAAGGAACATTAGCATTCTCTCAAAACCAAAACCTGTATCTACATTTTTGTTTTTTAGAGGCTCATATTTGCCACCTTCAAGCTTCTTATATTGCATATATACATCGTTGCCTATCTCTACATATCTACCGCAACTGCAGTTAATATCACAGGTATCGCAACATTTGTGATCATCTCTTGGGTAGAACCACTCGTTATCTGGTCCGCAAGGAGTACCAACTGTACCCTCTAGCTCCCACCAGTTGTCGCCTTTGCCTAGGTAATAAATATTCTCAGGCTTAATGCCTAAGTTAATTAGGAAGTTTGCGGTCTCTTCATCTCTAGGAGCTGAATCATCGCCAGCAAAAACTGTGCAGCAAATTTTGTCCTTGTCTAGTCCAAAGACTTTGGTCAAAAGGTCAAAAGTCCAATTAGTTTTTTCTTTTTTGAAATAGTCGCCTAAGCTCCAGTTACCCATCATTTCGAAAAATGTAAAGTGGGTCTCATCGCCTACGCTGTCTATATCTACTGTTCTTACGCAGCCTTGCACATTGCAAAGTCTAGTCTTTCCTGATGGGTGTTTAGCGCCAAGTAGGTATGGCATAAGTGGTTGCATACCTGCTACATTGAACATAACGCCTGTGCTACCATCACCTATCAAAGATACAGCACCAATATTAAGGTGTCCTCTATCTTCATAAAATTTTATCCATTGATTTCTTAATTCTTTACTTGTGATTTTCATTTTGTTTGCCTTTTATAAAAACATACTATCTACAGCATCGTCTGTAGTCTCTGCTAGCTCGCTAGAAGTGTCCACATTCTCTTGTGGAATATCTTTTTTGCTAGGCTCATTTCTCTCTGGCTTGTAGTCAACATCTTTGAAGGTAGTGTTCTCGCCAATCCATTTAAGTTTAAGTTCAGCGGTAGAACCATTACGGTGTTTTGCTACAATCAAATCTACATTACCAATATCTTCTTGAGCAACAACTATATCGTTGTATTTCTCTGGATTGTGAAGGAACATAACTATATCAGCATCTTGCTCGATAGATCCACTCTCTCTTAGGTCCGAAAGAATAGGTTTGTGGTCCTTTCTGCCCTCTGACGCTCTTGATAATTGTGACAAAAGTAGAATAGGAACGCCAAGCTCTTTGGCTGCAATTTTTAGGTTACGAGTAAGTTCGGTAATCTCTAATTGACGGCTAGAATCTTTATATTTTCCCATACCGTTCATTAGTTGCAAGTAGTCTATCATTACAAGGTCTAGACCAAACTCTCTCTTTAATCTTCTGCATTTGCCAATAATCTCAACTGGTGTTACAGAAGAAGTATCGTCTATAAATAATTTTGCGTCACTTAGTTTTTTGCCCGCCGCCCAAATAGCCTTGTACTCGTCTTTGTTTAGGTTACCTTTTAGGCCCTTTGACATATCAACGCCTGAAATACTAAACATTGATCTTTGAGCAATCTGCTCATTAGGCATCTCTAGAGAAAATACTGCACAAACTTTGCCACACTCTACAGCTGCGTGATTGATAATGTTCATCGCAAAACTTGTCTTACCAACGCCGGGTCTTGCGGCTATAATGATAAGCTCACCTGGATGAAGTCCGTTAGTTAAGTTGTCAAGGCACTTAAATCCAGTAGGTATACCATTTATCTCGCCTTTGTTACGGGCTATCTCGTCAAGTTTTTCAATAACATTAGCAACTGGTCCTGCTATTTGAACAAGGCTAGAAGACTCTTCTTTTTGAGCAATATTGAATATTGTTTGCTCAGCAAAGTTAAGTACATCTTCATCTCCGCTATCGTATGACTTTTGAACAATCTCTTCGCTAGCTTTGATTAGTTTACGAAGAAGTGAGTCTTTTTTGACAATCTCTACATAGTGGTTGTAGTTAGCCGCACTAGGTACAACATTGGTCAAAGTAACTAAGTACTCGATACCGCCAACAGCATCAAGTTCGCTACTCTTTTCTAGTTCTTCACTTATTGTTACATAGTCGATAGGGCTATTTTTGCTAAATACATTTAGCATAGCCTCATAAATAGCTTGGTGTGCTGAAGTATAAAAGTCCTCAGCTTTTAGCTTAGACAAAACATTGACAGCAATATCATTGTCTATAAGATTACAACCAAGTACTGCTTGCTCTGCCTCTATATTATGTGGCATCATTCTTGCTTTTTTATTTTCCATGAGTATTTCTCCTATTTTTAATCGGCAAATGGGTCACGCTCGTCTTCTTTTAACTTAGGTTTATTTTCTCTCTTTGCATCAAGTTTGGTGAAGATTAAAAAGCCAATAAAACATGCAAAAAGTAGTATAGCAATGTCAATCAAAACAATGTTGGTATAACCAAGATTTTTTAGAACAAAATAGTTAAGCAATGCAATAGGTACAAAGCTAATTAAAATAATTATTCCGTATCTTTTGAGTACTTTCGAAAAAAATATCTTAGCATCAAAAATATCTTGGTCATTTCTCTTGTTTTTTGCCATTATGCATTACCTCTCATTTTTTCTCTTCCTCTTTGGGTATGGTCTAGAATTCTCTTTCTAATTCTTATGTGTTTAGGAGTAACTTCTAGGTACTCGTCATCGCCCAAAAATTCTATTGCTTCTTCAAGGCTTAGCTCCTTGTGAGGAACTAGTCTCAAAGCTTCATCACTACTACTGCTACGACAGTTAGATAGGTGTTTAGTCTTACATACATTGACTACTAAGTCATCTGCTCTTGAGTTGCTACCAACTACCATACCCATATAAACTTCTTCGCCCGGTCCAATAAATAATGTACCTCTATCTTGTGCGTTGAATAGTCCATATTGGATAGCTGTGCCTGTCTCAAATGCAACTAGAGAACCTACGCTTCTTCTCTCAATATCGCCTTTGTAAGGAGCATATCCGTCAAAGATAGAACTGATAATTCCCTCACCCTTAGTATCTGTCAAAAAGTCACTCTTGTATCCAAACAAGCCTCTTGATGGAATAATAAATTCCATTCTCATTCTTACACCATGAGGAGTCATTTGAACAAGTTCGCCCTTTCTAACGCCCATCTTGTTCATAACAACGCCAACGCAATCTTCTGGGACATCTAGTATAAGCCTGTCCATAGGCTCGCATTTTACGCCGTCAATTTCTTTGTACAAAACTCTTGGCATACTTACTTGGAACTCATAACCTTCTCTTCTCATGTTCTCAATAAGAATAGATAAGTGCATCTCACCTCTACCACGAACATAGAATGACTCTGTTGTAGGGCCGTCACTTACTTTTAGAGATAGGTCTTTTACAGCTTCTTTGAAAAGTCTTTCTCTTAAATGTCTGCTTGTTACAAACTTACCTTCTTTGCCAGCAAATGGGCTATTATTAACAAGGAAAGTCATCTCAACGCTTGGCTCAGAAATCTTTACGAATGGAAGAGCCTCAACATCGCTAGAAGCACAAATTGTATCACCAATTTTTACTTCATCGCTACCTGCGATACAAACTATATCTCCAGCATGAGCTTCTTGAACTTGAGTTCTCTTCAAACCCTCAAATGTAAGAATAGCTGCGGCTTTTGATTTTATATTTTTGCTCTCATCGTTATAGTTTACGATAGTTAGTGGGTCGTTAAGTTTAATAACACCTCTTTCTATCTTACCAACTGCAATCTTACCAACATAGTCGTTAAGCTCTGTGTTAGAAACTAGCATTTGGAAAGGACCAGCTTCATCACACTCTGGAGATGGGATATACTTGATGATGGTATCAAGTAGTGGTCTCATATCTGTGCCTTTTTCGGTTGCAGAATATGATGCAAAGCCTTGTCTTGCAGAAGCGTAAATAATAGGGCTGTTAAGTTGCTCAGCTGATGCGTCAAGCTCAAGCAAAAGTTCTAGGACCTCATCTCCAACTTCATTAAGTCTTGCGTCTGGTCTGTCGACTTTGTTAATTACTATGATTACTTTTAGGTCAAGAGCTAGTGCTTTTTCTAGAACAAATCTTGTTTGTGGCATAGGTCCTTCTGCTGCGTCTACTACAAGAAGTACGCCGTCTGCCATTTTTAGTACTCTTTCTACCTCGCCACCAAAGTCTGCGTGTCCTGGGGTATCAATAACATTGATCTTGTAACCTTCGTACATAAGAGATGTGTTTTTGGCAAGGATTGTTATTCCTCTCTCTTTTTCTAGGGCGTTAGAGTCCATTACTCTATCCGCAACCTCTTGATTTTCTCTAAATACACCACCATTTTTCAAAAGCTCATTAACAAGAGATGTCTTGCCGTGGTCTACATGGGCTATAATTGCTACATTTTTAATTTTGTTTGCCATTTTATTTTTTTGTCCTTTATCGTATAATGTCTATCAAATTGTTATGTGTGTCTTGTTTTGCTTTTTGTTTTGCCTTTTCATAAAGTTTGTTTTTTACAAGAGCAAAAATCAAAAGTACTGCAGTCACGCCTATTGACACTGTAAGCGCTACAATATACCAAGCGGTGATATTAGCAGATTTTCTATAAATCACAATACTGCTATCAGGGCTATCAATATCCCAAGTATGTACATAATATCCGTGAGATCTCTTAACACTGCCGTTGCTATGAACTCTACCGTATGGGGTAATAAACTCAAATTTAAGTTTGGCATCACTCAAGTTAAAACTTGCTTCGCCTTTTTTGAAAAGATAAGCAAATTTACCAACTAGTGGCTCATCAGTTTTGTTAACGAGCGAAAGTAAATCTTTGTACACGGTCAAAGCCTCTTGTGAATACTCTGTATGAAAGTCCTTTTCTTTAATAGTGATTTCGCCCGAAAAAGGAAAATCAACTATTCGAGAAAGTGGATAAAACTCATACTCATTAAGTTTGCTACCGCCCTCTAAAGTTTCATTGATTGCTTTACCGCACTTAGGGCAAGTTGTAAGAAGCTTTGCATCAGATTCATTCTCTGCAATCTTTTCTTTGCAATGAGGACAACCTATGTATAGTATGTCATAGTTGTTGTACAGCAAAAAGTCATATATACTTGGGAACTGTCTATACGCACAAAAACCAGTATTTGTCTTGTAAATATCCTCGTTGTATGTTGTACCAAAAATTCTAGAATATTTTTGAAGTTTAGGGTTGGTGAAATATTCAGTAAGTCGAGATTTGTAGTTCTCGTGAAAGGCTTCCATATATCCCTTAGCTTCATTAAATACTGTGTCCATCTTGTCATTGTACTCGCTCTCGGTAAGTCCAAGTCTACTCATGATAGTAGTCTTGTCAAAATCGACATTGCAAGTCTGCTCAACGACTAACGAACCATCTTGTTGTATGTACAATTTTACGGAGCTAGTCACAGTGCTGCAGCCTGTTATAAAAAGGCAACATATTAAAGCAAATATGCTAAGTATGTACTTTTTCACTTTAGCTCCTCCTATAATTTATTACTTAATACGCATAGTATTACATAATATAATATATTATAAAACATTATAGCAATAATCGCAACAGGAAATTATTTATTTAGCCAACTTTTTTTTGAGTTTTTTGGATAAAAAAAGTAGGCTAATTTAGCCTACTTTTCTACCGGTATCTGTACATACCCTTGCTCTTTTCCACATAGAGGACAAACTTTCCAAGCGCTCTTACCTTCGCCCTCATATCCACACTGACTACATTTCCATTTGTACACTTTATCTTGCTTGTACATAGTGCCAGTAGATAGCATATTGTATAGCTCATCAAAAAGCATATAATGGCAATTTTCTACCACGGCGACCTTTTTGAAAACTTCTGCAACATCCATAAAGCCCTCGTCCTCAGCAATTTTTGCAAACGCTGGATAAACGGAAGTATTCTCCGACTTTTCGGCGTCCATAGCAAACTTCAAAAGTTCAAGCAAAGAGCCTGTCTTAAAAGGATATCCGCCGCAAATTTCTATATTGTCGTTTTTACCACCACTTTTGGCTGCGATAAGGTCCCAATATATTTTGGCGTGAGCCATTTCCTCCTTTGCAATAGTCTTTACCATAGTTTGCAGTTGTTGATAGCCTTCTTCCATAGCTTTGGTCGCAAGAAATTGATATCTAGCACCCGCCTGGCACTCGCCAGCATACGCCCTTGCTAAGTTTTTCATTGTTTCTGATTGTAAAAAATCCATATAATTTCCTCCCACGCCATATTATTGACATAAGACGCCCAAAGTAAACACAATTATTTGGGCAAAATATTAAAACAACCCCCTTAATTAGTTGCCAAAATGTTGTTATTTTATTAAAATAAATATAGGAGAAATTACCAATGTTAGATGTTTTAGACCTACAAAAAAGATATTATGTATTTGACAAAAACACCTTTAAGGGTTTTATCAAGATGTGCAATTCTTTCACATCTTATACTCTAGAAGGACCTAGAAAGTCTAAGTCAACAGATGTCTTTTATGATAGTGACAAAAGAATACTTGAAGAAAATGGACTTTTGCTTAGAAAGAGAATCCTTGGTTCAAAGTCTATTATCAAACTAAAAAGAAGATTTTCTTCTCCACAACACTTTTATTCTGACGCACTTCGTAAGCATGAGAGAGAAAAAGAAGTTCTTACCAAAGAACCACTTTCTAAGCACTTTTTCTTCCTTAACAACGCACTTAACTCTATGTACTCTACTCCACTTAACTTTGACCCAGACAAACTATTTGAACAGATGCGTGTCATACTTACAATAGATATCAAAACAACATCATACACTGTTTTTGGTGCGGGCGGTTTCAAAGCAGTTATCAGCCAAGATAAGATGAAAATGCACAACATGCAAACTAAGAGAAAAAATGATTGTGAGTTAATTCAAGTCAAGATGACATCTCCTGAGAATACTCTTCCTTATTTTGAGGACTTTATCAAGAAGATTGAAAAACATTGCAAAGAGATATTCTTTACAACAGATAGCAGGTATGAGATAGCCCAAAGAATTACTAAACCTCTACCAACTAAGGCAGAGCTTCAAAAGATGAAAATGGAAAAAGCGTTACAAGAACAAGAAAAGGGCGCTAAAAAGTAGCGTTAAGCTACTTTTTTGTTTTTAGATAATAGGAGAAATAAATGGAAAAACAACCAATGATTTTTGATGTCAACACTGGCATAGATTCAGCTATAGGTCTTGCACTTTCATGCTTTGACCAAAATATAGATATAAAATTAGTTGCAACATCACATGGCGTTGTATCACTTGATGCAAGCACCCAAAATACTTTACACCTACTTGATGTATTTAACAAAAATATTCCTGTATGCAAAGGCACAAGTAAGCCAATGATAAAGCGTCCAATAGAAGGCTCTGCCAACGGTCTTAACGGCCTAGGCAACTATGTATATGACGCAACATTTACTAACAAGTTTATAGCAGGTTATGGCGTAGAGCTTATATACAAGACTTTAGTTGCTAGCGACAAAAAGATGACTTATGTATGCTTTGGGCCACTTACCAACCTTGCTACTCTACTTACAACATACAGAAATGCAAAAGATTATATAGAAAAAATATATGTGCTAGGCGGCTCACTTAATGAGATAGGCAATATGTCACCATTTGCAGAAGCCAACTTCTACATAGACCCACACGCAGCACAAGTAGTACTTAATAGCGGACTTGATATTACTATTATTCCTATCCAAATAGGACTAAACTGGGAATATAAGCCAAGCAAGATTGAAGATATCCAAAAAGTTAACAAAACTGGCGAACTAATCGCTGATATACTTAATGATGTAGATATCAACATTGAAGCAATATATGGAGCAACAATGAGCGTCTTTATCAAAAATCCTGAAATCTTCACTCTAAAAGATGCAAAAGCAACTATCGACCTAACTGACAAAGTTAAACTTGGTACTCTATACCTTGACTACACAAAGGACTTTAACTGTAAGATAGCAACTGACTGTGATTATAAAGCACTTGACGAAACATTCTTCTCAATGCTAAAAGAGTGCAAAACTCAAACAGAACAAACAAGACCAATCATAATAGATACAGACCCAGGCGTAGACGATGCTATGGCTATAATGAACGCCCTATACTCTACCAAGATAAGAACATTACTTATAACTTGTGTAAGCGGCAACAACCCAGTAGAAAGAATAGGTAACAATGCTCTTCATATCGTAGAGCTATGTCATCGTAAGACTCCAGTTGCACTAGGTGCAAGCGTTCCTTTATACAAAAAAGCAAGTTACGCAACTTACGCTCACGGCAAGCAAGGACTAGGAGCTTACACATACAAAGGCCCATACACAAAACCTCTTGCTGATGATGCAGTTGAGGCTATGTATAAGACTTTACTTGAACACAAAGACCAACATATAACTATACTATCAATAGGCCCTATGACTAATATAGCTATGCTTATTAGAAAGTATCCTGATTGCATAGAATATATTCGTAAGATAGTATTTATGGGCGGCTCAAAAGAGGACGAAAAAGTTCCTTATGCCGAGTTTAACATTAACTTTGACCCAGACGCCGCAAGAATAGTTCTTGATAGCGGTATCCCACTAGTTATGGTACCTATGGAGCTTGGACATTTTGCTTACCTTGACCATGAGGATATTGAGGCTATAAGACATATGAACAAGACTGGCAAAAAGCTAGCTAAGATGTTTGATGGATACAAAGACTACCATGTAGGCAACTACGGTGTAGCTGTTCATGATAGCGCTGCTCTATACTACCTAACTCATCCTAACCATTTTAGAACCGAGAAGGCATATCTAGAAGTTAAGCCTTATGGAGATATCAATTATCTATCTGTTGACTACAAGTCTAACCACCCTAATGCACTAGTTTGCGTAGATATGGACATTGATGACTTTAAGCAAAACTTCTTTAGCCATCTAGCAAAAATGGACTAAGCATAACAATCAAAAAAGACACTCAAAATTGAGTGTCTTTTTTATTTAACTTTTTGTTATACAGCTTTACTAATGATATCATTTAGAAGCTCATTGATAGTAAACTGGCTAAGAGCCTTAGAATTGTATGATTTTGTAAGGTCTAGAGTTTGGTCAATTAGTCCTTGATATTGTAGCTCGCCCAAAGTAACATCTGATAAATCAAGAGATATACCGTTTAGATCTTTTAGTTTGGTCTCTCCATTTATAAATGCCCAAATGCCTTGAGCCTCATATTGCTTGTATGCAGGATCTGTACCTGCAACATAAGATGCATTAGCTTTTTTCTCCATATCAATTACTTCGTTAAGTTTTAGATTGTCAAAAGCAGATGTTAAGTTAGTAACTGTATAAGAAGATATAGCTTGGATTATTCTGTTAGTGCTACCTGGATAAATTTCGCCAACAGTAAGACTGTTGATTGAAGCTGATAGATTAGTAATTGTGCTATCTTTTAATGCATTTAGTATTGTGTTGCTACTTAGGTCGCCCGCTTCAAAGATATCAGAAATCTTCAAAGTATCAATCTTAGTACCTAGTTCGCTTATCTTGAAGTCTTTGATAGCCTTTAGTACGCCAGTAGCGGAAGTTGTATCAATAACATCACTAACTAGTAGATTGTTAAACTCATTTGGCAACTCGCTGAATGGGGTATCAAGTAAATTATTTAGCATAGAAACAGATGTGAAATCTACACCAAACTCAGTTTTAAGTTTGTTAAGAGTGTAATTATCAAAAATTCCATCAGTTGCAGTGCTTAAATTTTTTAGTGGGGTGTCTTTTAGGGCATTAAGGAATTCATAATTTGGAAGTGTAACCCCAAAGCCATTTTCGATATCTCTCAAAGATATATCATCAACAACAGCTTGCATATTGTTACCGACCTCTTTTAGTTTACCCTTAATAACTGATGTTACATCAATTGACTTGTACTCATATTTCTTTTGGCCATCAACAGTAGTTACGGTAAAGGTAGCCCCTAGGTCAAGACCTACATTGTCAGCTATCTCCTCTATTGTATAGGTATCATAGTTATTAGCTACTTCTATTACCTTGCCTAATAGTTTTTCCATAGGCATATTTTTAATATCACCGCTAAGTGCTCCGATATTAAAACCAAAAGTTTTTTCTACCGAGTTCAAAGTTACATTTTTGTAAGCCCAGTAACCAAGTCCACCAAAAAGTGCTAAGTTAAAAATGATGCTCAAAAACCAGCCAAGAAAGAATATACCAGCATGTCTTTTTTTCTTAGGCTTTGCTTCTGCTAAATAGTCTTTTGTCATACATTAAATCTCCTATAAAAATATTATATATTATTTTATTTCCAAAGTAAAGAATATTTAACTTAAGAAATTCCCAATATTTTTGTACATATTATTGCCAAAAAATAATATAATATAAACAAATAATTCAAAAAAAACTTAATTTTATTTATAAAGTTGCTAAACAAAGACATTTATGGTAATATAATTTTATAGGAGAAAATGATGAACTTTATACATTATTTACCATTTATATTCGTATCAATTATAGCAATAGTAATATTTATTGTAGTGATTAGCACAATAATTAAAAATAAAAAGAACCTTATGGACCCAACTTTTCTTAAAAACCTTCAAGACATCAATAACGAGATGGAAGAAAAGATGCAGGCCGGCAAACCTAAAAGATGTAATTATTGCGGAACAGAAAATGCGTCTTCTGCCACAAAATGTAATAGCTGCGGTGCACCGCTTAATTCAAAAAGACCTAAACAATAGGTCTTTTTTTGATAACTTTCTATTTATGGGACTTTTTTGTCTCATAGATGCTTGTATAATAATGTCAACTAAATTAGCTAAATTTTGGCAAATAAAAATATTTTGTATGTTTGACTAAAAAAACTAATTAAAATATACTACCAATAAGGAGAAAATAAATATGAGTTATGCAGATGAATTATTTATAAAAAATTGTAGACAAATCATTGACCACGGCTACTCTGACGAAAATGCCAAAGTAAGACCTGTATGGAGTGACGGTACTCCTGCTCATACCAAAAAATGCTTTTGTATAGTTAATCGTTATGATTTATCTAAGGAGTTTCCGGTTATCACCCTTAGAAAGACTATGTTCAAAAAGTGTGTAGACGAACTACTATGGATATGGCAAAAGAAAAGTAATAATATAAAAGACCTAAACAGCCACATTTGGGACAGCTGGGCTGACGAAACTGGTAGCATAGGTAAAGCCTACGGCTATCAACTAGGTGTAAAACACAAATACAAAGAAGGTATGTTTGACCAAGTAGATAGAGTTTTGTACGACCTAAAAAACAATCCTGCTAGCCGCAGAATAATGACTAATATTTATACATTTAGCGACCTATCAGAGATGCACCTATACCCATGTGCTTATAGCGTAACATTTAATGTAACCGGCAACAAACTTAACGCTATCCTCAACCAAAGAAGCCAAGATATGCTAGCTGCCAATAACTGGAACGTATGCCAATATGCAGTACTAGTACACATGATGGCACAAGTAAGCGGTCTTGAAGTTGGCGAGCTTGTACATGTAATAGCTGACGCACATATCTATGATAGACATATACCTATCGTGGAAGAGATTTTGAAAAATCCAACCTACCCTGCTCCAAAGTTTAAGATTGACAAATCTATAACAAACTTCTACGACTTTACAGTAGATAGCTTTGAGTTAGAGGACTACAAGTGCAATCCTAACAAGCACAAGATTGAAATTGCAGTTTAGGAGGCAAGATAAATGAATTTTATTGTAGCTGTTGATAACAATTATGCAATAGGCAAAAATAACGACCTTTTGTACAGTCTAAAAGGAGATATGCAGTACTTCAGGGAGACAACCCGTGGCAAAGTAGTTATTATGGGAGATAGAACACTTTTGTCACTACCAAAGTCTGCCCCTCTTAAAAATAGAACAAATATAGTAATAAGTATTGACCCAAACTTCAAAGTCGATGGAGCGATCGTTTGCCACAACTTTGACGAATTGTTTGCTGAGCTAAAAAAATACAATGATGATGAGATTTTTGTAATAGGCGGAGCTAGCATATACAATCAGTTGATGCCTTATTGCAAAAATGGTTACATCACTAAAATTGATAGTCAAAAGCCTTATGATAAAGCAATAACTAATGTCGAATCTCTAGGCTGGGAGTTAATATCTAAGTCAGAAACTCACGAAGAAAATGGCCTAAAATATAACTTCTGCATTTTCAAAAACCCAAATGTAAAGAGATGGGGAGAATAAATAACAAAAAAAAGAACTCTTATCATAGAGTTCTTTTTTTATTATATTTAGTTATTTAACTACTTAGTCTTTGCAACCACAGTGGTGATGATGCTCGCCATCACACTCTTCATGACCGCAACCACAGTCGCACTCATCGTCTGGAAGATAATCTTCCATAGGACCATACTTGTAGTTGTTCTCTGGCATAAACTCAGTAGTAAAGTATCCAGCAGGAGCACAGATAAGTTCTGGGATTCTGTTAATAACAGTTGCACAAGTAAGCTCTACAGTGTTTGGTCTGTTGATAGTTACTTCTGTATTTGGCTCACCAACAATCTTCCAATCGTTGCAGTCAAATTCTGTCTTGTCATATACCTTACCTACACACTCAGTTTCAAGTGTTACACCCTCTTCGGTAGTAGTTGTAACTACTGCTGACATGCCGGTGATGCCACCTTTTTTGATTGTCATATTAAGGGTTGAACTATATATATCCTCTTTTGCATATTGTGGAACACACTTTTGAGTTTGTTTCTTAACGGTTAGGCCTAATTTATTAGCTAGCCAGCCGTTTACATTCCACATATAGCTTGGCAAAAACTCTCCGCTTTCGATAAGCTTTTGTCTTGCTTTCTCTGAAATTTTGTCGCTTGCAGCAACTTCTTTTTCAAACTCTTCATCAGTAAGACCTGCGCCATGAGCTTTTGCTAAGGCAATACCATAGTCTTCTACATTGTAACTACTCTTACCTACTATCTTATCTATTCTGTGAGTTGCACCAGCAAGAACAGATATTAGGTTGCCCCAGAATACATCTTGATATCCGCTACCACAGATTGTGCAGCCATTTTCTTCCGCTAGTCTGTCTAGTTTTTCAAACAATGTTGGGTTGCTGTTTTGTGGGAAGAAAGCTTCCTCGCAAGTAGTAATTGCATTTACGCTGTTTTTAGCACATATTTCTAATGCATCGTATACATCTTTGAACAAGCTCAAAGTTGTAATTACCGCTACATCAGGTACATTTTCGTTCAAGAACTTATCAAAATTCTTTGCATCTTGTACGATGATACCTGTCTTTTTGCCACCACAAATGTCTGCAATATCTTTACCTATTACATTTTTTGAGATGTCGAAAGCACCGATTATCTCAATGCCTTTTTCCATAGCATAACGCATTGTGTATGCGCTCATTTTGCCACAGCCGTATTGAACCATAGTTATTTTATCCATAAATTTCCTCCTTTAACTATCTTGATTATAACATAGATTATTACTATTTACTAATTTTTTAGACAACTTTTAGCTCAAATATTTGCAAATATTTTGAGAAAATGTTAATATGATTTTGTATAAAAGGAAATGGCTTATGATAGGTTTTATCGTTCAAAAATACAGTGAAGCTGTTGGCCTACTTGGCAATATCAGTGGTCTTAAACAATATTCTATAGCTTCAAAAGCGGTCTTTGAGGGCAAACTTGGCTATCAAAAGATAGTTCTTGTCATCTCTGGCAAAGGCAAAGTCAACGCTGCAATGGCAACTCAAATGCTACTAGACAACTTTCCTAAGGTTAAACTTGTTATAAACTTTGGGCTTATCTCAGCCATTAACAAAAAGCTGATTATGGGCAATCCATATATTGTCAAAAGAGTTATTCAAACAGACTACAACACTAGCGACAGAGACGATACTTTGGGGCTTATGGAAGAGTACGAAAGCAACTTACCACTTATCTCAAACAAGTATACAGAACTAATAAAAGACGAAAGTGTAGGTATCAATGTAGCGACTCAAGACGCCAGCATCAAAAAAGATGATATTAAAACTTTTGAAAAGCTAGAAATTGACGCTATAGATATGGAAGTCGGTAGCATAATGCAAGTGTGCAAGCTAAACCGTATCCCTGCAATTAGTTTCAAAGGCGTTAATAACTATGCTGGAAGTGAGGAGCCTAATAACAAAAAATATGCAAGCATTGCTCTTAGCCACATACTTACTACTATCGAAAATCTTTTTGGACTTTTATAATTCAAATTAAAGTTATAATATAATATTATCTAACAATTTAATATAAAAAACAAAAAGACCTAATAAATAGGTCTTTTTTTATTTTATTCTATAGGTACTATTGTGTTTACTGCTCTAGCTGTTGAACGAGCTACGGCATTATCGTATATCTTAGATACTGTTTGCTCTTCTGGTTCTGTCTTTGGCTCTCTACTATATATAAATGTATCACATACAACATAGCTGTCAAAATATTCTTTTTCGTATTTTCTATCAAGTTCATTAACAAATTGCTCACCCAAAGAATAAAGTTTTCGTCTTGTAGTGCGATCAACTGTGCACTTAGGAGCTAAACTCTCAAGTAGGTATGCATAATATGGATTACCGCTCCAAGACTCCATAGCCCCATTATATATGCCTGGGTTAGATTTTTCTTTTATGATACTATAATCTAGTTGATACAAAGAGCTACCATAGTTATCGCAAACATTTATACAAGGGCTCTTAACAAGTTCTTTGTCTAGAGCATTTAGTTCATCAATGGTAAGCTTAATATTTTCGTTCTCTGCAAGTCCAAATTGTTTTTCTTGCAACTTTCTGCTATTGTCCTCGCTAAGATATGTAAGTGCAACTGGAACATTTTTTGAAGTAAAATATCTAATTACTTTATTTTGAAAAGCTTCAAACCCCTCTTCGCTAAAAGTTAGCCCAAAATATTTGTTTCTAAGAAGTACAGCAAGCATCATACTTTCGCCGTCAATTACTACTGTATCTGAGCCAAGATTATTATCAATTCTAAACTTTTCTAAATTCATTTTTTGTCTCCTAAATAACACATATAGTATACCATATATTGGCTTATTGTCAATACCCGAAAACTGCAAGAAAAAGCCCCAAAACTTGCTATTTTAGGGCTTTTTTGAATGTTTTTTTGTAAAAAACAATAAATTATATTAGCATAAATTACTCTTAAAATGAAGTTAAAATCTGCTCAAAAAACAGCCATTATAACTTCCATTTTATGTAATAAATATGGTTCTTAATTTGGAAAAGATTACTCTTGCCATAGTATACAGTAAGTAGCGAGCCATCACTTAACTCTACAGTGCTTGGGTATCCAAAGTCCCAAGAAAATTGTCTGCAAAGTTTCTTTTCTTCGCCAAAAGTATCTCCGCCATCAGTACTTACTTTGTATCTTAAAGAATATGGAAAATCTCTTCTTGCATAAGCAATTACTAACTTCCCATCACTAGTTTCTAGCATGTGTGGAGGAACGCCATTGACGCCAGAGTATTTTAGGTTAGTCCATGTCTTACCGCCATCATATGACCTAGTATAAAAGAAAGAATTTCTCAAATATCTTCCGCTTTTGTTAGCGATAAATCTAACCGCACCAAATAATGTACCATCACTAAGCTCTATAGCATAAGGTTCGCACAAATTATCATTTGTGACGCCCTCAGGTAGCGGTAGAGGCTCGCCGTTTGTCCAAGTAATTCCTCCATCAGTGCTTATCATACTATGCACTGATTTGTCAGTAAAGTCTTTACCAAGATAGACAATATTGCCATTTCTTAGTTTAATAGGACCGTGTGGAGAATGAACGGCGATTTCGTAAGGATCAGACCATGTTTGACCATAGTCATCACTTAACATATATTTTGGATAGTAGTTTTTACCAGGACGAACCCAAGTGATAAAGCTAAGTAGCATTTTACCATTGCCAAGATTAAGTATGCCACAATCACGCTCGTCATACATACTCTCATATACAACTTTATTTTGCCACTCAAGAGTGTTTTCGTCCGCAACAGAAAGCATTACTTTCCCATTACCCTGTAAGTGTGCTACTCTTTCGCCAGAAAAAGTGCAATAAATTTTGCCGTTAGCTGTGCAAGCTGATGGCCATGCATTGTAGCCATGTTTACTTTGGTCACCATAGATATATCCAGATTTCATAACATTACCTCCTTCTACATTGTATATCCTAAATAAAACACTTAGAACAATAAATCCTATAAGAAAAATACAAAAGACGAGCAATAGTAATATTCTTAATATAAAAATTGCTTTGTTTTTCATACCATAATTATACTAATAAAAAAATAGGGTGTCAAACGACTACCCTATAATAGCAACAAAAAAGCAACCTCTTGCGGTTGCTCTAATGATATGTCGGCAATGCTCTATCTTTCCGGACCGTTACCAGCCAAGTATTTTCGACGATGAGAAGCTTAACTTCCGTGTTCGGGATGAGAACGGGTGGACCTTCTCTCTATGGTCACCGACAATGGTATATTAAAAAGCGAATTGCTTTGAAATATCTGTGTCAATTATATATTGTTTAGTAACATTTGTCAACAAAAATAGCACATTGACAACTGCAAACTAAGAACTTAGTGAAAACTTCAAATTGTTATTATTAGTCAAGATCATCTCTGATCAAGCCCTCGACCTATTAGTATCGGTCAGCTACGTGTATTGCTACACTTCCACCTCCGACCTATCAACCTCGTAGTCTACAAGGGGTCTTACTAACTTGTGTTATGGGATATCTAATCTTGTGGCAGGTTTCACGCTTAGATGCTTTCAGCATTTATCCTTCCCGTACTTCGCTACCCAGCCATGCATCTGGCGATACAACTGGTGCACAATAGGTACGTCCACTCTGGTCCTCTCGTACTAGGAGCAGCTCCACTCAAATATCCTACGCCCACGATGGATAGGGACCGAACTGTCTCACGACGTTCTGAACCCAGCTCGCGTGCCACTT
>CAKVLS010000009.1 GCA_934757865.1 uncultured Clostridia bacterium | reverse complement strand
AGTTATAAGTGTCATCATATATCTATTATCTAGCAAACGCAAAGCAAAAGCCATCGAAAAAGCAAACGAAGTGTAAATAATATTATGGAAAATAAAAAAGCCCTAAAATTATTTAGGGCTTTTTGGTTTATACTTTTGACTTCTTTCTTTGAATACATTTTCTTATTAAATATACAACAATATAGAAAAATAACAAAAATAAGATTTGCAAAATAATAATTGATATTGGGTATAAAATTTTATTTCCGTTAAAGATGTTATATAAGATAGCAAAAGGTGTCCCGTCGGCATTTTGTAAAAACATATAGTTCTGAGGAGTGTATGCTGAACCTATCCATGCAAAACAACTAAAAATAGATAGTGTCAATGGTGTGATCCAAACAGTCTCTTTTGATAAAGTAAAAAGTTTTGCTATGCCTATATATAGGCTAGCACACCCAGAAACCGAATGAGTAAAAACACTAACAAGTGGGAAAAAACTAAAAGCATAATTATGTGTAAACTCTGTGCCTATAAATGTTCCAGAAATAGCTCCAACCACACCAAACACAAATGTTAAGTCCGCCATTGATTTTTGGAAGTTGCCTCGAGTTATACAAATAAGCGGAAGTGTGAATAATTGTAGACTACACAAAAATAATGGTAAAACTTCCAGCATTGCAGAAAAACCTCGGAATACAATAACTACTATATATTTGGAAAGCTCACCAACCCATATTAAAATAGCACATGCAATTAAAAATTTATTGTGAGATAAAGTCACAAAATGTTTTCTATCTCTTATTCCAAAGAAAATTGCAAAAAATATAAGCAAAGCCCAAGCTATGCCACATACTAATAAGTGTTGCCAAGAAAACCACCCGCATGGGTTACCCTGTTCAAAAAACCACATATTTTTACCTCATTTAATTTTTATTTAATAATTTAACCTAAAAGTAATGTATAACCAAAAAATATTCTTTAGCATACCAATTTTTACTTTATGAGTATTTTTTTATTTTGTTTTTATCAGTCATTCCCGCTCAAAAAGTCAACTAAGTCTTTGTTAAGTTTGGAGTCTAGCCGTGATAATGCTACTGAGCCCACCAGCGCCATACATACCGAAAATATTACTACTGGTAACATACCGCCTATCGCACCTACTGTATAGCAGATAGCGTTAGATGATATGGTGGCATTAGTTTGGTTAAGAACAACATTGTTGCCGAGTCCTAATATTCTTGCTTTGTCTAAGAAATTGTGATACTTGTACATATTAAGAACAGGTTGAACAAATGCAACGCTCTCAAAGACAGCAATACGAACTATAAGATTAGGGACAAAGTAAATGACCAGCATAACAATGCACATATATATTGCGACCATACAAGCATATTTTTTGCCATCAACTTTGGTTAAAAACTTTCCGCAATATAGGCACGCAAAGCCATAAAGTCCATCGTATATACTTGTAACTGTTCCGGTTATAAAGAAACTACCCGTGCTAAGATATAGTGTGGCACTGGTCAAATAATAAAATATATACCAAGTAGGTGCTATAAGCACAAAGGTTATAAAGTGCTCTTTTATAAAAGATTTTTGCATCTTTTTTAACTTTTGGTTTTCCGCTTCTCTCTGCGCTATGCTAGATATGTAATCGGCATTAAAGTATGGGGTTTTGCGAAACTTAAAGTAAAATATAAAAATAGGCACGGCGCTAGCTACAAAAAGTGTTAAGCTAAATGCAACAACTATCCAATGCGGAATATAGTCAAGAAAAGCTCCACCCACAATACCCGCAATAAGCCAGCCCATTTGGTCCAAAAAGCTAGTGAATGCAAGTTTGCGTTCGTCAGTACCCTCCGAAACAAAGTTCCAAATAATATCTATTGGTTGGTAGTTGAATGAATTTTCTAGTCCGCTAAATACAGCAGTCAAAAGTATCAAAAATATGTTATTAGTGTACAAAAACAAAATGCAAATTTCACAACAAATAATAGGGACTATTCTAAGTAGCAAAAATATCTGAGGTTTAGTGGTATAAAGTTTTTGGAAAAGTTTGTTAAAAATTACTAAGAATAAGTTTTGAGCCGTCCAAAAAATAAACATCATAGTGAGCGAATAACTTAGTGAATGCTTAGGGAGCATATAGCCTAAAATTATAAAAGGAATAAACTCCATAATTAGACTTATAGCAAAATTTGATAGTATCCTATAAGTTTGTAATAGTTTGAGCTGCATTTTGTCTACCTCTTACTTGATATTAACATTTTTTGAGGCAAAAAATCAAATAATTTGGGGGTTGACAGCCAAAATTAGTTTGGTATACTTAAAATAGAATTTTATTTGAGGGAGGATACTTATATGGCAAAAATTAGTTACGAATTAACAAGCCGCGAAAAAGACAATTTAGTTTACAAAAAAATATTTGAGGCATTTGGTCATACAGGATCCTTGATGAGCTTAGAACTTTTTGAATCTTTAAGCGAGGAACAAAAATTTTCTGTTTGCACAGTTTACTTTATGCTAAACAAAGACAGAAGTGCTCAAGTGCTTTGCCCAGTAATTTCTATGGACGCAGTAAACAGCTCAAAAGGTAAAAAAGCCAACGCAGTTATCGCTATGAACAAGGTTATCAAAACTTGCGAAAAGAACAACTTTAGCGTAGACAGCTACATTTCTTCTACTCCAGAGAGCGACCTAGCTGAGCTATATCACTTCGAGGGCGAAACTACAAAAGCTGAGGTAGAAGGACATACTTTCTACCAAACTGAAAGAGTTCAAAATCAAAACGAAAATATGATTACAAAATCTGGTGAAGACCTTAATCAATAATCATCAAAAAATTAAAAGCCATTAGTAAAAAACTAGTGGCTTTTTTGATGAGACTTTTTGAGGACATGGGGCAAAATATATTTTGCAGGGGACAAAAATTAGCCTTATTCATTTGCTCCACTTGTGTCAAAATGATAAACTATTATTAGGAGAAAAAATGAACTGGATTTTTAACAAAAACATCATTTTGTCCGGAGCATCTAGCGGTATAGGTAAGGCACTAGCTACCATACTTATCACTAAGTACAACTGCCACATTATGGGGCTAGCTCGCACAGAGAGTAAGCTTGAATCCTTCAAAAAAGAGCTTAGGGATAAAGGCAATTTATTTGACTACTACCCAATGGATGTCGGCATAAGTGAAAATTGGGAAAAGCTAAGAGATCATCTTATAGAGATATCTTTTAGTCCGGATATCTTAATTAACAACGCCGGAACAATGACTCCTTTTGAGAGTTTCGAGCACATTAACGAAGACCAAACAAACAGAGTCATGCGTACTAACTTTTTGTCGGTGACATATGCTGTTAGAGATTTGCTTCCGCTTTTGCATGAGTCTAAGACGCCAGCTATCATCAATATATCTAGTGCTTCTGCTCTTGGGTGTTTACCGGGCGTATCTATCTACTCTGCTAGCAAGTCCGCTCTAAAAAGTTTCAGCGAAATACTACACGCTGAGCAAAGAGGTAATGTATATGTAGCGACTATTTTGCCTGGGTTTGTAAAAACTAATCTATTTACAAACAAAGACAACTCAAAAGATATAATCAATCAAAAAGACAAAAAGATTATTGATAGATTTAGTATGCGAGCTGACAAGATGGCGAAGAAGATTATCCGCACAATAAAGCGAAAAAAAGCTAGGGCGGTAATTGGTGCGGACGCAAAGTTTCTTAATATTTGTTACAAGCTATCCCCACAGGTAAGCGGAAAAATGATGGGAAATATAATGAAAATTTCAAAGATGGATACATTTGAAGATGTATATAAAAAGGAGAAATAATTATGGCAACAATAATTGATGGAAAAGCATTATCAAAGGAGATAAAGGACAAACTAAAATCTACAATAGAGACTGAGCTTATCGCTAAGGGCAAAAAAGCTCCAAAGCTAACAGTTGTTTTGGTCGGCAACAATATGGCAAGTAAAGTTTATGTATCAGGAAAAATAAAAGCCTGCAAAGAGGTCGGTATAATCTCTGACACAATCACTCTACCAGAAGAGACCACTCAAGAAGAGCTAAACGAAACTATACTAAACCTAAACAAAGACAAATCAGTTAATGGTATCTTGGTACAACTACCACTACCATCACACCTAAACTCTAACATAGCCCTTAACCTAATTAGTCCAGAAAAAGATGTCGATGGGTTAACCAACATTAACCTTGGCAAACTACTAAGCAACGACCCATCAGTTATTCGTAGTTGCACACCACTTGGCGTGGTAACAATGCTACAAGCATACGGCGTAGATATAGAAGGCGCTAATATCTGTATCATCAATAGAAGTATTTTGGTAGGTAAACCACTATACCTAATGCTAACTCAACTAAACGGCACTGTTACAATGTGCCACACAAGGACAAAAGATATAAAAGCCGTAACAAGAAATAGTGATATAGTAATCTCTGCTGTTGGTGTTAAGAACTTCATCACAGCAGATATGATTAAACCAGGTGCTGCTGTCATAGATGTAGGTATTGTTAGAGATGAAAAATCTAAGAAAATATGCGGCGATGTTGACTTTGAAAATGTCGAAAAAGTTGCCGGTTACATTTCTCCAGTGCCGGGCGGTAGCGGACCTATGACAATAACAATGCTACTAAAAAATACTGTAAATACAACATTATCTCAAAACAAGATGTAAAACATAATATTGGTCTTGTATACAACTAAATTGCGAATAGTAGATTACTAAGTTACAATATGATAAATAATTAGTTACAATATAATATCACCATATATAAGAAGCAAGTTTATTATCACATCAAATAGCTCGTTTAATTAAATATTGCAAAATATTATTAACACTTTTTTTAGATATAAATAGTCGACAACATAATCAATAATTTGCTTTATCTGTATTATCTAAAAATAGCATAAAAAAGACCTTGGCAATTACGCCAAGGTCTTTTTTTGTTTAGTATATTATACATTAAGCAAACGCCAAATTCTACCATTAAGAATCATAAATACTAGGTCAACAATCCAAATAAATGTGCAACCAAGTACTAATCTAATGATACCAGCTACTAATTTGCCTTCTTTGAATCTGGTAACAGCACCCAAAATCCATGCTGTAACTGGGATGATAGCAAGAATTAAACTTACTACTCTACCAAGACCAAAGTAATCTTTAGAACTTTTTGCCATAATTTAACTCCTTTTTTTATACTATATTCAGTATATCACCTTGTTATGACTAAATCAAACATTTTAATTTATTTTGTGCAAAATTTTACGCAATGCATTTTTAATACAAATATTTTTACTTATTAAAACTCATAAGGAACAGAAAATACTTTTTTGATATTCTCTAGTTTTTCGTCATCTATTCTCTCAAATAGTGGGGATGGTGTTCCACAAACATGGTCTTTTTTAATCAAAAGTGTGCTTGCTTTGTCCCACATATCTACTGCTGTTGGGTCGCCTTCAAGGTTTATTTGCTCTGTCCAAACTTTTTTCATCTTATTAGGCATGATAGGGCTTGCTACTATTGCAAGGCTTGCACATAAGTTTAGGCATAGGTATAGAACTTTACGAACTTCGTCCCATTTTTCTTGTTTTACAAGTTGCCATGGAGCTGTTTGTTCAAGGTACAAGTTGCCAGCTGTTGCGTATGTCATAATCTTCTTATATGCATCTCTTAGCTCGGCTTTTTCGAAACTCTCTGCAATATCTAGTGGAGCGGTTTTGATTTTTTCTAATAAAGCCTTATCAAACTCATTTAGTTCTGTCTTATCAGTTAGCTCAAAGTCTAGTTTGCCGTCAAAGTTCTTTTTTATCATATTGATAGTACGGTTAAACAAGTTGCCTAGTTTACCAACTAGCTCTGAGTTTGTGTTATCTTTGAAGCTATCCCACTTAAAGTCGCTATCACGATTTTCTGGGATAACGGTAGTAAGGTATGCCCTCATAGTATCAATATCTATGTCGCACTCGTCATTGACAAGAGCTCCAAAGAAAACTCCTACGCCCTTGCTCTTACTTACTTTTTGGCCCTCAAAATTTAGGAAGTTAAGGCCTACTACATTGTGAGCCATATTGTATTCGCCATTTTCTAGTTCCATAGTTGGGAAGAAAATAGTGTGGAATTGAATATTGTCTTTTCCTACAAAGTTGTATATCTTAGCGTCTTTCTTTACCCACAAATCTTGGTACTTTTGCTCGCTAAGTTCTTTGGTTATAGAGATATAACCGATAGGTGCATCAAACCAAACATAGAATACTTTGTCCTCATATCCTTTTAGAGGTATTGGAAAGCCCCATTTGATATCTCTTGAAATACATCTGTCTTTTAGCCCCTCAGCGACCCACTTTTTTGCCTCACTGTATACATGTGGACGCCAAATGTCTTTTTTGCTATCAATCCACTTATCTAGTTTATCTATATCTTTTGAAAGATTTAGGAATATATGCTTTGACTTTTTAAGTACGGCTGGCTCTCCACAAACTTTACATCTTGCGTTCTTTAGCTCGTTAAGTGAGAATAAGCTATCACATTTTTCACATTGGTCGCCGTTAGCAAACTCATATCCGCATTTTGGGCAAGTACCTACTACAAATCTATCTGGCAAGAACATTTTGTCCTTTTCGCAATAGAACATCTCTATCTCGTCTTCTTTGATATATCCACCCTCATAAAGTTTTAGGAAGAACTCTTGAGTAATCTTCTTATGAGTTTCGGTATTGGTGTGAGAATAAATGTCGTAGCTGATGCAAAGTTTTTTGTATATCTTATCGTGAACTGCGTGCAATTTTGCAGTAAGTTCTTCTACTGGCATGTTACGCTCTTGGGCAGTTATCATAGCAGGAGTTCCGTGCATATCCGAACCACCTATAAATGTTGTGTCGTAACCGGCACTTCTGCAATATCTAGCAAATATATCTGCTGGTAAGTGACAACCTACTATGTGTCCTACATGAGGAATATTATTAACATAAGTAAGTGCCGCTGTAATCAATCTTTTTTCGTTTTTCATTATTTCTTTCTACCTTTTTCGCTCTCTATTATTATAGTGATAGGTCCGTCATTGTGGACATCTATCTGCATATCCCCTCCAAACTTGCCTGTGGCAACTTTTTTGAAAGGATATTTCTTGCAATTATTTATAAAATATTCATACAATTCTTCTGCCCTCGCAGGCATCATTGCATCGCTAAAGCTAGGTCTATTACCATCATAAGGATTGCCGTATAGTGTGAAATTGCTTATAACTAATAGCTCCCCACCGACTTTCTCTATGTTTAGGTTCATTTTGCCGTTCTCGTCCTCAAAGACTCTAAGCCCAGCAATCTTGCGAGCCAAATACTCTGCGTCCCACTCAGTGTCGGTAAGCCCAACGCCAAGCAAAACCATAAACCCGTGAGATATCTCTCCAATAACCTCGCCGTCTACTCTAACTTCAGCATTTTTGCACCTCTGTACGACTGCTTTCATTATTTGTCCTCTTTTAACTCTTTTGCTTCTTTTTGTTCTTTTTCCTTTAACCTTTCTTTGTCTTTATCTTTTATAAATTTTACAAATACAAATGACAAGATTGTTATAATCTGCAAAGGAATAGCAACTATAAGTAGTAGCCAAATCTTCTGTGTACTAAATGTCAAACACATGGCAAGAAAGGCTGTCCAAATAAGTCCTGAGATACTAAGACATCTCAAAATATTAGTACCCCAAATGCAGCTAAACACTACAAACAGAATAAAGTTAATCATAATGGCGTAGATAAATACAAGCCATGTCTTAGTAACCTGAGGTATGATGATAGCTGGCAAAATATATAGTAATGTCGCCAAGAACCATACAAACAAACATGAGATAGCAGGAACAAATATCTTAACAAGTCTTGCTTTTTGTTCGCTGCTTCTAACTAGTTTTTCACGTTTTTTCTTATCGGTAGACAATAGGTCGTCTAGTTTGATGCCATAAAAATCCGCTATTTGTTTAAGTATAAAAATATCCGGAACAGCTTCAGCTCTCTCCCACTTTGACACAGCTTTATCCGAATAATTAAGCTTTTCGGCTATGTCAAGCTGGGTAAGACCTTTTTGCTTTCTATAAAATATTAAGTTGTCAGCAATAGTTTTCTTTAATTCTTCCATACTGATATTATATTATTATAAAAATTATTTATCAAGTGTTTTTCAAAACTTTTTTGCGTCAAGTTTCGCCACTCTACTCACAGTAGAGAGCAAAATTTTTAACTCTACTAACGAGAAAAAAAGTGTATAATATTAAATATATATATTTTGTTGTAAAATTTCGGCAAATTTAATAAAATAACACCGTAAAACAAATGTAAGCAAATATGGGAGATATATTATGAAAATTGCAATTACAGCAGAAAGCACAATTGATTTACCAAAAGAATTATTAACAAAATATGATATTCACACAATACCTTTTACAATCCTACTTGGAGAAGAGATGGGTCTTGACGGTGAGATAGATTCTAAGAAAATTTTTGAGTATGTACAAAAAACAAAAATTTTGCCAAAGACTAGCGCCGTTAACGAATATCAATATACAGAGTTTTTTACAAAACTACTAGAAGACTATGACGCTATCGTACACATCAGCCTATCATCAGGTATCAGCACCGCTTGCGAGCAAGCTAAACTTGCTGCTAGCAAGATGCAAAATATTTACATTGTAGACTCTAAGAGTTTGTCAACAGGTATTGCACTACTTGCAATCTACGCTTCAAAACTTGCATCAAAAGGCAACCTATCTGCAGCTGAGATAGCAAAACTTACTAGCGACAGAGTACCTCATGTACAAGCAAGTTTCGTTATCGAAAGACTTGACTATCTATACAAAGGCGGCAGATGCAGTTCACTTCAACTATTTGGTGCAAATCTTCTAAAACTAAGACCAAGAATAGTAGTTAAACCAGATACTGGCAAAATGACTTCTTCTGGAAAGTTTAGAGGCAAGATGGAGCAAGTAGTAGAAGATTACTGCAAGCAAACACTTAATGAGTTTAACACACCTGACCTATCAGTTGCTTTTGTAACATACACAACTGCGACAGAAGGTATGATAGCTAACGCAAAGAAAGCTCTACAAGAAAGAGGTTTCAAAACAATTTATGAGACACAAGCCGGCGGAACTATAACTAGTCACTGCGGTGAACATACACTTGGTATACTATATATCAATGACGCAAAATAATTACCTTAGGGTTATCCTGCACTCTTCCTCAAATAAATAATAAAATTTTGTAAGTAACAAACCCTTTTTATTAAGTGCAGTTAACATAACCAAAAATATCCCTTGAATATTAGTTCAAGGGATATTTTTTATTTATTTGATTTTTATAACTATCAAACTTATTAGTATTTTAACATTGTTGATATTTGACATTTAAGTTTTATTCAATGCCTTTTAGAGTTAGGGCGATACGGTTTTTGTCAAGGTCGACAGAAAGAATCTTTACCTTCAAAACTTCACCAACTTTTAGCATTTCTGATGGGTGTTTAATAAACTTGTCGCTCATTTGAGAGATGTGGATAAGTCCGTCTTGGTGAACGCCGATATCTACAAAAGCGCCAAAGTCAATAACATTACGAACAGTACCACGAAGTACCATACCTTCTTTTAGGTCCTTGATATCAAGGATATCACTTCTTAGCTCTACTGGCTCTAGCGACTCTCTTATATCTCTACCTGGTTTGATTATTTCGCTAACCATATCTTGAAGTGTAGGAACACCTATTCCGCACTCTTTAGCTACTTTTTCTTCGCCTTTTAGGTTTATCATCTCAGGAAGTTTAGTTAACTCGCCATTTTTGATACTTTCGTCTGTAAAATTAAACATTTTAAGAAGCTTTTCGGCTGCTGCATAACTCTCTGGGTGAACAGCTGTATTATCCAAAATGTTTTTGCCATTAGTTATACGCAAGAAACCTGCGCATTGTTCAAAGGCCTTTCCGCCAAGTTTTTTAACTTTCAAAAGTTCTTGTCTGTCAGAAAATTCGCCGTTTTCTTGTCTATAATCTACAATATTTTTTGCGATGCTGCTATTTAGTCCCGATACATAAGATAGTAGACTAGGAGAAGCGGTATTAAGGTCTACGCCTACACTGTTAACACAGTCTTCAACAACACCTGTTAATACTTCTGTCAATCTCTTTTGTGGCATATCGTGTTGATATTGTCCAACACCGATTGATTTTACATCAATTTTGATAAGCTCAGCTAGTGGGTCTTGAAGTCTTCTTGCAATAGATACTGCACTTCTTACTGCTACATCATAGTCTGGAAATTCTTCTGCTCCTAATTTTGAAGCGCTATAAACAGAAGCACCTGCCTCGTTAACTACGGCGTACTCTACTTTACGAGTTTGCTTTTTGATAAGATTAGCGACAAACATCTCAGATTCTTTTGAAGCTGTACCATTACCGATTGAGATAACATCAACTTTGTACTTGTTAATCATATCTGTAAGTACTTTTTCTGCTTCTTCAATTTTGTTTTGAGGTGGAGTTGGGAAAACTACAGTCTTGGCAAGGAAGTTGCCGTTTTGGTCGATGACTGCGATTTTGCAACCAGTTCTGTACGCTGGGTCAAGACCTAAAATAATTTTGCCTTTTAGAGGGGCTTGCAATAGTAGAGGTCTTAGGTTGACATCAAACATTTTGATAGCTTGCTCGTCTGCTCTATCAGTAAGGGCGGTACGAAGTTCTCTCTCAAGTGATGGGAAAACCAGTCTATCGTAACTGTCTTCAATAGCTTCTTTTACAAGGTCCTCAGTTTTGATGCCTTCTTTTAGGAAGCGGGCTTTGATAATGTCAATAGCCTTTTCTCTATTTACTTCTATTTTTACTTTTAGGCACTCGTCATTTTCGCCACGGTTAATGGCCAAAATTCTGTGGCTTGGGATTTTAGCAATAGTTTCGCTAAAATCTTTATACATTTCGTAAGTTTTGCTCTTCTCTTGGTCTTCGACAAGTGAGGTCTTAATCTCAGCCGTCTTCTCCATCATTTCTCTTAGGTCTTTACGAACTTCGGCTGAGTCCGATATCATCTCGGCAATTATATCTTTTGCGCCTTGAATAGCTTCTTCAGCTGATTTTAGGCCGTTTTCTTCTGTGATGAAAGTCTCGGCTAGGCTATTTACATCTCCATCAATTTCGCCACTCAAAATTGCTTCTGCTAGCGGTTTTAGACCCTTAGCAATAGCTTCGCTAGCTCTTGTCTTTCTCTTAGGCTTGTAAGGTCTATATATATCCTCTACCTCGGTAAGTGTTACTGCGTCCTCGATTGATTTTGCAAGTTCGTCAGTCATATTACCTTGCTCGGTGATTATTTTTGTTATTTCTTCTTTTCTTTTGTTAAGAGATCTTAGGTAGGTTAGTCTATCATAAAACTCTCTTAATACTTGGTCGTCACAACTACCTGTCATTTCCTTTCTGTATCTGGCGATAAATGGGATTGTACATCCTTCATCAATCAAGGCTATGATATTGTCTGTGTGTTGTGGTTTTAGCGAAAATTCCGCTGTAAGTGTTGCGTTAATATCCATTATTTTGTTCCTTTTGTGCATTTTTGCTAAAAAATAGTTTTGTTTTTGCAAAATTTATCTCTCAGCATCATAAGGGTAGCACAATTTTGAGAGTTTTAACAACTAATTTTTAGAAAATTTCACAAACTAAAACTATAAAAAATTGCTTGACTTATGCAAAAAATATCGACAAAAAGTTGCTTTGTTTTTTATTATAATATATTATATACTATGTATAATAATATATTTATCTTATTTTGTGGAGAACAAAATTTGCTATCATAGAGGGGCAAGTTTTGGAGCTATCCACAAAGTCACAAGCAGATAGAGGTGTAAAATGAAAAAATTTGTTCGTTCATTTTTGTGTTTAGTTGCTATGCTCTTTGGCATGGGATTTTTGGTCGCGTGCGGCTCGCCGGCCATAACAGCCATTGAGATTAGCGGAGTTCCACAGTATATGGAAGCGGGACAAGAGGTCACTCTAACCGCCGTCCTTACTCCTAAGAACGCTAGCCAAGGCGATGTGCTTTGGTCAAGTAGTGATAAAAATGTTGCTACAGTATCAAGCTCTGGTAAAGTAACAGCGCTAGCAACCGGCACTACCCAAATCACTGCCATGAGCAAAAAGAACAGCAATGTAAAAGCTACTGTTTCTCTTAGAGTTTTTGGACAAGATGCAACAGTTATTTTGCTAGACAAGACATATGTTTATGACGGCACTGCAAAATCTAACCATGCAATATCTAGCCCTGCGGGAATAGAGCTAAGATACACCTACTCTAGCGAAGCTTATGAAGAGAGCGAATACGAGCCAATCAATGCAGGCACTTATACCGTAAAGGCTTATAACTCTTTGACCGGTGCTGTACTTGCTCAAGCCTCTATGACAATTAACCCAAAACAAGCTACACTATCTATTAGAAGTTATACAAAACATTATAGCGAGAACGACCCAGCGTTTGCGGCTGATGTTGATGGTATGATAGGTTCTGACCGCATAACATACACACTATCTCGTACAAGAGGTGAGACTGTCGGCAAATATGCTATAACAGCAGACATTACTGACAGCACCAACTACAGAGTGGTAGTATCTCAAGGAACATTAGAGATTAAACCATTAGATGTTAAGATTGAAGTAGATAACAAAACTTCTGTATATGGCAACAGCTTATCAGCACTTACATTTACACTTAAAACAAAAGATAATGCAATTCTAGGCGAGGCTATCAAAACTCAAGTAACTGGAAACCTAAAGCTTATCACTTCAACCTCACAAGGTAGACTACCAGTTGGCAACTACACTATTTCTTGTGAAGACCTAAAATCAACTAACCTATCAATCATCAGTGCAAACAACGGTGTATATACTGTAACTAAGCGTACTGCAATAGTATCTGTATCTGCTGGACAATACAAATACTCTGGCGAAAAAGATCCTGATATTATCTATTCTATAGACGGCACTCAAGAAGGCGATGATCTAAGCGGATGCTTATCAAGAGTTGCGGGCGAAACAGTTGGTTTCTACAACTATGAGCTAAATCAAACAATCAATGCAAACTACAATTTAAGATTTAACGAAAGCATGACAAACTTCAGTTTCGAGATTAAGAGCAATGAGATTACTGTTGCATTTAATAATTTCGAAATTGACTACTCTCCTGAGAATGCCGAGGGTGCAATCCCAACAGGGTACTACAACTACACTATTACAAAAAACGGCAAGCCACTAGAATACACACTAGACGCTAGCGGAAAAATTTATCTAAATTCAACCGATGCTGTAATACTTAACCACAATGTTACCAAGGAGCTAACACTTAGCGATACTGAGAAGCAGTCTTATTATCAAAAGTGGAAAGTTGCCCTAGAAAAATCAGCTGTTGCTGGTTTTGACGACCCTATCAAATATGTATTTACATTTGTTGATGGATATAAATTTATTAAACTTATACCTCTAACAATTACCGGAAACTACGCTACAAAAGTTTATGGAGAGACTGATCCAACATTTGACTATACAGTTAGTGGATATCTTGAAGGCGATAAAGATGACAATGTTATCAAGACTATCGAGCTAAAGAGAGAAAGTGGCGAAAATGTAGCTACCTACAACATAACACTAAAATCTGATGTTGTTCTATTTGATACCAAGAGCTATTACAAAGTAGTTTACGAAAATGGAACTTTTGAGATAACCAAGAGAGAGTTAAGAGTAACGCCTGTAAACTATACTGGCGACAACTCAGTATACTATGGTGAATCTCCAAAAGAGTTGAAGATAAACGAAAAAGATCTTAACCTAGCACCAAGAGATATATTAAGCAAAGTTTTAGGCGGAAGCTTAACAAGAGCTAATAACGAAAATGTTGGTTCTTATGCAATACTTGGTACAAACTTAGAGCTTTTGTCTAACAACTACACATTAACCTTTACACAAGGCACATATACAATCATTCCTAGACCTGTAGCTGTAACAGCTATTAACAAAACTATTGAATATGGCGAGACAGTTTCAAAATATCAATATTCTTATCAAGTACTTGATGAGTTCACTCTACTTGATGATGACGGCGAAAAATATACCGTTTACAAAGAGTATGTCCTTGGCAATCCTACTTTTACAGGTTCACTTAGCCTTACAACTTACGGAATACTTTATGCTGGCAACACTTACACCATCGGTCAAGGAAATTTGACTTGCGGTAGTAACTATACAATAACATTCCATCAAGGAACTTTGACAGTTGTTCCTAGAGAGATTACTGTAACATTCAATGCTCAATCATATGGTTTTACCGATTACAACGAGCAAAATCCAGATCCAAAATTTTCTATAAGTCCTAGCCTTGCATATTCTGACAAGTGCAAACTTACTTACTACAATGCAACTTCTTCTGCAGACTCTAACATCATCTCCCTTCAAAAAGATGCAGATAACAACTATCAAGCAACATTTGAGATGACAACTAGTGACGGCAGAATAATTAACGATTGCTACAATATTCATATTGATGAAAACTATACAGAACTATTCTATCTAGGTACTTCTCTAATAGATGTGGCTATCACAAATGTTGACGGAGAATTAACCGTTAACAAAACTTATGGCGACAACTATGCTCTTAAAGATGTTCTTACACTTACAACAACCAAAGCTGGCTACACATTAGAGTACACAGAAAATGTATTTAATATCAAGGGCTTAACTAATGCAGACACCTTTGTTACACCTGCATCAGTAGATATTGATGCCGGAACTTACACTGTTGCAATCTTTACCAAAAACTTAAAAATTAAAAATCAAGATGGTACTGATGTTTCTTCTAACTTTGCTATAAACATTACAAGTTATGCAAGCTTAGTTGTAGAGAAGGCAACTTTGACCGCAACTACCGAGCCTACAATTAACAGAATTGTTTATGGAACAGAAAAACCAACATTCAATGGCGGAACTTATACATTCACAAAAGCAAATGGAGACACCGTAACCATAACTGGTACAAACAGTGAATACTCTACAGCAGATACTTCTAGCTATAGCGTAACAACTGCTGAGAATCCTCATCTAATCATGGCTACATTCAATCCAAGCAATACCAACTTCAAGTCTTACACTCACTCAAATCTAAAACTTGCAGTAACAAGAGCGATAGTTGATACGACCGTTCTTACTTGGGACTATGGTGTATCTATGGAAAAAGACGGAGAGTTTGATGGTGGCACATACACAGTAAGAGCTGATATTGAGGGCGCAAGCCACATAACTTATAATCAAGAGACTACTAGCCAAAACACTTACAACATTTCTACCAAACTCCCTAACTATAGATTCTTAAAACAAACATTATCTTTTGAATATCTATATTATGGTGTTATGTTCAAAGAAGATGTTGATGGTGATGATAATGTAACTGATGGCGGATATATGTACTATATTGATGGCGGAGTTATCAAAAAGGTATATCCAGCTAACAAGACAAGCTTCTACGCAAAATACAATAGCGAGACAGACACATTAGAAATTTATTACAATGATGGCGAAAAAGATTATTTATTAACCAACTCAAGCACACTTGCCGAAGATGGCAAACCAACTTACAACACAAGTATTTATTCTCCTACTACAAGTGGTATATATTTTGTAAGGGCAAGAATCTCTTCTCTTAACAACAACTACGCAGTAGCAGGCGATGGACTTGGCGAAAACAACAATCAAAAGATTGATTACCATAACTTGTTTATGGTTAATAAAGTTACAGTTAGAGTTTATAGTTTCACTAATGAAATTATTTACGACAATCCTTTAACTTTCGTATATGTAACCGATCCTCAAAACATCACTGGTAAAGTAACAAAATACTTCTCAAAAGATGCTGAGGGTAATTATACAGAGCTTACAGAAGCCCCTAAGAATGTTGGCTTATATGCATGCACATTTGTTATTGATAGAGCTAACTACTACTACTTCAAAGAATATAGCGACTTCAATATTATTCCAGTAACTATCAGAGTTGAATGGGGCAACGAAGAATCATTTAACTATGCAGGTCCTACTACTCCAATCACTAGACAATTTAAGGTATATGCTAATGACAACCTAGTATATCAAACAGGTTCTAGTATGCAAATACCTGAGTGGCTAAGTATTGTTTACTCAGGCTTAATGAAAAATGGACAAACCTATCCAACTGATGGCGGTTCTACTATAGAAGTTCCTTTCAATGCAGGTGACTACACTATCAAGATTAGCGCCGTAACAGATGGCTCTGACCACAACTATGTTGGCGAATCTACCAACAACTACTCTATTAACCAAATATTCTATTCTGGTAATATTTCTATTAGAGCAGCATCAATCACTTATGATGTAGAATACAGCAAAGGACAAGAGGGAGCTAAAGCTTTCTACAACTTAATAGTAGAAAAAATGATTAATAACTGGACTCCTGACAATGAAGAATTTAATGTAGTACTAACCTATCAAGGAGTTCTTCTTGACCCAACAGGCACAGACACTAGATTTGTTGATTTACTTAACAGAGCTGGTGGACCATACAAGATAACTATGGCTATTAGTTCTAAAGACGGCAACTACAAAGAAACTATTAGAACTGCCAGCCTAAATGTTAACAAAACTAACATTCCTAACATGGCTAGCTACTCTACAGAAGCTATATCTATACCATACAACGGAGATAATATTTACAATGAGCTAACTACTGCAGACGGTTCAATGTCATTTACTCCTACCCACATAGATACAGCTAATAAGACTTATGAATACTGGCACAATGATGATAAAGAAACTTATTTCTCAATCACATACACTTATCATCTAGTTACTTCATCAACAGAAACTTATGGTATACTTACAACAGTACCTAACGCACCAGACGAGACACTTGCATATATCTATATGGTTAAGGCAGTAATCACAAATGGTGCTAACTACAACGAGCCTATCCAAAATACTTACTATGGATACTTCTATGTAGTAAAAACTACAATAGATATGAGAGCTGAAAATGTTTCTGTAGAATATACCGGCGAAGATATTGAGCTACCTACAGTAAAAGCTGTAAACGGTTCAAACATTGAAGTCGCTATAAGATACGACAACAAAGCAGGCTCAACAGGCGTTCTTGTAACAAGAACAGTAACCAAAAATGGTTCGACAGTTTCTAAGATAAATGGCGTTGGCGAATATCTTGTAAAATTTGTCATCGCACCAGCAGATAGGACTTACTTCTATGATAACGGAAGTACATTCGAGACTTCTTGCACAGTAACAGTAACTCCTAAAAAGATAATTGCTGATCCATCATTTATAGTTAAACCAGAAATATTCTATACCCAGTTATTTGCTCAAAACAGCAACACATTCAAGCTAGATAGTACTAAAGCTAAGGCATTTAATCCAGATTATATTAACAACAATACTTTACAGATAGAGTTGTACATTACGGATAAAAATGACGGCACTGGGAATATCTATCAAAGAAAAGCTTGGAAAAACCTTCCTGCGGGTAAATATTACTACTATGTAGGACTTATTGCTAACCCAACCGGAAGCAAAATCAAAAACTATGTTCAAAGCGATTATGTCGAGTTTGAAATAGCAAGACAGTTATACACAATCGAACTTACAGAAGAGGCACAAGATGGCGTAACAATCAACTATGCCCCTTCAACAAGTCAAATTTACAGCTACACCAACCTAATAGTGAAAAAGAATGGCGTTTCTCAATCAGGCTTTACACAGGACGATTTTGAAATACTATACAAGTTAAGCACTGAAGACGAAGATGCATATTCTACAACAGCTCCTATCACTAACGGAACTTATGATGTAAAGATAAGACTATTTAATGGTTTCTATAAGTCAGAATACTTATACACAACTTTGACAATTAGTGCTCCAACTCTTAACATCTCTGGTAACATTAGTTTTGTATATGGTCAAGCAGATACAACACTTTCTATCAGCTTGTCAGCTACAGGAACTAACTACTCAGACTCTTTGACTTCTTCATTTACTGGAGATGGAAAATTTGCATATTCAGCAAATACAGATTCTGGTAGATGGTTCATCTTAGCTCCAGATATGCTATGCACCCCTGGAGATCCATACCCTCGTCAAGCTATTGAAGTTGAGATGGAAGATGGCTCTATAGTAGATTTACAACCTTTACTTTTCAGCTACCTAGAACAAAACGAAATTACAGTTAAGTTCTTAAGTGACCTAAATGCTATGGGCGCCGGAGCTAACTACTTACCAATATTCTACTTCAGCAAGAACAAAAACTTTGCTCTAAGCTACTCTGAGTTTATTGTAACAGTTACTCAATACACCATCACTGCAGATATGATTTCTCTTAAGAATGTCTCTACAGATGGAGGAAATGTAGCTTCTCCATCTGCCAGATTTGACGCTGAGACTAATACTTATAACATAAAAATTACTGAATCTCAATCTGCTAGTAGCACTTACAATGAAGGATGGAAATTTGAGAATATTGCGATCTCTAATAAACAGGCAACTTTTGAGCTTGGAATTACTTTCCCAGCAGGAAAGAACTCTCCAGTAGGAGTATTAAATGCTACATCTACAATTTCTACCACAATAGATAGTGTAACAATTAAAAATTATTTTGAAAAACCAACAGAGAACAAAATAATTATTACTGCCGGACTAAACATGGTTGACAACAACTACACTATTGGTAATGACGTTGTGTTTACAATAGAGTACGCTCTAACCAAAGCTGCAACAACCGCCTTTTCAGAAAAGACAAATATGGACGGGTCTTATCAAGAAATAGAATTTGCATACAACAAATATTTCTTAGACGAATACTGGGCTAGACTAAACGAAAAGACTAGAACTAGCACAAGTATACCAGATAAGATCCCTCATGGATATAAGGTAAATAAAATTGATGGAAAATACAGTGTCGAGCGTACACATATTTATATTTACGATTTGATTAATGCTCCTTACGCTTTCAAAAATGCAGATAATCCATTTAACTTGCCAGATAATACTAAAGATACGGTAAATACTGATGACAACTACTACAACATTGACTTATTCTTAAGTGCCTGGACTAAGTCTTCTGAAGCATATAATGATATCTATAGCTTAAATGTCTATAAGGCTGTAGAACAAGCTGACGGAACTTATACAAAAGGTGATAAGCAATCAAAGGGAGAAGTATTTAATAAAGACGACTCCTATGACCATAGTGGTATTTATAGTTTCTATAAATATGACATCACAAAAGATACATCTGCGGGATTATATTTAGTTGAGGTTGTTCTAAAGGAAAGCAATTATTTTGCAGAGACTAAGTTTAACGCTTTGATTAGAATCAAACCTACTACTTATTATCTAAAGACTTCTAATGATGGCTTTAACCAAATGGTTAGAAAGGGCAGCAGTGAGGATATAGCATTATATGATGCTGATGGAACAGTTAAACAAGCTGGATTTACAGCAAAATATTATGAAGAAACAACTGTAAATGGCGCTACAGTAAAGACCCTTGTATACAGCTCAAAAGTTTCTTGGTACAAAGGAACAAAGACTATTACTCCGGTTGCTGGTGGGACATATTCTAATTACGCAGACTTCTTAAATAGCGTAGATACAGGCAAATTCACAATAGAAGTTGCCCCAGATGATACAAACAATGTTTATGCTGATTCTCTTACAATCCTAGTGGTCGGCGACAATATAGATATTGGAACTTACAATATTTATGACATCTTAGATCTTGAAGCACTTCAAGGCGAAGGTCAACCACTTGAAATACTTGGAAAAATTGGCACTTTATCTTGGGATTTAGCCTTAGACGAGATATTTGATAAAACTGGCAAAACTTTAACTGAAGACTCTTTGTCTATAATGAGATTCTTGGACGAAAGTTATGGAATATATAATCAAACTCCAGTTTCAGTCGGTGGAACCCCTAGATATGTATATGATATGAAACCTGATGCAAATCATCAATTAGTATATAATCAAGTAGTATTAAACATAACACTTGATGATAGTACAACTACTTTTGTAATGATTTCATTAAAAGTAAATCTAAAATTAATTACAAAAGCTGATGAAACAGCATTCACTTATGATGGTAATGCTCACGCCCCAGAGATAACTGCTCACTTCCAAGGCTGGACATATATGATAAAAGCAAAACTATCTGAGAGTTCTACTTATATCCCAGACTTAAGCGATGTTCTTATCAAAGAATTAACTGATGATTCTACAAAGTATGTACCAAGTGAAGCACCTACTGTTAAGTATTATAGAACTAACAACGCAGGCGATATTGGTAGCAGTGAAAAACCTACTGATGCAGGTTCATACAAAGTAGTAAGCACTTACAAGATCAAATTTGCTGGTATGGACGAGACTTATACTTTTGAGTGCACCAACAACTTTACTATTCTAAAAGCTAAAGCTGACATCACGATGAACGAGACTGTTGTTCTTTATGATGGTAGAATCCATAATGTCTCAGCAACAAGTCTTGAAGGCCTAGATGTTGATATTAAATACTATGATGATCAAGGCGTGGAAGTATTTGAGCCTAAGAATGCTGGCGTATACAGAGTCGTAGCAAACATTAGAGATAGTTACAACTACTACGGAACAGCTGAGACTACTCTTACTATCAAAATGACTTCTACAAGAATAGAACTTATTCTTCCTGATAATCTAGTTTATACTGGAAACAACATTAAACCTACTTTCAAGATTTATAACGAAAACAATGTAGAGATTCCTCTATCAAATGGATCTTATAAAGAATACTTTAATGGAGGAGAAAATGTTTCTAGTAAAGCTGGTAGCTACATCTACAAGCTAGAAATAATAGGAAATATAAATACTCTACCTAATAGCGCAACTATAAGCTATGTAATTGAAAAGGCTACTCCAACAATTAGCTTTGAAGCACCTGCAAACAATGTTTATTCAGGTCAAAAGATTACTCCTAAGATTGTAATTTCTCCTGCTCAACTAGCTAATGATAGTTGTTATATCATTACTTACAATGGCAGCACAGAAATCCCAACAGCGGCTGGGAAATATATAGTTAATGTTTCTTACTCTCCTGACTCAAGTTCTAACTATAATGCTATAGAGAAGTCATACCCTTACGAAATAATACCTCAAAGCCTTAGAGTAACTTATGACGGCAACTCATCAGATAAGATTATAACAATAACATATTCTCCTGATATGTCTGCCGCAACTTTAAGAGCAAGCGCTCAAACAGATGCTAATGTAATCTATACTTACGAAGGATATACTTACAATGATGACGGTTCATTAAGCACTACTAAGTACTCAAGCAAGACTTTCCCAGTAGATGCAGGTATTTATACAATTACCGCAACTCCAGAAAGTTCTAACTACACAGGAATATTAGTAACAACCTTAGTTATAAATAGAGCAACACCAAGTATTACATTTAATGGCGTAATGTTCACTTATAACGGCGAAGCTCAAACTCCTACAGCATCAACAAGTCCAAATACTTTGACTTACGAGACTAAGTATACAGGCGTTGATTATGCAGGCGTAGCTTATGACAGCACAACTACTCCAACTAATGCCGGAATATACACAATGACAACAAGCTTTGTTGGCAACAAAAACTACATGGATGTTAAAGGTTCTCAAGCATTTACAATTAGCAAGATAGGAACTGCAAAACTTGAATTTGTTCAAGATAGTCTAACAACTACTTACAATGGCAGCGAGCTAAAGCCTACTGTTAAAGTTCTTGTTAACGATGTTGAAAATACCGACCTTGAAAATGATGTTATTTTGACATTTAGCGAAACTGGACACACTCCAATAAATGCTGGAAGTTACAAAGTTGTAGCTAGCCTAAATACTTGCAACTATACAGCAAATGAAATAACCGCAACATTTGTTATCAATAAGTCTGGCAACTATACTATAACTCTTGATGGTGAAGGTAAGTTAACACTTAGTGCTACAAGATTTGGGACAACAAGCATAATTTCTGAGACTATTGAGATTGAGTATGTCGGCAAGATATACCTAAGTGATGGTAGTCTTTCAGAAGAAAACAATTACACATCATTCAGTTTCCCTGCTGGAATTGCTGGTCTATATACAGGTACTATTATTTCTGATAACTACGAAGCTAAGACATTTGACTTTGAGATTGAAAAGACTGATCTATCTTCTAGAATTTCAGTTACAAATATCTCTATTGTATTAGGTCAAAAACCTGAGCTTGTAGGAAGTCTAACTATTGATGGAAATGCTTACAATGTAACTTATACATTTAAGCTACAAGATGGCACTGATTATACTTCTACTATGCCAAATGCTATTGGCAATCATAGTATGAAAGTTGTTATTAACGACAGAAACTACAAAGGTGAAAAAGTCGTTGAGTACACAGTAACATATCCAAATTCTAATACAGACAAAGTTGTACTTGATAGTCCATACTACATGTACACTGGTAGTGATATCGTTATAGGTGCTAAACTTTACCTAAATGGTATTTTACAAACAAATGTATCTAAAAAGTACAAGAAAGATGGCTCATACATTAACAGCATAGTTGATGAGGGCGAATATGAAGTTGAACTTTATATAGAAGGTAACAGCGGAACAACACGTAAAGCTACAGTTACAGTTGTACCAGCCCTTACACTTTCTGTTCCTAGTGGCGCAATTTATGACAAGACAGAAAAAGAAGTTTCTTATGCCTTTGTTGCTAGCGAAAAAGAAGCTATACATGGTTCTCATGTTTCTCTAAAACTAACAAAAGATGGTTACTATGTAAATAAAGCTATCAACGCTGGTTCATATATTGCAACACTTTGCTATGATGATTATCCAATACTAACTAAGACATTTACTATCCAAAAACAAACTATTGATAGCGATACTCTTGGAGCTTCTCTTCCTAATGGTGGTATAACTGTTACTTACGGAAGCTACAACAGCATTCCTACAGTTCTTAACACTCACACAGTTAAATATTTGATAAGCGTTGGCGGAACAACTTCTTATAAAGAAATTACTCCTCCAGTAGGTGATCATAAGATTAAATTTGTGATTGATGAAGATAACTACCAAGGCGAAACTATTACTACTCTTCATGTTTCTAAGAAACTTCTTGTTATTGACATAGATGACTTTGAAACAGATTACACAGGTAAGACTTTGGTTCTTCCTGAGACTCTTGCTAACTTTGACTTCTTGACTTACAAGTATAACACTGTTCCTTCTAACTACATTGACGGACTACCTACAAATGCAGGAACATATTATATTAGCGTAAATTCTTCTTCTCAAAACTATGCCGTAACATTTAGAGATTCTTCTAGACCTTATATTATAGTTACTATCAAGAAGGCAACTCCACAATACATTATTACTAACCTAGAACAAGTATATGATGGCTCTGTTAAAGTTCCTTCTGCGACAGCTATATATAATGGTGTAGCATATGCAACTCATGTATCTAACTCTAATATGATAAATGTAGGAACATATACTATTACATTCTCAATCAATGGTAACTCTAACTTCAATGATAGTGCAGAATATACATTCACTATCAAGAAAGCTGATGTAACAATTTCTTATACATTACCAAGCAACTTAGTTTATGACGGCACTCAAAAAGCTATCACAACAACTGCTAGTGTAGAGGCTGTTGGTGCGGTAAGTCAAACTATTACAAAAGATGGAGTTGTAGTAACTCCTATAGATGCTGGAACATATCTTGTTACACTATCTACTGAAGAAACTGAAAACTACAATGCATGCACCGTAAATATTGTATTTGCGATACTACCTGCTGACATTACAGTAGAATGTTTCATTAGTGATACTAATTACTCTGGTTCTCCTAAGAATGTAGAAGTAACAACAGATCAATCTGGTGCTTCTATCAATGTTTCTTATGACGGACTAGAAGGTGCTCCTACAGATGCTGGAGATTATGTAGCAATAGTTACAGTTACTCCTAGTGATAAAAACTATGCAGTTAAGACCATAAGATATAAATTCTCTATTACTAAGATACTTGACCCAATTAACTTCACTGCTCCTAGTGATAATTGCTTCGATTATGACGGAACTGCAAAGGGTATAAGCAATGTAACTTCTGGTTCGGGTACTCATACTGTAACTTATGAAGTTTACAAAAATGGTTCATATACCGCAACTACTGCAGACAAAGTCGTAGATGAAGGAAGTTACAAAGCAGTTGTTAAGACATTGGGAGATAAGAATTATCTTGCTAATACAAAGACTGTTTGCTTCAATATCAAAAAGAGACTAATCGTAGCTTCTATAACAAGCAATATCGTAACTTATAACAAAGCTCCACAAAGCGTAATCCTAGAAGATAACTCAGGCTTAGGCTCTAAGATAGTAGTTAAATACTATGGATATAGTTATAATGCTGAAGGTGTTTGCGAAGTAGAATACGCAAGCAAAGAAGAACCTACAACTCAAAGTCCTACAAACCCTGGTATTTATACAGCATTGCTTATGTCAACCGATGATAACTATGCTATAGCTGGTAACGCTACTGCTACACTTATCATCAACAGACTAGCTACAAGTATCAATATTAAGATTGATGGGGTACTAGATGACACAATAGTTGTTAACTATACAGGAACTAAATATACAGTTTCTGCAACAACAAGCAACGGAGACACCTTAGCAGATGATAAAATTATCATCACTTTGAGTGGTTACAATACAACAACTGACTTGCAAGAAGGTGGCAACTACGAAATAGTAGCTGACATTAATAATGATCTATACTTTGGTTATTCTAAGAGATTATTTACTATTAGACCACAAGAGGCAACAATCTTTGCTAAACAAACTGCTATTGGTTATACAGGTGCAGAAAATGACCTAGTATACATCGTAGTAGACAAAGACGGCAACGATATAACAGCTAAGGTAAAAGAAAATATCAGCGCTGAATACTTCTCTAACGGAACTAAGATTGAAGGTAAGCCAATAGTTGTTGGCGAGTACACAGCACACTTAACTCTAGCTAACTCTTCATATGCCGCAGACGCAACATATACATTCAATATTGTTAAGTCTACTCCATATGTTGAATATTTGGTTGGAGAAACAACAACGCTTGGACTTGAAAGTTCTGAAGTGTTAAAGAGTTTCAAAGTTACATCTGATAGTTATAGACTTGTAATAAATGGAAATGGTATTTCTAATACTATATATTCTGTATCATACTTCAAATCTTCTTACAATGAGGATCGTGAACTTGTATGGAACCCATTTACAGATATTACAGACAATACTATAACTCAAAATGGATCTTACAAACTTCGCTTAACCATAACCAATGCAGAGAAAGTAGCTGAATATAAAAAGTGTCTAGAAGGCTTTACTTTAAGTGAAGACGGAAATACTTTATACTTTGACTTCTTGTTCTCAGTATTAGCAAATGCTCCTGGAGCATAAACAACAAACAAAAAAACACAACCAAAATTTTGGTTGTGTTTTTTTGTGCCAAAGACTAAAAATAATCTTGGGCTATTAAGGTTTTACTTAACGAGTTTTTGGATTTATTAAAGGGTATCCTTAAAGCTCTTACCAAACTTCAAAGCTGGAACTTTAGAAGCTGGAATAGAAATTTTCTCTTTTGTTAGAGGGTTGATACCTTCTCTAGCTGCTCTTTCTTTTACAGCAAAAGTACCAAAACCAGCTAGGTTTACTTGCTCTCCTGCTTTCAAAGTCTCAGCAACTGTTTCTACAAATGCATTGTAAGCAGCTTCTGCTTGCTTGTTTGTAAATTCTGCTTTTGTAGCAATGCTCTTAATAAATTCACCTTTATTCATAATAATACTCCTTTTTAGGTAATTCCTTTATCCTTATGGATACTTAAATTATACCATACAAAGCCCTAGTTTCCTAATAATTTACTATATTTTTTGCATATAATTGACTTTTTGGGGCAAATAAATCATAATATTTACGAGGTTTTTATGATATATACTATCAATATAAAAGAAGGCTTTCCTCCGGCAGATGTAGCTGTTGCGGAAGCGCTTCACGAAATAGATGTGCAAAAACTTGTTGATACCAAGGTGATAAAAATTATTCATGGCCACGGCTCACACGGCAAGGGCGGGCTAATCAAACAAGAATTGCACAAGGCATTAAACGAGTACAAAAGAAATCATAAAATAAAAGATTACATAAAGGGCGAGAAATTCACAACATCTAATAGACTATATAGCTATGTCTTGGCTGAGAGCCCAGATATAATAGTCGATAATGATATGAGAGTCGCTAACTTTGGAATAACTATAGTACTACTTTAGGAGAAAATATGGACGACAATATTCATAAGGGACATCGTGAGAGATTAAGACAGACAGCCGAAAAGACTGGTCTTAACAAACTACCTGAGCATCAAATATTAGAGCTTTTACTTTCTTATGTTATACCTCAAAAAGATACCAATCCACTAGCACACAAACTTATAAACAAATTTGGTAGCTTAGCGGGAGTATTTGAGGCGGACAAAAAGGAGCTTGCAAAAGTTGAAGGTATAGGCGGCGTTACAGCAAGTTTTCTTTCTACTTGTGCACAAATTCCAGAAGTGTACAAGAATAGCAAAATAAAAGACAAACCAACAATAAAGTGCCCAAGAGATTCTATAAAATATTTTAGAGATGTTGCCAGTATTGACGCAACAGAAAAATTTTATCTTACTTGCCTAAATGCAAGATGCGAGATAATCAAAACTGAAAACTTTAGCAACGGCAGCAACGCAAAAATTGCCGTTGACATAAGAGAGATAGTAAGCATTGTTCTTACTCAAAAAGCAACTGGAATAATTGTTTGCCATACTCATCCACAAGGCGAGGCTAAACCTTCAAAAGAAGATATCTCATTTACTAAAAAGTTAAATACAACCATGCGTATGCTAGGTATTAAGCTACTTGACCATGTGATATTATCTAGAGATAATCATTTTAGTTTTTTAAACAATGGACTACTTGAGGACGAGGATAGTTCATCAAATGTTGCAAGTGCAAACCTCGCAACTTTTGTAACCGAATACACAAAAGATGAAGAATAAGTGGCTAAAAACAAAAAAGACTTATTATATTAAGTCTTTTTTATTTGCCTATATTTATTTGTTAACATTTAGTTAATTAGTTATTATTTGTATCTAATATTTGTTTATATCTAACATATACAAGTCAATATATATAATAAGATATATAAAAGATATATATTATAGTTATATATTGTAGACATATATAAAAGCTATATATATTTTTAGTTATATTTGATAAGTTATATATGGCAAGTCATATATGATAAGCTAATCTTTTGATTTTTTACAATAAGTTTAATTTATATAATTTTAGTTGTTTAATTTTAGGCTATGTTAACTAGATTTTGAGGTTTCCTATTAACCAAAAATTTTGTGCCATAGATAGCTAAATAAATTGCTGTTATATCTCACTACAAAGGCTACTTTACCCTTGATAGCACTTTTTTGTACTGGTCCAAAGTTGCTACTATCATTGCTGTGACCACGGTTGTCGCCCATAACAAAGACTTCATTTTCGCCAAGGGTTATAGGTTCGTCTGCAGTCTTGCCAATGCTTGACTTGTAGGCTACGAAAGTATTGTAGCATGTTTCCATACCTGCTATGTCTTTTATATAACTTTCTTCTTTTTTCTCGCCGTTTATATATAGATAATAGTTGTCACCGTCTTTTTGGATATTTACAGTTTGACCACTGATAGCAATAAGTCTTTTTATTATAAGTTTAGTTGTAGATACCCCGCCAACAGTTTCGGTCTTTTCGACCAATATAACATCGCCGACTTTACCCTTGCTAAATCTATAGACATAGGCTTTGTCTTTTATATTTGACTTTTCGTAATAGCTAGTGCTCTCGCCCTCAGGAAGCTCGGCATTAAATGTTGGTTGCATTGAAATACCGATAATTGGGGACTTAAAAAATAGTATATTAAATGCAGCAAAAACGAGTAGTACAACTATAGCTAAAAATAGTACTATTGATAATATTATTGAACCTGCTGTTTTTTTCTTTGCCAAAGTTATTTACTTCCTTAACATCTTTTTTAATTTTTCGCTGTCGACTAATATAGTATGTCCACAATTTAGACATTTTAGTTTATAATCCGCCCCAACTCTTACTACTTCCCACTCAAAAGACCCACATGGGTGAGGCTTTTTTGTTGTTAGTTTGTCCCCTACTTTCATATATATACCTTTTTGATATCTTTTATTATACCTATTTTAATCTTTTTGGCAAACGCCTAAAAAAGTATCTGGCTTAACATGTTCTCCGTGGTAGTCACTGCCCCAAGTTTCGAATAGGCTATACTTTTTGGCTATCTTGCTATACTCTTTTATATCTTCTTTTGTTTGGCTACTGTTGTGAGTTTCCAGTCCATCAAGACCAAAAGATTTTAGATAACCAACTAATTTATCTATATCTTCATATCCTAACTTGTATTCCCTCATAATTTCTATTGGATGGGCAAGAGTTACATTGCCTTTGCCCTCGTGAGCAAGTTCCAAAACCCTTAGCGCGTCAAGCCTCAAATCCTCGGTATGTAAGCCGTCCATTGTCCTATAATATTTTTCTCTATCATAGTTGCCATACTTACATAGAAGCTTGTACATGTGAGGTTTCCCTACGGATTTTGTAGTTCTTTCTACCTCTTCTATCTCCTCGTCTGTAAATCTTATGCCGTATGCGTTGTCTATATAGTTAACCATCCTTGCAATCTTCTTGCGGCGAAGCTCGGCGATATCTTCAACAAGTGCATTTATCCCTGCCTCGTCATAATCAAAATCTCTAACTAAAATGTGGACATTGACGCCTCCAAATATGCCCTCGACTCTGCTAGTTAGCTCAACGCCTGAGTGAAATTTTAGGTTAGAGTTTTGTTTCTTTAGTTCGTCAAAAACTCTTTTGCTACCCTCAATAGTATCATGATCGCAAATAGCAAACTCGTCAATGCCTGCGTCTTTTACTTTTTGGATAATTTCTTTTTCGTCATACTCGCCGTCTGAGTACTTAGTGTGTATGTGCAAATCTATCATACTTTTATTATAAATGTACTTAAAAAATATGTCAAATACCAAAGCAAAACACAAAAAAAGAGCCTCAACAAATTGTTTGAGGCTCTTATAATTATTATAGTTTAATACCAAAGTCTTCTAAGGTCATTTGCTCTGGAGATTTTTTATCATCTTTTTTTGGCTCTTCTGTTACTTCTGGATCACCTACATCTTCGCCGCCATATCTTGTAGTTCTAACATCGTCCTCACAGAATCCGTCCTCTTCACAAATTCTATATCCGCCGTCTGTTATCATATAACCGTCTTTGTCAAAATGTGCTTTATTGTCTTCTTCATAATCGTCAAGGTCAGGTGATAGTGATGGGTCGTCATAAACAACTCCGCTCTCAATATCATGAGCAACGCCTCTATCTTCCCAATATGTCTTGCTTCCGGTATATTTAGTTCCGTCTGGGTAGCAATAATTACCTTTTTGGTCTATTCCTAGTGGAGTTCCATGCTCGTCAAACATGTCTGTAGGTTCTATCTTTCCACGCATTTTTGATACATTATGGATCTCTGTAAGGAGTTCTTTTTCTTCATCGGCAGTCTTATCTAGCATTGACTTGTCATCTTGTGGCAAACTCATAATTGTGCCAGCAGGTACTTTTGTAGCAGGAGCAACTTTTGTAGTAGCTTTGACTTTGATCTCAGGAGCACGAAGTCTCTTTATATCGCTTAGCACGCTTACCATTGTTCCCTCATCACAACCGTGAGCTTTCATATATTTTACCATGCTAGTTTCAATATATTTTCTAACCTCTTCAAACTCGTCTAGTGAGCTAATATTTCTCTTGCGAACTTCGCTCAAAGATAGTCCGTCTGGTTTTTCCATACCAACATATTTCGCAGATCCCTTTACAGAACTTGGCTTTCTCTCTATCCAAGCATGCCTTGCTGAAGAATACTCCCAAAATGGCTCGTAACCCGCAGACCTTACTTCTCCATAAGCTGCAGCAGCGGCATTAGTTACATTGTAAGTTCTGTCCAAATTCCTAAGAACAGCCTTTCTGTACATTAGGTTAAAGTATGCACCCTCTACTGAAAAGTTGTTAAGCTCATACTTACCACTCTTATCTAAAGAATAACCTGCATCGTACAAATCACTTGTTCCGCACAAGAACTGATTTTTGATTTGGCCATTAAGAAGTGCTGCATTGTAAAAGTCAATGCCACAAACAGCACCGTTTAGTCTTTTGTTAACGGCTGTTGTTTGCTCAATCAGATACACCCTAGCTAAGATGTCAAGTCTCTCTTCTCTAGTTAAATCCTTGATATTTTTCAATATTCCATCCCCCACGAATATCTTTTATTATAAGTATTTTAACATATAATAATTTATTTTGCAATATCAAACATTTTTCGCGGTCAAAAATTTAGTAAAAAAATCGAATTTATGCAGCTTTTGTCTCCAAAGATATCACAAAATGCATACAAATCGCAAAAAATATGCTAATATATACATGTATATGTGCCCATGGTGCAGTGGATAGCATAAAAGCTTCCGAAGCTTTTGACCTTGGTTCAACTCCAAGTGGGCGCACCAATATAAGGAGATTACATATGACAAAAAGAACTAAAATATGGTCTACAGTAATCATTTCAATTGTTTTACTTCTATTCACATCATCTATTGTCTTTTGGGGAATAATACTTTACAAAAGGGCAAGAGGTAGTAGACAAAATTACGAGGCATTACTTGGGGGAGCTAACAAAGTTGTACTCTTTGTAGGGGACGGTATGGGCGACAATCATATCAAAACTGCTAGTGCTTATCTTGAAAGGAATATCTTTTTTACAAGCTTTAAGACGAGTGGACATTGTACAACATATTCTAACGCAATCCTTTCGCCAACTGATAGCGCAGCCGCAGCTAGCGCCCTATCCACCGGTCAAAAGTATGATAACAAAGAAGTTGCTAGACATAAAGGCAAAGACATAACAACAATATCAGAGCTTGCTATTGCCAAAGGTTATAATGTAGGAATAGTAACAACTGATTCTTTGGACGGAGCGACTCCGGCATGTTTTTCTTCTCATGCTAATAAGCGTGGAGATGGTGACGAGATAATCAAAGGTCAAATAGCAAGCAATATAAGGCTATTTCTTGGTGGTGGAAAATCTACTTATGACAGGTTCAAAGAAGGCTTTGAAAATGCAGGCTATACATATACAAGTGACTACTCTAACCTAAATACTGGAAATAACAAAATAATAGGCACTTTTTCTTCTGTAAAGGCAACCAATGGGACAAATGAAACCCCAACTCTTGAAATGCTTACAAAATTTGCCATTGGGTACATGGAAGTTAATTGTCCGGATGGATATTTTTTGATGATAGAAGGCGCACATATTGACAAATACTCTCATGATAAAGAAGTTTTTGGCATGGTAGAATATCTAGGAAACTTTGACGACAGTATCAAATATACTTATGACACAATAGGTAGTAACGAAAAAACCGCAATAATAGTCACAGCCGACCACGAAACTGGTGGACTAAACTACAAAGGGCAAACAAAATCTCAAATAAATAACAAAATGTACTCAAGGTGGGGGCATACATCAAGAGAAGTCCCATACTATGTACATTTACAAAATAGTAACATAAAACCAGAAAATATATTTAGAAAAGTAATTGACAACACAGATATATTTAGGATGTGCAAGGCTTTATTAAATGTTTAAGCTAAAATACTATAAAAAAGTAAAGGCGTATACAAGAAGGCAAATATATATTTATTTGTATATAATAAAATATTTTCACAAATTAAAAGTTTTGTGTTATAATTGATTATCAAATTTTGAAAGGAGTAATTATGAAGACCATTTTGACAGGCATTAGGCCAACCGGAAACTTACATATTGGGCATTATTTTGGAGCTGTTTCTAACTGGAAGGTCCTTCAAAATGACTACGATACATATATTGAGATTGCAGATGTACAAGCGCTAACTGATAACTTCGACAACCCAACCAAAGTAAGACAAAATATCGAAGAGCTAGCGACCGACCTTCTTGCTTGCGGCATTGACCCAAACAAGGCACATATCTTTTTGCAATCAACTATACCAGAAATCGCCGAGCTAACGGTGTTCTATTCAAACCTCGTAACAATGGCTAGACTTTATAGGAACCCTACAGTTAAGACCGAGATAGCTCAAAAGAAAGCCTTATTTGGCAATGATGGTGAGAGCGTAACATACGGTTTTGTAGGCTATCCAGTATCTCAAGCTGCGGACATCACTGCACTTAATGGCGACCTTATACCAGTAGGCGAAGACCAATTACCACTAATTGAACAATGTAGAGAAATTGTTAGAAAGTTTAACCGTATATATGGCGAAACTCTAAAAGAACCAGAACCATATCTATCTAAGTTTCCTCGTATAAAAGGACTAGACGGCAATGAAAAAATGGGCAAAAGCTTGGGCAATGCTCTATATCTAAAAGACAGTGATGAAGAGATTTCTCGCAAGGTTATGAACGCTGTAACTGATACTAATAAGATTAAGAAAGACGACCCAGCAAACCCTGATGTATGTATGGTATACTACTATCACAAGTTAACTCAAAATGAGAACTTAGAAAATGTATGTAAAGAGTGCAAGGCTGGTGCTCGTGGCTGCGTACAATGTAAGCGTGAGTTAATAAATAACATAATCAAATTCTTGGGCGAGTTTAGAACAAGAAGAAAGTATTATGAAGAGCACCAAGATGAGGTTAAGGCAATACTTACCCGAGGCTCAAATGATGCTAGAGCTCGTGCAAAAGCGCAAACTAAAAATGTTAAAAAAGCTATGAAGCTTGATTATTTGGATTAAAAAATTACAACTCCTAAATATAGGAGTTGTTTTTTTTGTCATAAATTATTTAGCTTAAATACTTCATTATATGGAGGCATTATGTAGGGACAGCGCCCCACTTGCTTTTTATTTTTCTTCGTGATATAATATATATGTTACCGAGCATAGAACACTGTTTGCTAGTATGGACTGTTAACTAAATACCATATGCGTGTGGGTGTTGCAAAGAGTATGTCCGTTATCACTGGTTACGGGTAGATAAATTGTTCACAGGCAAATTGGTAGGCAAATAGTCACGGTCTCGGTACATCTTGCATACTATAGCAAGAAATCTAAGTCTCAAACTCTTGTTATAACGCTGGGGTATTGATTTATAAACATGGTTGGCATCATTTAATAAAAAATCAATCAAACCCATTCTATGGTAACAAGGCTATATAGTTTGCGGCGACAAAAAAGGATTTTAAGTATATTATGGATGTTAGCTCCATGATGTCCCAAGTTTTGGGACTGATTGCGACATTGATGCTACTAACCTCCTATTTGGTAAAAAGCAAAAAGGCGTTTTTGATATTAGGCTTTATAGGAGATGTGGCATACGGATTAACTTTTATCTTCGTTAATTCGCTGGGAGCAGGACTTATTACTCTTTTGTCTTGTGTTCAAAACTTAACTTTTTATATCTTTGAAAAGAAAGGTTTAGAACCTCCAAGATTTGTTGGTTTTATATTTATTGCATTATTCCTTGTGATGGGTATTGTAAACTATAATGTGATATATGATATTATTCCTATGTTATGTTATACATATTTTACTATCGCGCTATATTGCAAAAAAGTAGAATTAATCAAAGCAATGTATATCTTACCAAATGCGTTGCTTGCCTTTTATGACATTATGGTTATGGCATATGCCAATGCTTTTGAGGACGGTATCGAAGCGGCATTTTTGATAGCATCAACAGTGTCTCAAATGATTAAGTCTAAACAATCTAACGGCTCTAAAAAAACTGCAACACTAAAAACAACCTTAATGCACGAGTGTATAGGGGATTATACCTTTCAGTCCAGCGTGCAAAGGAATACAACTGGTGATAACCATATAGCATATTTGACAAACCTAAAAGATGCAGTCCTAGCAAATCCCGTTAATCGTTATGGTTAGCGAACGTTAGGAGTAATCCAAAAAAAAAAAAAAAAAGAAGAAGACCTTGCCAGTCTTCTTTTTTTTATTTTTCTTGCTTTGCTTTTTCTATTACACCTCTTATATACTCATTTTTGCTAGCGGTATATGCTTTTCTATTGTCGGCAAACTTGTTTAAGCTACTCTTTTTAAGCTCTTCGTATCTTTCTACCTCTTCTCTATGTGCTCTTAGATAATCTCTAAACATAAGTTGCTCTATATATCTGCTGCCGCTAACTACCATAACATGTATATAATGCGTTCTATTCTCTGGTGTACCTTTGCGAGCTAGCACTTCATCCTTGTCCTCTATAGAGTCAAGCACATCATACCCGAAGTCGCTTAGTAGTTTAATGGTGCTTCTTAAAGTTTCTGTATCTTTTACGCCGACAGCCATATCAATAATAGGCTTAGCACTCAACCCCTCAATAGATGTACTACCTACATGCTCAATGGTAAGTGCTATATCGCCAAGGCACTTTTTTACATTTAGTTTTTCTTTTTCAAACTCGTCCTTCCATTTAGGGTCATATTTATCTAATCTTACTATATCTCTATTTAGCCCTAACATATCACACCTCTATAATTATTAAAGCACAAAAACCCCACAAGTGCAAATAATAAAAGTCTAAATATTCTTATTGTCGCATTTGTCTTGCTAAATCTTAATAAAAAGATTATTAGAATTGTACCAAAAACCTTCTAACAGGTAACACAAAAAACGACTTTTACATAAAATGTTATAGACACAAAGGAGGAAACAAATATGTGTTTTTACAATTCATGTTGTGGTTATAGGAGATATTCTAACACCACATATATTGGCGTTCCGGGGCCAGCTGGTCCAACCGGTCCTGCAGGTCCTATAGGTCCACAGGGACCAGTCGGTCCTCAAGGTCCAGTGGGGGCAACAGGTGCTACGGGAGCAACAGGTCCACAAGGACCTCAAGGTGCTACTGGTCCACAAGGCCCAGCAGGAACTCTTGTCAATCAAAATGCTACTTTGTACAACAGCGCAACTCAAACTATAACTAGTGGAACAGCTTTAACTGTTGGTACAGCACTTACTAATAACGGAATGACAGTATCAACTAGCTCTATAACTGCGCCAGCTACCGGAACTTATCTAGCATCTTACACTGTTAACACTGCAACTGGTGCTACAGGTACAGACAATGTAAGCCTTGGCATCAATGGTACATTGCAGGCAGGAACTCAAAGACCATTATCTACAACTAGCACGACAAGCGGAAGTTATATCCTTAACCTATCTGCAAGTGATGTAGTAACACTAGTACCAACAGTAACTGGAGCTACAGATATCACAGCAACCGGCGGACCTAGCGCAACGCTATCTCTTGTAAGAATAGCCTAAAAAAATTACAAAATTTACAAGTCTTAGCTTTTGCTAGGGCTTGTTTTTCTTTTTAATATTTTTACTTTATGGTATAATAGCTATAGAGGTAAAATATGAAAGATATTAAAGTTAATATTCATAGTAGCATTTGTATAGACAATGATATTTACATTGACCCATACCAAATAACTGAGCATAAGAAAAACGCCAAAGCGATATTCATAACCCACTCTCACTACGACCACCTAGATATGCCATCAATTAACAACATATCAACTAGCGACACCGTGATAGTAGCACCTCGTGACTGTATACAAGTATTAAGAGAAGAAGGTTATCAAGACGAAAATCTTATAGAGGTAATACCCAGCGAAAGTGGCAAAGTTTATGATATTGATTATGAGGCTTTTGCGTCATACAACATAAACAAACCCTTCCACCCAAAGGCCAAAAATTGGGTTGGGTACAAACTTTTGATAGACGGCACTTATTATACAATTTGTGGAGATAGTGACGATACAGAGGTCTTAGAAAGCCTAAAAACCGATGTTTTGTTCGTTCCTATCGGCGGAACATACACAATGACAGCCGAGGAAGCCGCTCATCTTACTAACATAATAAAGCCAAAAGTTGTCGTACCTGTACACTATGGCAGCATAGTTGGGGACAAAAAAGATTGGGTTACTTTTAGCAAATTAATAAGTAGCGACACACAAGTTATGCTTTTGATTTAGTTCTTTTAGCTTAAGATTTTTAACTATAACTAAAAATAAAAACATAAACTTTTGAATTGAGGTTTTATAGTTTGTTAGTATATAATTTCAAAATTTTCTAGTATGCTGACAAAATAATTGATTTATAAATAATACTAAATAGCAAGACTCAAAATGTTTGTTTTGGGTCTTATTTTTATACTGTTTTGACTTGCGAAAATGTGGATATGTGGTATAATATTTTCAGCAAACAAAAAGGAGTAAAATATGAAAAAATTTTTTGCAGAGTTTAAGACATTCATAAGTCGTGGCAATGTTGTAGATATGGCTGTCGGCGTTATTATTGGTAGTGCTTTTAGCGCAATCGTTACTGCTCTTACCAACAAAATAATTATGCCCCTTGTCAATTTGCTACTATCTATCGGCGGAACTAACGGACTAGAAAAAGCCTACACATTTTTGAAAAAGGCATATGCAGCGGACGGCGTAACAATCGACCTTGCTAAGAGTATTTATATCGATTGGGGTGCATTTATAACCGCTATCATCAATTTCTTTATTATCGCATTTGTGTTATTTGTCATTCTAAAAGCTATGATGAAGGCTGACAAGATGTTCAAAGATGCAGTAGCTGACATGAGCAACAAAGATAAGAAGAAAATAAGAAAAGAAGCCTACAAAGAGGCTCGTAAAACTAAGAGATCTTATAGCGAAGTTTTGAAGGAAAAAATGGCTGAGTATCAAGCAGATCTAGACAGACAAAAAGCCGAAAAAGAAGCTCAAGAACAAGCCGAGAAGGAAAAACAAGCTCTTGAACACCCAGGCGAAGAGGCTTTGCTTATTGAGATTAGAGATTTGTTAAAGGCAAATGCAGAAAAAGAAACCCCTAAGAAAAATAAAATGGTTGCAAAATAAGGAAATTGTGAATGAAACTTATACCAACAACATTATTACTTATCATAAAAGATGGCAAAATACTACTTGCGAGAAAAGCAAGGGGCTTCGCTACCGGCAAACTTAACGGCGTGGGCGGTAAACAAGAAAAGGGCGAAACTATATACCAAACTATGATAAGAGAAACACAAGAAGAGATAAGCGTAACACCAAAAGATTATGAAATGGTGGGCGTTATTGAGTTCTTTGAATGGAACAAGGGTCACGAAGAAAAAGATATTATGCATATCTTCATCGCTCACGACTTTGAGGGAGTGCCAACTAAGAGTGACGAGATGGATCCTATGTGGTTTGATGTAGATAACATACCTTATCACGATATGTTCCCAGACGACAGAACTTGGCTACCTAGAGTGCTTGCAGGCGAAAAGTTATATGGAACTTTTGCCTTTGATGAAGATTTTAATCTACTCCACCATGAGCTGCACTCTTGCACCGCTGAGGAACTTAAAACCAAAGTTGTTGAGATATAAACTCCTATTATTAACTTAGTCAAAATATAAAAAGTAACTCCTATAATTGGGAGTTATTTTTTTGTTACAACCTTTCCACAGATCACACATACAGAGGTGTGTATAAGCCGTAGGTATAATTTATAAAATAATACATTAGCCCGCTAATGAATTGAGGCTTAGCTGAGGCATTGCGATTTGTATAAAATTAAATAGTTCTCTATTATTGTTTTGCAAAAAGTGGCTTTTCGTGGTAACATAAAAGTATGAGGAGCGACAAAATGCGAGAAGTTTATCTAAAAGTCCCTGAGCTAAAAGATTTGTGGTTTAGAAAAAAATGTATGGAAGACCCCGACACAATGTCATACAATGCAGGCTATGATGTGTCATACTCTGGTTATCACTACGACACTGGGTGTATAGATTTTCCTGAGAGCAAGTGGGCTAAGTGGTACACCGAAAAGATAATCCCAAAGAAAATATTTTATGCGTATATTGTGGACAAAGAAACTAATGAGTTTGTAGGATATACAAACTTCCGCAAGGGCGAAGATGGTAAGTACTATATGGGCGTACTTGTGTATAGCGAGTTCCGTGGCAATGGGTATATGAAACCTACTCTCAAGTGCCTAATTGACGAAGCGAGAAAAGCTGGTGCCAAAGAGCTATGGGACAGCGTGCCTCTAAATAGGACTTCTGCTCAAAAAGGTTTCAAAGATATGGGCTTTGAGGTTGTAGAAATCTTTGAGTCTACCAAGTTCGGGAAGCCTGACCCATGCGCCATTATAAGGGTTAAGATAGACTAAGGTGCGGACAATGAAAAAATTAAATATAATCGCCTCGGCAATATTTGCAAGCATTGAGCTTGTACTACTTATACTAATAGAAACTCTTAATAACTTTCAAGTCGTACCTATTTTGCAATATTTTATTGCATAGCATTATGCTTTGCATTTAGTTTGATATTTATAAAAGCTGACAAGTTCAATCTATTTATATCAATAGGACTTTTGCTTACACTTGGGGCGGACACTTTTCTTGTGATGATAAAACCTCAAAATAAACTTGCTGGTATGATATTTTTCCTTGTGGCGCAAATAGTTTATTGTTGCTATTTGATACTAAAAAATAAAAATCACAAAGTAAATATAATCAACTTATCTATTAGAATAGTGGGCTCTATACTTATCGGCATCATAGCTTATGCAGTCCTAAAAGACGCCTTTGACGCACTTAGCCTTGTGTCTAGCGTGTATATCTTTAACGAGCTTATGAACATTATATTCTCGTTTTTCACTTTTGGCGAAAACAAATTATTTAGTATAGGGTTTGTGCTTTTCTTTGTTTGCGATATATTTATTGGACTATCGGTCGCAAATGGCGTATATCTTCAAATAAGCAATAGTCTTGCTAGTGCAATATCTAATGGGCTTCTTGCGTGGGCTTTTTATGTGCCATCTCAAACACTGATTGCACTAAACACCAGTCTAAAACTTAAAAAAGACGAGGCAAATAATGAAAATAGTTGAACTTACAAAAAGAAACTTAAAAGATATATCTAATATATGCGTGGACTCTTTTTTGGAGAGCGAGCACTCATATTATCTCCAAAAGCACAATTTGTCCGGGCTTGATGCATTTATAGACTTTTGCTCTGTGGAGAACTTAGCCGAAAAGATGCAAAGTAAAGATTATATCTTCTACGGGATATTAGACGAAAACACACTCGTAGCTACTAGCTGTATCAATATAGTTAGCGGAAAGATACTTTTGCTATTTATCCTAACTGAGTGCAAGGGCGAAGGGTACGGAACAATGCTAATTAACTATATCTTAGAGGCCGCAAAAAGTCACAATCTCAAAAAAGTAACTGTTGACTCAACTCATTACGCAGTGAGCTTTTATGAGACGCTAGGCTTTAGTCCTATATCAAGCGAAAAAGTTATAAGTGGCGGTATGATATTTACCCCTATGCAGTATATAATTAAATAAATTGTAATTACTAAATGGGTTGAAACTTAATTAAGCTTGTATAAGATGACTATCTGATGCAAGCTTACTAATTGAATATAAGTTAAAAAAAGAAGCTAAAAATTAACTAGGTTAGCATGAACTGACAATTAGTTTATAAGTTGATTAAACAAATTATAAATTAACTAATTAACTCTAAAACTAAATAAGTAAATAAAAAAAGATGAGTATCTTCTACTCATCTTTTTTTTTGTTATTCTATTCATCTTTTTTGTTATCAATCAAGACTTCTTCTTTTTTGAAGGTCTTTTTTATTTCTTTTATACTATCATCATCGCTTGGCTTTGGTTGTAGTTTGCATGCCTGCTCTTCCACAATTTCGCAAGTTTGTTCTTTGTTTTGTCTTTTTAGCTTGCTAAGCACTAATGCATATACTGCACCTACTAGGCTGCTAATAGTATTAAGTATAATATCTGTTAGTTGTGGGCTTCTTGCTATTGGCAAAATAAACTGCATAGTCTCGATAAATGCTCCAGTCAAAAGTCCAAACAAAATAGCTTTCAAAAGTCTATGTTTATTAGACAAATTATAAATTGCAATGCCCATTGGCACTAGCATAAATATGTTAATAACTATATCCCTAACATCTTTTGTTATTGGGCTAAAGTTAAAGACTTTGTCAGCTACGCCGCCGCTCCTCTCAAATGTGATTGTTACTATTTTGCCAATATTAACTTTGCCAAAAACTCCGCAAACAAGTACTGGTATAAATAATATTAGGTATACAAGGTAGGCTGTCTTTCGAGTTCTGTCACTCCTAGGGCATAGGCTCAAAAAGATTGGGACTATCGCATAATATATAACAACAAGTGCAAAAACTATGTAAGTATTCATAAATTTCTCCTACGCATATTGTACCACGAAAAATTATATGTAACAAATATTTTTTATGCATACAATATGTGCTTTTTGAATTATTATCTTTTTAGTTTTTTATGCTTGGAGTATATTTTTTGTAATATTATTTTTTAATAATTTTGTTATAAAAATTATATACCAAAAAGCTAGCATATAATAAAAAATCCCCAAAGAAGTTTTTGGGGATTTTTGTTATACGCTCATTTATTAGAATATTTTTAGTAGTTCTTTTGGTGGTAGTTTTGAGTATCTTGCGATAGGTATTGATGTACCAACAAATACTACAAACAAGCAGATAAGTGCTATCCACAAATACATGATACCAGAAGTTGAGAACGCTGATACTGTAACTGGGATTTGGCTAACTACAATAACATTGGCAAGAGCTGCTGCAACAAACGTCAAAATAACTGTTGCGATGAATACCAAAAATGCTATTGCCAAACTACATAGGGCAAATATCTTAATAATATCTTTTGTTCCGCAACCAAGAGTTTTTAGGATACCTATATCACTCTTTTTGTCTACAATCATTTGGCTCAAGAAGTAGTACATAAGCATCAATGTGTATATAGCGATAAATACGCTAGCTATCAAAAATGCTGATGACATAATTCTTATCTTGTTACCATAATCTTTGATTGTTTCTGAGTTGATAGAAACAAACTCTAGGCTAGTATCGTCTAAGCTATTGATTACTTTTTCGATAGTGCTGTTGCCTACTTGTGTATACAAAATCTTTGTGCTAGCAGAGAAAGTTGTTTGAGACAATACATCTGCTATATATCTTGCTTTTGTGAAATAAATCTTAGTGTCGGTGTCGCTGGCATTTTGTTTGTACAAACCTACGATTGTGTAAGTTTTCATCTCGCCATTGCCGATACTGATATTAAGTGAAAGGTTAGCGCCTGCCTCTTGATTGATACCAAAGTCAACATTTCCGGTAAGTGAAGTTTCATCAATTTGGTTATAACCAGCCAATCCATTAACTAATGTATTGTATAATTTAGCAGATATAATAACATCTGTTGAAGTTACTTCGCTTAGAGTCTTGCCTGTTTTCAAATAGAAAGTCTCTGCAGAACCGTCTAGGTTAACTGCTGTGAAGTTGGTCGTGTCAATAGAGTTAGAAGAATCTTTTTCAATTCTTGCAACTATTTTTTCAGCGGTCTTATGCGAATCTGCATATGCTGAGATAAAACCGCTAGTTGTATGTACTGTACTATAAATATAGTGTAGTTTGAAGGTGTATTCTTCTCTGTCGTAACCTCTAAATCCAAGGTCCTCATCAAATAAAAATCTCTTATAATCTGTCTCATATACGCCGCTAACTACAATGTTGCCGTTATCGGTTACAATCTCTTTGCCGATGATATCAGCGTATTTGTCGTTTTCTGTACCTTGCAAGTCACTGCTGTTAAGTAAAGTTTCTACTCCGCCTACATTAGCGTATACTCCGTATCTTCTAATAAGCTCTGCCATGTAGTCGCTGATAACTACTTCGTTATCGCTTGTTGGGTATGCGCCGCTTAAAACTTTTTGGCCGATAGAATTGTAATCGCCAACTTCGTCCTCTACTTGAAGCAAACCTCTAACTGTGAAAGTTTGAGCCTTTGAGGTATAGAAGCCATTACCGAACTTAACTGCAAAGTTAACTTCTGCCATATCTTTGAAAGAGCTCAAAATTGGAAGTCCGTCTTTTCTTAACTTTTCTATAATCTCGCTTGATTGAGTTTCAGTTATTGGGCTTGAGTTTTCGGTTGTTCCGTTAACAAAAGCTACATAAGGTGTTTCGCTCTCTTTTACAGAATAAGCAAGGACTTTGTTAAAGTCGTAACTATTAAGTATGAAGAACACACTAAAAAATAGTAGTGCCAAACATGACAAAATTGTTACAAATGAAAAACTTACTTTACGAGATGATAGGTATGAGTATGCAAGTTTAACTGTTTGTTTAGCGCCTAATTTACTCTTTTGGAATTTTTGAGGCTCGTCTTCTTGCTTTACCTTTTTTCTCTTGGTAGGTTTTGGGGTAAGTCTCTTATCTTCTAAAACTGTTCCTTTGTCAAGGGTTATAACACGGTCTGCGTATTTATTAACCTCTTGTTCGTTGTGAGATACTGCTATTACTAGATGATTCTCAGAATACTTTTTAAGAACATCCCAAACGATTGTAGAGTTCTTTTTGTCTAAGCTGGCTGTTGGCTCATCTACTAAGATTACTTTGACATCCATTAGCATTGTTCTTGCCATGGCTACTCTTTTCTTTTCGCCACCGCTTATCTCTGCTGGCATACGGTCGCCATAACCTTTTAGTCCAACAATATCAAGAGCTGCGTCTACATCTTCGTCACTAGCATACTCGCCGTGGATTGACTTTTCTAGTCTAACATTTTCGGCAACGGTAAGACTTGGAATAAGAGTGTTCTCTTGAATAATAAAGTCTATATAACTATTACGATATGACTCTTGTTCTTGTTTGGTCATAAGTTTTAGGTCTTTGCCATCGACCAAAATCTCGCCGTCTTCGTATGAGTCTATACAACCGATAAGTGATAGTAAACTACTCTTACCATTACCACTCTCGCCGGAAATAAATGTAATACCTGTTTCATCAAAGTCTATATTGATGTCGGTCAAAGCTTTTACTTGATTGTTGCCACGGTTATGGTGGGTCTTACTAAGATGTCTTATGCTAATCATATATTTATTCTCCTTTTTTTAGTAGAGATATTTTTATACCATAATTATACATTTATTATATAAAAAAACAAAGTAAATATCAAAAAAAACTATTTAATAATAAAAAAGCACCCACATATATGGGTACTTGTATTTTATTCACCGCTTACTCTTACCTTAAATACAAAATAAATGGTGCTATTTTCGCTGTCTTTTTCAAAATTGTAATCATCAATATTAAGTGGTGCAAGTGCTGTTGTAAATCCTGCCTGACCGTCTTTTCCACAAACTAATGCTTGCATAACGGTATTACCAACTTCTGCACTGATTGAGTATGAGTTGCCTAAGTTTGATGCTTTGCCTAAAATATCAAGAATGGTTGCAGTTTCACTTTCGCTTAGTCCGTTAAGTTTTAGTCCCAAGCCCTCTACTGCGAATGTGTTATTTCCGGTCTTCTTGGCAGTAAAACTTGCTGAGATATAAAGGTCATCTGGCAAGTACTTGGCAACTATAGAAAGTGGGAATACATTAAGAGTCTTTTTGATACTAGTGATAGATGTAAATAGTACAACATTAACATCTATTGATGGGCCTGTAGTTGATGACTTGTAATTACTAAATTTAACTTGTTTGATCTCAAAAGACAAGTCGCTAACATCTTCGCCCTCAAGTTTTAGAGATGAGATAACTGCTGTCTGCATAAATGCTGCAAGTTGTTTGTCAGTAAGTCTAATATCGCAAGTAGCTTGAGGTAAACTTGAGATGTCATCTTTTACGGTATAGTTGCCTTCTGCGTCTTTTGTATAAAAACCAACAAGTCCGGCGTTATTAAATTGTGCCTCAACGCCCTCTGAGTCTGCACTAGTAAATGGCGCATCTACTACGGCTTCTATCTGAAAGTCCTGACCTAATTTTTTAACCGATTTAATCGCCCCAAAGATATCAATACCAAGGGCTATTCTTACATAAAGGTAAAGTCCGCCCAAAACCAAAACTACAAGTATAACAATGCCCAAAATCACTTTTAGTATAGCAAACAAAAACCCATAATTTGATTTTTTCTTAGTTTGTTCCATTTCTTTCTCCTAAAATACAAATACGATTGTAAGCACTATAGCCCCTATTACAAGTAGCCTAATAAGTAGCCCCATAGGAGACAAAAAGCCTTTCAAAATCCAAAGCACAAACTTAACTACGCTTTTGATTATAAACTTAAAGAATTTGCCAATGGCAGACAAAACAACCATATTATTTCTCCTTAATTAATTATAATCTAAAAGCCTCTTGCTTGTCAATGTTAAAACAAAATCAAAAAATCTTGAGTAAGCCCGCCATAAAATATTGACAAAAAGTCCCCACTCGTATATAATATGTGAGTATCAAAAAAATGATATAAAAGTTTACTTGCCTTAGCTTTAATAAAAAAACAAGGTTATGAAAACTTAATATGCGCCTATAGCGAGAGCTAGATAGAGCGTTGGTCTACGGAACCTGCTTACATTATTGTGCTTTTACTTATTTTGCTATCGCAAAATTGCGTTTTGTGCACATAATGTTCGCCACCCCAAAAAACTACAGTTTTTCGGGGACCCCATAACCTTTGTTTCCTTAGCTTTAATAAAAAACAAGGTTATGAAAACTTAATATGCGCCCATAGCTCAACTGGATAGAGCGTTGGTCTACGGAGTGATTGGTTGTGGATATGAGTAAATCTCAATCAAAAAAATGCAA
>CAKVLS010000008.1 GCA_934757865.1 uncultured Clostridia bacterium | reverse complement strand
GATTATTTGTATGAAAAATCTGATGTTAATAATTTTAGCAAGTATTCCACCGACCAAAGTAAATTTTATGAATATTTGACTGAACTTATAAGAAAAGCAAATCTTTCTAACAGACAATTCTGCAAAGAAATGAATTATCAAAAAGATAACATTCTTCATTATAAAAATGGTGTCGAACCAAGCGTAAGAACACTCTTTGAAATAGCAGAATATTTTGGTTGTTCAGTTGATGATTTATTAACAAAAGAAAACAAATAAGACAATAAAAAAGCACTAGGTTAGTTCCTAGTGTTTTTTTCAATAGTCATAGTTTTTTATTTATCTTCATTTGGTTTTATTTCAAGCAAATTTTTATTGTCTGCATTGAGTGGGGAGATAGCATTCTTTCCAGTTTCTTCTTCATATCTTTTCTTGGCGTCACTAGCAACACTGCCACCACGACGAGCAATCTTTTTATTATCTTCAAAAGTTTTTGGACTTTCTTGTTTTGAAATAGCTGTTGTTGTTACTTCGGCAAGCATATTAAGGACAAGTTCAATGTTGGTCATGTTATCTCTAAGGTTCTCTTTTTTCAAGCCTTTGAGTTGCTTGTATTCTTGGACACTCATTCCAGACCAAGCCTTAGTCATTTCGTTTGTGAGTATTGCATAATCTTTTTCTTGTGTAATGCCACGATTTTGCCATTCATCAGTAAGTTCTTTTCGCATTTTAATAGTCATCATTCTTTGGGTTATCCATTCTTCTGGATAGCCTTTTTGTCTATATGTTTCAACAGCTCTATCAATAGCTTTTTGTGGGTCAGCAATTTCATCAAGTCTTTCACTTCCAACTTGTGCTAGCCACATTTTGAAAGGTTCAGCCTTTTTGCTTGGAATTGATTGAACCAATCTTAAAATGCCTTTCGTGTTTAAAACATCTTGCATATAAAACTTACCATCAGCAGATTGCAATTTCAGTCGGTTACAGTTTGTAACCAACTCACTTCCTTCTTTATTTAATCTATTTTTAAGAACTTTCCAATAATTTCTCGCTGTTTGATAGTCTTTGCTATCTGTTAAAATTTCAACAACATCAACAACAGAAAAATACCAATCTTCTTCGTCAGCATTCCATTGAGTTCTTATTTTCTTATCTTCAAAAACCTTAATGTTAGACATAACATTTTCTCCTATGGTTTGATTATATCATAAACATATTTTATTTGTATTGAATTTTAGCAAATTTTTGCTTTTAATTTTTTTGTATTAAAACACTTTTTTATTAAAAAGTATCAAAAAGTTTTAGGCAGTTTCATATAGATTTAGCCCACATAAATTTACTAAAAAGTGCACATTTGATGTCAACTGATGTCAAGAGTGCATTTTTGTTTGACATCAAAAGACTTTTGGGAGTGTCCAAAAGCCTTTATTTTAGGCACATTCAAGGGAGTGCGTATAAACCCAATCAAAAAGGGTTACTTCTCTGATAAGGTGGGGGTCGGTGGTTCGAGTCCACTCATTCCTACCAGATGAACACCCAATACTTGGGTGTTTTTTCTTGCCCTTTTTTACCCCCACCGCAAAACTTTGTTTTGCCTTGGCAACGCCAAGTTATCAGGGTGACCCTGTGCTTGCTAGGCAAGCCATCCGCACGCACGCCTCTACAATTTGCGGATATAAGGTGGGGGTCGGCGTCCGCTACGCGACTCCGTGCGAAAGTTCGCACTGCGCGAGTCCACTCATTCCTACCAGATTAAAAGTGTTCAACATAGTTGAGCACTTTTTTCTTTGAACAAATTGTGTAAAGTTATTTATAATACTATTTTTTGCAATAAAAAGCACTGGGGCTTACCCTCAGTGCTTTTTATCTTATATTGCAAAATCTAATTGTGTCTAGCCGTCTACAATTAAGTTGATTTCTATTAGCTGGATTTTCTTTTTATTTGCTCATTTTGTAGTGGTATGTCATATTACCATAATGATTAGTGTTTGCTTCTTCTATATAAAGTTTGAACTTATAATTGTCAGCACTTGTATCAAGGTCGTATCTAATCTCAAATAGATAAATGCCCTCAACAAAAAAACCGTCATTGTCTAGCGTTTTGTTTGTCACATAATAAAATTTATACAATTTGCAAGGATTGTTCCCGTAGTAATCTTCCAAATTGTTACTTTGTTTGATAGATTTCCAATACTCATCATGTGCACTGCTAGACATAATAGTTCCGTTATCATATCCAAAGTACCCATCATAATTTTGTGTGAAATAATCTAAATACGCTTGAGCATTTTGAGTAAATGTTTCTACATCTGGGCAATCTTGTGAAAATGTATAACCATTGTTATACCAAGAAGTATATGTGTTTATTGTTCCTGTAAGCCCTGTTGGCAAAGTAAGCCCACTTAAACCTTTTTGTACAAGTTCTGACTCAGTGAACCATTTTGTAGCGTCATGAATATCTGTGCTTCCACCCGAGCTACCGCCGTCCCCACAAGCACTAAATAACATAATAGGAACAAATAAAAACATTGACATTATTATATTAAAAAGTTTTTTCTTCATATATCCTCCTTTTACCTATCTCATTATAATATAAAACTCCAATAAAGCAAAAGCTTTTTTATAGGATTTTGACTGTTTGCTTGTTAGCCATTCCCAAGCCCCCAAACAATCACCTAAAAGTAAAACTTTATTAGTAGAGTCTTTAGGGCGTTTTTAGCCGAAACATTGGTATATTCAAACAATATATATTTACTTTCAATTATGCTCATGCCATAAATATATACTTATATAAAATATATACAATTTATTTATCATTGTCGAAAAAGTGCTTGATTTAAGACTTAATAAGTGTTAATCTACTTTTGTCACTGGGGACACTTTTCCCCAAATTTTTATATAGGAAAAAAGAAAAATGAAAAAGAACAAGTTTATTACTAGCATAATGTGTTTATGCGCATTTGTTTTTGCTTTTTCAATCGTTGGATTTTTGGGACTTGCCAGCAAAAATTCATATGCAGAAACAACTGATGTAGAGACAAGTTTTGATTCTCTATACATCAATGATTTATCTAATGCCGCTGGAGATAGTTATGTACTAGACAATAACAACAATGTCCAATCACTTTCTGCTCATGGAAGAGTTGGCTTTAATGGCAACTATACCAACATTGAAGTAAAGGCTACCCTTAACTTCTCTACTGCCGGCAATACGGTTTTTAGACTAAGAGCAAATGGCGACATCAAAGCTAATACCTTTACCAATAACGGATATTTTTTTAGATGGTATGCTCATGGTCAATATGACTTTGTCAAAAACGGCACAGTTATAACTTCTGCTGCATGGGGGCCATTGCCAGCTATGACAGCTGATACTGACTACGAATTAGCTTTTAGGACGGTCAACTTGGAGTCTGGCGCAGTACATGTAGTATTAACTATTAACGGATTGACTTTTGTCGACTATGTAGACACTACAGACCCTATCACAGATGGTGGTATGTTTGCGATAAGTAGCGAAGGCAGTGCATTATCTGCAAAAGGCAATGGCTTTGACTCAAATTCGGCATTTGACCTTGCAAGTGTAGCAACTCCTTTCACAAGTTCTAACTTCCCTGGAGCTACTATAAACGAAGATAAGAGCGTTGTAACCGCAACCAACGGACAATACTCTGGTGTTGCATATGCATACCAAAGTACTGGCGAATACACAATAAAAGCAAAGGTTACTCCTATTGAGACTACTCAAATGGTATTTATGATAGGCGCTTCTAAGACAAACTCTCACGAAGTAAATAGACCTGATGTCGCATCTACTGGCGCAGACGGCTGGGGCTGGGACAATCCTGGATATGCATATTACTGGAATCCTAACGGTCAAAGATGGTTTTCAAGAGGCGCTGGCTATGATAGTGCTGGCTTATTAAGCTATGAATGGCTTGCTGGATACGGAAACAACACAACTTACGAAATTGAGTTCGGTCTAAAACAACTAGTTGACGGACAAATTAGAGTTCACTTCAAAGTAAATGGTGGGCTTGTTCTAAATTATTTGGACAACTCAAAGACTTTTAATCTAAATACACTAGGCGGAGCTCCTGCCAGCCTATATAGCTATAGCGAAATCTTGAGTGTTGGTAGCATGAAGATAGAGCCATATGAAGCTATCGCTACTACAGACACCACGATTACACCATCTAGCCTAGCAAATCCTATCGTATCAAATGACGGCGTAAAACTAGACAGAAACGGAATTGTTCAAACTTTCACAGGGGGGGGTATTGCTTGCTACGACGCTAATAAGACCAATTACAGCGTCAAATTTAAGGCAAATTTCTCTACTATTGGCACAAATTTTGTTATTGGTATTGCAAAGCAAGGAATTAACACCGATGGAAACATTACTTGGACTAATGGAGGTTATACAATTTATGTTTACCCTAATAGCCAAATAATTCTTTATAAAAATGGTCAAAAAATTTGTGAAGGTTGGGCACTTGGCTGGAAGACTTTTGATGTTTCTCAAGACTACACCTTTAGCATCAGCATAACCAACATATCTAGTAGTGCTACTCTTCTTAATGTTATGATTGATGATCAAGTAATGCTTAACTATGTAGATTCTAAAAATCCTATTAACGAGGCGGGCTGGTTTACACTAGACTCTAACGGATTTAGCGGAGAGCTAAAGGCAATAGGAGTCAAGATACCAGCCGTTACAACAAGCCTAACAGAAAATACTTTTGATTGCAAAAACCCTGTCACTCTATCTTATACCCTAGACGGAAAAGCAGATAGTGATAGCGTTCAATATTTTATAGATGAGGATAAAACAACCGCTACAGCATCAATTTCTGGCAATATTTTGACAGCAACCACTGCTGGTGACATAGAAGTCTATGCTTTAGTTAATGGAGTTTATTCTAGAAACCTTAAACTTACTGCTACAAAAGTTGTCCCTATTATTGAGACAGTCACAGAGCCAATAATTGTAGGCGGTGAAAAAGTAACCCTTATAGCAAAAATGGAAGATGATAGTGCTTATACAAACAAAGTATTTAGCATTGAAAACGGAACTGGCGAAGCAACAATAGACCCATCATCAGGCGAAATAACCGCCATCAAAGCTGGAACTATTAAAGTTTGGGTAACTATTGATGGTGCAGACTCTATAGTTTATACTTTGCAAGTTTCTCCAAAGATTAAAATAAATGTACCTTATCTTGCTGTTGATGGTAGTGTTCAAGCATCATATGCTGCTAATTGCGAATTACCAAATGAGCCTACTAACATTACATACTCTATCATAAGTATGACTCCACAAGTTGCTGGACAAGTTGTTGCAGAGATAGACCCTTCGACAGGCATCATTTATGGCAAAGCTGTAGGTAAATATATTCTAAAAGTAATCGTTCGTGGTCAAACCTTTATGGGAAGTGACACTTGCGAATTGTCAGTTTCTTACCCAGTCGTATCAGTAGGCGTTTTGCAAGATACATTTGTTGGTCAAACAATCACTGTAAACCCTACAATAGACGGCGGAGTAATTATTACTTCAAAAGAACTAATTATAGAAGAAGGCAGAGATTTAATCGAAATAAACGGCATGCAAATAAAAGCACTTAAAGCTGGACATGTTGTTTTGAGAGTAAAAATTAACGGAAAATACGAAAGTGGAATTCCTCAAACTCTTGACATTGGTATTTTGACCCCTACAATCATTGCTTCTGACTTGCGTATAGGAAAAGCACAAACTTTAACTATTATGTTCAATGCTACATACACCCCTACTAAGGTCGAGTACAGCATCATCAAAGGTCAAGACTTAGCAACAATCACTGGAGACACTTTGACAGCGCTAGACAAAACTGGCAAAGTAACTATCAAGGCTGTTGTTGACGATATATACGAAACAACTCTTGAAATCAATATTATCTCTAAAACTCAACTAGCAATCGCTAATAATCAACATGTACAAAAGAGACAACCTGTAAGAATAGACTATCATTATGATGCAGATACTGACGAAGAAATCACTTCTGTAAAATTTGTGCTTGTAAGTGGTTTTGCAAAATTAACAACTGTAAATGCTGAAGACCCTGCAAATTGCTATGCTAATTTGACAGTATACGGCCGTGGACCTGTTAAAATCAAAGTTATAGTAAACGGACAAGAGTCAACTACTCAAACAATATTACCTATCAATAAATTAAGCGACTGGGCACTAGCTTTGATAATTATCGGCAGTGTAGTCTTGACCGCAGGTATTTCAGTACTTATTATTTATCTTGTAAAAACTCGTCAAAAAAGAAAAGCTAAAAGACAAGAAAGACGCAATGCAAGAAAAGCTAAAAAAGAAGCCAAAAAAGCACTAAAAAATAATGTAAATACTGAAGAAGATCAAAAAGAAACAGAAAATACTCAAACAAAAAAATCTAATAAAGACAACAAAAAAACAACAAAAAATACTGGAACAAAACAAAGCACTAAAACAACAAAAAATACTAAAGCTCAAACAAAAACTACAAGCAAGAAATCAGCTAAAAAGGATAAAGAATAATGAAACATTGTAAACATATATTTTTTGTCCTAGCACTACTGCTTTGCGTATTTAGCACAAGCTTTAGCACCAACAAACAATTTATTTATACAAATGTATATTCTTCTACCACACATGCTAGCAGCGAGCGTATTAGATATGATGTATTACCAAAAGATGAAATGCCAATAGTCGCATATATGGCTATGCCACCAGCAAATGCTAACGATGGAGATTCTATATCTGATAATCCATCTGGTATGAATTTGCACAACTTCTTAACATATAAAGAAGCTGGGTTTAATATCTTGTGCGGACTATATGACAAAATAGGATTCAAAGATGGCGATGTTCGTAAAGCTCTAGAACTTTGCGAAATGCTAGATATGCCATACCTAATCAACGACCCAGAATTTTCTGGAGATACAAAATCTGGCAAGGTAAGTTATGCAAGTACAGACGAGTACAAACAATCGATGCTAAACAAGTGGTATTTAGAGTCAAAATCTTTTGGTGGATATGCTCTAAAAGACGAACCTTCAACAAAAGACTTTGACGCTATGAAAAATATCGCCCAAGCTCTAAATCAAATAGACAGTGGCAAAATTGCCCACACTACACTATTCCCTTGCGGAGTAACAGCTGACAGACTAGATTTGCCTGCAAGTCTAAACTTCGCTGGCTTTTATGACACATATGTAAGACTACTTATGGAAAAAGTTAATCCTAATGTTCTTGTTTTTGACAAATATTTATTTTTTAGCGACAACAACATTGAAGATATAAGTTCTATTGACCTAAATCTATATGTAAAAAACATTTCTATTATAAGAAAATACGCACAACAATACAACACACCTTTCTGGGCAAATATAGCAACTTTTAACCACATCGCAAGAAAGAATTTTACTTACAAACAATTACTTTGGACAGTAAACTTCAATCTTGCTTATGGCGCTCAAGGAATACAGTACTACACTTATTGGGACAACTTTGTAGCCTACTCATCAATGAATGATTGGGGAACAGAAAGTGGTGCTGGAGCAATCAATTATACTGGTGGCAAAAAAGAAAACTATTACGAAATACAAAAAGTAAACCAAAACATAAAAGTTGTAGATAGCGTACTGATGGACTCAAAGCACATCGGCGTTATGCAAATAGGCAAACAAATAGTCCCTATGCTTAGCGAAGATTCTATTTATTCATACGGACCTTTGAAAGAAATTGATGGCGGGGACTTGTTCGTTGGCTGCTTTGACCATAACGGAAAGGCTGTTTATTATATAATGAACAACTCAACTGAAGGCGCAACCAAAACTTTCACTGCAAAATTTTTGCACAATGTAGACGCAAGAATATCTAACAGCGACATAGTAAAAAGTTGCAACAACACCTCAAGCATCGGCTTTAACCTAACGGCTGGTCAAGCAATACTTTTGGAGGTGTTATAATGAAAAAGTTACTTACACTACTCTTTACATTATTTGTAGCATGCTCAGGCTCGGCAGTTGCGGGAATTACAATAAAAAATACATACTCTAACAATAGCGTTATCTCTCAGCAAGAAACCGAAAGCATAGACTACAAAACACTTACTGAGCTTGCAAGTCCAATAGTTGCAGGCCCTACTCCAATGAGTTATTATGATGACGGCACACTATATTATGTACATACTGCCGACACCATAGGTTATAATATCAATCACAATAATATTGGCTTTGAATTTGACCTAAAATTCACCGCCCTTAACAGTTCTTCTTGGCTAAGTCTAACACTTAAAGCTAGTGGCTGTGACAGAACTCAAAGTCCAAACCTAACCCAAAAAGGTTATTCTATACTAATATTCAATCACGGACTAATACAGCTAATAAAAGACGGTGCAACAATCAATTCTAGCAATATTCAAGCAATAGAACTTAACCGCAAATACAACATTAAAGTATCAGCTATAAATTCGGGTGATAATGTAGATGTTAAACTATATATAAACAACACCGAAGTTATAAACTATGAGGATTCTACCAACGCCTATACTAGCGGAGAATGGTTTAATATCTGCTCTGATGGTGGCGTAAGTGCTGAACTTTATACAACAAAAAAAGAATATATCCCAAACTACGAGACCTATACTCTATCAACTATCGGCAATGACATTTTAACTAGCAACAATGCAAAAGTAGATATAAATAAAAATATTGAGCTTGTAGGCTCTGCTGGTTCTGTAGGAATACTAAACTACGCTCAAAACTTTGCTTTTGAGTTTAAGATCAACTTCTCTACATTTGCCGCTTACAACAACTTTTGGATTAGCTGGAGATCAAGTGCTTTTGATAGAGCCAGCACAACATCTAATACTCGTGGATATGCTGCAAGAATTTGCCAAAGCGGCGTAATCGAGATATACAAAAACACAACTTTGGTAACTAGTGGATATTATGGAACATTTGCTGAAAATCAAGATTATATCATAGAGATAGGCGCAGTAGATATTAACAGTCAAAAAACTCAAACTTATGTAAATGTAAACAATCAAAAATCAGCAATGTTTATTGACACTAGTTCACCAATACAAAGATATGGATTTATTTGCCTTAACAATGACGGCAATGTTAGTTGCAAAATTGTAAGCACTAGCTCAAAGTTGACACCTATATATCACGAAATGTCTCAAACAAGTGACGACTATACAATAAACATTTACTTCTACAATGTTTTATCTTATAGCGAGCTTAATTACAAAGACTTTTCTAAGAGAATGCTAAATTCTATTTTTGTCAACGACAGCACTATATACGACCTAAATACCCTATATCATACAGCATCAAATGGTAACATTATAGACTTGAATTTTAGCGGCAACAAACTAACAATCAAAGTGCAAAAATCTGTATTAAACGCTTTGGGCTCGCAAGAAACTTTTAGTTTGACAAGCGTTGAGCTAAAAAAGACAACCGCTACATCAGGTTTTTATACCGAAAACGGATTTGTTTTAGGACAAAACTACATATACAATTTTTAATAATTGATTACAAAAAAAGAGATGGCATTAGCCATCTCTTTTTTACTAGATTTTAACCATTGTCTGCTTCCTTATTTTTTGCTTGCTTATTTAAGGCTTAAGTTGTTTTGTCATTACTTTCATTAGTTTGATTGTCATCTATCTGATTCCCGATAGTGTTTAAGCTTTGAACTTTACAGTCATCTTTTGGCACATCCAAGGAAGCATCTTCGCCATTACATTTTGATTGAGACTCTAGTACTTTATTAAATTTATTATCAAGCTTATATAGACATTTTTTATTAAGAAGTCCCAAAAGTTTATTAACAGCAAGCTCTAATGTATAAGTATATAATAAGTCTATTAAAGTACAGCTAATATAGACAATAGGTATAACATATAGCGAATGTAGTATTAAATATGCACTGCTTTGGAATATAGAGTTTTGGCAAAGGGTGTTCCATAGCCAGCCGCTAATAAATATAGAGTCATGTATCAAATAAACGCCCAAAGTAGAGCCCGCCAAAATGTTGATAAATTTATTTGTCTTTTCTTTCATTTGTTTGAATGCCAAGAAAAAACAAATGCTAAGTAAGATATTAAATATATTATTAGTAATACCTATGTTGGTTATGTTATATAAAAATTCTAAGAAAAAGTTTCTTGATTGAGTTAGCATCAAAGCATTATTAGAAACAGTTAGTGCCACATAAAATACAAAGTATATAAGTAACAAAATATAAGGTTTTACTTTAATATTATTGCCGAACATTTTGATATACCCAGCTACAATATACAAGAAGAAAAACCAAAATACATTATTATATATAGGGTTGGCTCCGAAAACAAAAGATGGTACTATAAGAAGTGCACCTGTTATAATAATCAATAACCTATATGATTTTTTGTCAAGAGAACATATCAACTTATTGATAAAAGGATATGTCAAGAAAAGTACAAAATAAAAAGTTAAAAACCACCAAGTTGAATTGCTGAAAGGTGCTATTACAAGATAAATAGGTCCTTGAATACCTAACCAAAACCTACTAATAAAGAATAGTACCAAGCCATATATCAGTGCTTTGATATAAAGTTTAAGAATATTTGCTGATTTATAACTACTTTTGTTCACAAGAAAATAACCAGATATTAGCACAAATAGATTAACACCTATCTTTCCTCCATTACGCAAAAATGATATCCATAGGTTGTTAGTATATGACATTTGAGAAATGTCAAGTCCAGAGTGAACTGCAAAATGATGCGCCACAATCATCACCATAGCTATTATTCTTAATATCTCAAAATTTGTATTTCTTGCTAAATTCTTGTTCATATTAGTAGTCTAGCACAAGAGTCATTTTTTTGCAATCTAACAGATATAAAAAACAAACAGCCATAAGTTTATGACTGTATATTTTTTCTATGTACTAAATTATTTATTTACTTTTAAAAAGTTAAATATGCCGTTAACTATCAAAAACATAATATCCAAAAGAACTAAATATTGGAAAAGCTTATCCGCAAAGTGTAAACTCAAAAAATATGGTAATATAGCGACCATATCTGATGATTTTCCGCTAGAACATACCTAACATACATAATCTACAAAACACTATCCATACAAATATAAATAATGTTGAAAACATCAAGGGTTTCATTGATATAACATATCTTTTTGTCATTGTTACTTCCTTATATTTTTAGTTAATTATATTGCATAGTCTAGAATATTTACGACAAAAAAAAGCACCTAGTTTTTAGGTGCTTTTTTAATTACTTTTTAGCTTTGCCTTGGTTTGCAACGGCGTTCATTTTTGCTTTGATAGCCTCTGCATCGCCTAGGTAATACTTGTTAACAACTTTACCATTGTCATCAAACTCATATACCAAAGGTACTCCTGTTGGGATATTTACGGTAGTTATTTCTTCTTTTGTCAAATTGTCAAAATACATAACTAATGCTCTTAGTGAGTTGCCGTGAGCTGCGATGATTACTCTCTTACCTTCGTTAATAAGTGGCAAAATTTCTTTTTCATAATAAGGTACTGCTCTTGCTACTGTATCTTTTAGGCTCTCTGTAAGTGGTAACTCATTTGCAGGGACATCTTTATATAGTTCTTGTTTAGCAGGGTTACGGTCATCGTCTGGAGCCAATGCTGGTGGCTGTACATCATAAGAACGTCTCCATATATGTACTTGCTCATCTCCATACTTTTGGGCTGTCTCGGCTTTGTTAAGGCCTTGCAAAGCGCCATAGTGCCTTTCGTTTAGTTTATAACTCTTGATTACTGGGATATTGGTTTCCCCCATCTCTTGCAAAGCAAGATCTAGAGTTCTATTAGCTCTTTTTAGGTATGAGGTAAAAGCTACATCAAACACATAACCATTTTCTTTAAGCATACGGCCAGCGGATTTTGCCTCCTCTACGCCTTTTTGAGACAAGTCGACATCTGTCCAGCCAGTAAAACGATTTTCCAAATTCCATTCACTCTCGCCATGGCGAAGTAATACTAATTTTTTCATATTTTTCTCCCTTTAATAGTCTAATTATATCACAGGGGTTTTTATTTTGCATTTATTTTGTATGAGTTAATAAAAATTTTTAGAATAAAGGTGTAAATAATTTGATAAGAGCACAAAAAACTTTTGTAAAAACTCTTTGTTTATAATCTTTCATATCAATAGCTGTCTTTTGGATATTTTCAAAATCTGCTTTGATGCTATCAATGCATTGAGTACCTATCATAATAGCACCACATTCATAATGGTGAATCATACTTCTATAATCTAGATTGATAGTGCCAACTAAGGCAAAACTATCATCAATAAGCATTTGTTTAGAGTGAATAAAGCCTTCTTTGTATTCCAAAATCTTAACGCCTTTTTTCTGCAAATCTTTATAACTTGACCTAGTTATTCTAAAAACAGATTTTTTATCAGGTATATGAGGTGTTATTATTTTTACATCTACCCCTCTAAGACTTGCATTGATAAGAGCACTTTTTAATTTGCTATCTATTATAAGGTATGGAGTTGTGATATAAACATACTTCTTTGCTCCGCCTATTGCGTTAAGAAAAACATTTTCGGCGGTGTTATCTCCATAAAAATACTTCGGTCCATCGCCAAAAGGACACACTAGACCTTTTGACTTTTTCTCAGCGTCTAAAATATATTTACCATAATCTTCAGTGCGTTTTGACTGAATATCAAATAGCTGCAAAAACATACAAACTAAGCTTGTAACAGCATCGCCTTCTAGTCTTATTGCAGAGTCTTTCCAATGACCATAAGGATGTATCTCGTTGATATACTCGTCCGCTATATTTGCTCCGCCCATATACCCCACATTACCATCTACTACGGTAATTTTTCGGTGGTCTCTATTGTTGTATACAGACGATGTCATACTAGAGTACTCGTTAAACTTCTTGCAAATAATACCTTCACGATTTAGCTTTTTGGCAAAGTTTGACTTAAGCTTAGAGATAGTGCCAAGGTCGTCATACATAACTCTAACCTCAACACCTGCTTTTACCTTTTCTAAAAGTATCTCGTGTATCTCATTCCACATTTTGCCGTTGTCTATAATGAAATACTCCAAAAAGATATATTTTTTAGCACTTTTCAGGTCATTTTTTAGACTTTCAAAGAACTTTTCTCCACTATCAAAGAACTTGCAATCGGTATTAAAGTACGCTTTTTGACCCGTGATATTAGTTATATAATTAACTACCCCGCCAAAGTCCCCAGCAGTTTTTTCTAAGTTATCTTTATAATCGGCGTCTCTCGTAATATATTTTTTTGACTCAACAAAAGTGCTTTCGGCAAACTTTTTTACCTTCCTTGGGACTTTGATTTTTAGAAATAGCGCACAGAAAGCAATGCCCACAACTGGGAAAGTTATACAAAGGATAATTAGCGGAAGTTGCCCCTCAATAATAATGTCTGAATTAATAATAAATAACACAACAATAAGTGCTATAACAGATATTATTGCATTGATAGGTACAAGCGGAAATCTCTCGCTTAGCACAAACGGAAATACTATATATAGTAGCATTTGGAGCACAATAGCAAGCACTATAAGCGTAAATCTACTAAACAATAATTTAAGTACTTTTTTCATCTCTTCTCCATTTTTAATTATTTTCAATTAGCAAAATAACAATACTTAGACTTTTATTTTACCAGTAACATTTTAACATATAATTTAGCGATTACAAAACTGCATTGGTATATTTCGGAAACAAAAAAACAACAACTCTACTTTTTTTAGTCAAAAGCTGTTGGTTGTTGTTTATTTTATTAAATATTACTATTTAGATAGCAATTTAACGGCGTTATTTAGCCTATATAGCACTTTATCTCTGCCTAGTAGTTTCTCTATGAAGTAAAGGTCAGGCGTGTTACGTCTGCCAGTAATAGCCACTCTTATTATGCCACTAACATCGGCTACGCTACCTTTGAATAGCTCTGGATTTTTCTTATAAGCCTTCATATCAGCAGAAAATCCAAGTGGGTCGCAAATAGCTTTTACTTTACTAAACCAAACATCTTTTTCATCGCTCTCGCTATAAACCTGTGCATATGCTTTTAGGACTTTTATCCTATCCTCTTTTGAGACATTGTCAGCAAAGTCTAAACTCTCCAAAGTGTCAAGGTGTGCAAGTTCGTCAAACATATAGCTATATAAAGTCTTAGTATCTTCCCATTTAGCTATGTCTTTACGAGGCTTAGGGGTGTTAACCCTATCTATACTAAATAGGTTAACTAGATAATCTCTCTTGCCCTTAATAATCTCAAAGAAGTCTTTATCAAACTCTTCACTCCAAGCAAGTGTTGCGTCTGCAACTTTTTCTGGGCTGTAGTGAGAAATGATATTTTTAGAAATATCTTCAAGCTTTACCATATCAAACATTGGGTTGTTGCTACCGATTTTTTCTACAGAAAAAGCAAAGTCTGTATATGGAAGAAGTGGGTTTTGCGCTCTCCAATTTTCAAAGTCGCTGTTAAGTAGGTTCATTAAGTATTCAAGGACTGTTTCGGTTGGATAACCTTTTTGCAAGAAGTATCTTGCGTCAGCCTCTGGGTCTTTACGCTTGCTTAATTTTCTCTTATTGCCGGTAGTCTCATCTATCTTGCAGATAACTGGGGTGTGGGCGTATTTTGGAACATCAAAGCCAAAAGCTTGAAAGCCCTCAATATGAGCCGAAAGTGATGGATACCACTCCTCGCCTCTTACTACAGTAGTTGTGCCCATAAGCGTATCATCTACCATGTGAGCAAAACTGTATGGAGGGATACCGTTACTCTTAACAAGCACGATATCTTTGCAGTTTTCTCTTATTTCTCTTTTACCCTTTATTCTATCAGTAAACTCAAAAGTCTTAGAGCTGTCGCCTTGTGACAAAAGTCTTAATGCCCAAGGTTTGCCGGCTTTTAGGTTTGCCTCAATTTCTTCTAGAGTCAAATTCCTGCAAACATCTTTTTCTTCAATAGCATCACTATTTTCTAGTTGCTCATTTCTACGAGCAAGAACATCTTCTTTGCCCTCTGACTTTTCGCAAAAGCATGGGAAGGCTCTACCGATACTAACAAGATATTTAGCAAATGTATTGTATATCTCTAGTCTGTGAGATTGTATATAGTCACCATAGTCGCCTATTTGAGGTCTGTTGTCTCCGGTATAACCTTCGTCAGGTTTTAGACCATATCTACTAAGTACATCATATGCAATAGTGCCTGCGTTGTCTATTTCACGCTTTTGGTCGGTGTCTTCAAGACGCATATAAAAGATACCATTTGTAGTTCTTGCTAGGCTTTTGCTCAAAAGTGCACTATATAGGTGCCCTGTGTGCAAGTAACCTGTTGGGCTTGGGGCTATTCTTACGACCTCTTGACCTGGTTTCAAATTTCTTTTTGGATATTTAGCTAAATAATAATCAATAGATTTGTCTACATCTGGGTATAATAAATCTGCAAGTTTTTTATAATCCATTATTTTCTCCTCAAAAATGAATAAACGAGCAAACTTTTTTCGCTCGTTTATAGTTTATACTTTTTATTTATTTTTGGCAACAATATTAGCTAAGTGATTGCACAGCTGAATAAAATGGCATAAATCTTATATCAAAAAAGCTGTCAATAAATGCTTTGTGATCTTTTGCTGACTGAGATTGTTCGCCTTTGAACTTCTCTGGAGCTGTAGATTTGTATAGACCTTTGTAGTCGTATTTTGACACGCTATATAGCATTTTGTTCATCTCGGTAACAAAGGTATTGTGAGAATTTCTAAGAGCTATCAAAGTGTTCTTAAAAGAATCTGTGTATGCCTTGCTTGACAATATAGACATAAAGCTAATAGTGTTGTTAAGATACTTATTCTCAGAGCTATTAAGGAAGCTATTGATACTACCACTAGTATTATTTGTCCAGTTGTAGTAAGTTACATATCTATAATAAAGAATGTTAGCAAGGTAAAGTTTGCCACCATAAAATTCTGCGTCCATTGGAGTTTGCATATTAGCTGCGGTAAACTCAAAATTATTTGCGTCATAGTTATATTCTTTAACAATTACATTGTTATAATATGCATTGTATAACGACATATTAAAATCTAAAGCTTTTTCGATAAAGTTGTTCATAGAACTTACTAGCTGAGCGTAGCCTGTGCCGTCTACTTTGTTACGACTATCAAACTGATTCTTTTCGGTATAAAAATCAGATAGTGCATCCTTAAATCTCATCATGCTAGAGTAAACTCTATTTATTTCGTCTTGGCTAAATTTTTCTATACTCTTTTTGAAACTCTCTTTTGCGATGCTGTTGACAAATCCCATACTAGAGTGAATAAGAGGTAAATATACTTTGCCTAATGAATAGATAGCATTGTTAGAAGTTTTCATAGCTGCTGTAATTTTTGCACTGCTAAACTCTACTCTAAACTGTCTTGTATCTTGATTGTACATTAGTGGGTAAGAGGTTTGAATCTCAGAATAAGCACTGGCAACCTGTGTTGCAGTTTTATTGCTCTCGCAACCAGTAAATACAAAAGGTACTAATATAAGTGCTAAAACTATAATTAAACTATATAATTTTTTCATTAGTGTGAGCCCTCCATATTTAGACCAAAAGTAGAACTCAAGAAGTTTTTGGCATCTCTTGCAGCTACTTCTTTGTCGTTATTTGCTATATATGTTTTGCTATCCGCAAGGAAAGCTCTAACATCTGTAATTTTATTGTAGTTGTTGATAAAGTTAGCATAGCTAGAACTCTTAAGCTCTAGTGATGAAGATACTTCTCTACTATGAAGTATATTGTAGTTGCTTGCAGCTGTACTTGCATATGCTGGAGTTGTTGAAAAGTTCTTATCAAGCATCTTCTTCTCTAGCTCTCCAACAAGTGTGTTGATACTTTGGTTAACAAAAACGCTCTCCATCTCATACTTGATAAGGGTGTAGTTTTTGTACATGTTACCCCCAAAGACTTTTGCGTCAACGATATCTTGAAGTGTTGTAAAGAATTTGTATCCCTTACCATAAGCCAAAAGGTATGCTTTTGCAAAGTTTGCACTTTGGATAGCTATTTGCTTCTTGTCACTATCTGTTGGAGATAGTTTGCTATTAAATGTATCATATTTGCTTCTTGCGGCTTTTGCATCATTGATAGCACTAATATAATCTCTATATTTATTAACAAGGTCTGTCTTGCCATTTTTGTTCATGCCAGACATGTTTTGAAGATAGTTAAGGTAATAATCTATTCCGGCATTTAGGTCCTTGGCCGCATCATTAACATACTTAACATATGGGCATTGGTCGCCGCCATACTTGGACTTGGTGTTGTCAGCATTTTTATAAAATTTTTCAAAGTCTGTATTGTCTCTAATTGTAGCAATTTCGCTATAAGCTTTTTGCTCTACATTGTGGTTAACCAAAAAGGCCACAACGCCAAATGTAACAACGCCGACTACACATAAAATAATAAGTATTCTTATTAGTTTTGACTTCATTATGACCTCCCATTAACTATATTTGTTATTATATACTATCATTTACTTGTATTTTTGTCAATAAAAAGGTAACTTAGGGGCTCCAAAAAGAATTAAATTATTTTATAAAATCATTGTCCTTTTAGGTATTTTTGTGTTAAACTACTAGCAAGGAGAAAAATTATGCCATTTTGCAAATTTTCAACAGGTTTTATAGCCGATAGCCAAATAGTACTTGATAGTATGTTTCTTAATGATTATGTGCCTTATGCACCCGAAAGTTGCCTAAAAGTTTATCTTTTTGGACTTTTGAAATGCTACAACAGCACAAGTTACGACAACACCTTAGAAAATTTTGAAAAGGTGCTTAATTTATCAAAAGATGACATCGTAAGTGCATTCCTTTACTGGCAAGACCAAAACTTAGTACAAGTAATTAACTTAGAGCCTGAGATTGAGGTTAGATATTTACCAGTAAAAAATGCTTGCAAAAATCTTAAAAAGTTCAAGGTCGAGAAGTACTCTTCTTTTGCGCTTGAAGCACAAGAGATTTTGTCTAGACCTGTCAGCACCAATGAGATTAACGAGTATATCACTCTTATTGAGCACTACTCTATGCAGCCTGAGGCACTACTTATGATAATGAAATATTGCACCGGAGCTAAGGGCGAGTCTGTTAGTTATCAATATATTTTGACCGTAGCAAGGTCTTGGGCAAAAGAGCATATTTTGACAACTGAAAAAGTTGAAGAAAAGTTATCTATGCTAAACAATATCTTAGGTGACGGAGCAAAAGTTGCCAGCGCTCTAAAATTTCGTGGCAATTTATCTCACGAGCACAGTGAGTACATTATCAAATGGACTAAAGAATATGGCTTTGAGCTAGACACAATTATTCATGTGGCAAAAAATGTTTCTAAACAAACAACAAGAAATGGTTTTGAGCGATTGGACGCTGCTCTTACTAAGTATTACGAGCAAAAGCTATTTAGTAGTCTTGAAATTGACGAATACGAAGCTAATAAAACCGCTCTTATCAGCCTTGCAAAAAGCGTTAATAAGGCTATCGGTCTATATTATGAAAATGTAGATAATATCATCGATACATACATTTTGCCTTGGATAAGCAAAGGTTTTAGCGAAGAAACACTTGTCGCTATCGCAAACTACTGCTTCAAAAACAGCATTAGAACACTAGATGGTATGAACGATAAGATAAACAAATTTTACAAACTAGGCTACACTACTCTAAACGGCATCAATCAATATATCAATGATGTTGTATCAGTAGATAGAGATATTAAGGACATTTTAACCAAACTTAGCCTTGAGCGTAAAGTTAATAGCTACGACAGAGATATGTACAATGTATGGGTTAATAACTGGAAAATTCCAAAAGATATGCTTGACTATGCAGTGTCTTTGTCTAGCGGAAAATCTAGCCCAATGCAGTATCTAAATCAAATCTTGTCTACATGGCATAGCAACAATATAACTACTCTTGATGATGCTAAAAAGTTTAAGACAGCACCAGTCGAAAAGCCTGCCGAAAAACAAAATAGCGTAAACAGAAGAAGTTACACTGACGAGGAACTTAGCGCCATGTTCACCAATCTTGACGAGGTGGAAATCTAATGACTAGACAACAATTACTAAAGCAAGCAAAATCAATAATAGCCGCAAGAAAAGCAAAAGCCGAGGGAATAGCCGAGGCAAACTATACTAAAGCTCTTGAAAATGTGGCTTTTAAGACAAACGAGTCAAACATCGCAAATCTTACTATGACAATAGCAAGACTTGAGATGGAAAATAAAAATACTGACACCGAAAACGCCCTACTTGCCACCCTTAGCAAAGAGCGTATTAGACTACTAAAAAATATAGGTCTAACAAGTAGCGACATTGTGCCAAACTACTCTTGCAAAAAGTGTAATGACACCGGCATTGTTAACGGAAAGTTTTGCAAATGTCTTGAAAGTGAGATAAACAATATACTTATGTCCGGCATCTCTGGGGCTGTTGATAAATCTCACACATTTGAATCTTGCAGTAGCAAATTTCTTACAGATAATAATCTAGAAAAGACTTATAAAATAATGCAAGAGTGGGTAAAAAAATACCCTCAATCAAAGTACAAAAATATAGTGCTTTTAGGTAATCCTGGTACAGGCAAAACATACCTTACAGATTGTATAGCTAACGGACTTATTGCAAAACATGAAGTTGTCAACTTCGTAACTGCATTTAATCTAAATAACTCTATGCTAAACTATCACACAACTTTTGATGATGGCAAAGGCAGCATTATAGAGCCATTTCTTAACTGTCCAGTGCTAATAATAGACGACCTAGGTACAGAACCTATACTAAAAAATATCACAAAAGAATATCTATATCTAATAGTCAATGAGCGTATAATCAATAATAAATGCACAATAATAAGCTCTAACCTAACACCTAATGAGATAATAGATAGATACGGCGAGAGAATATATAGTAGATTGTTTAACAAACTAAATTGCCTAACAGTTAACTTTACCGGCAAAGATTTGAGATTAAAATAGACAAATAAAAAGCAAGGAAAAACTCCTTGCTTTTTTGTAAAAACAAAATATCTAAAGACAGATTTATAAATATATGTTATAATAATTTTTAGAGGATACAAAAATGGGGTCTATTATTATACTATGTATTATAGCAGCCGTCGTAACTGCAATATTTATAATATTTAAGTTAAGGCGTGAAGAATATACAAAATTTATATTAAAAAACAGCATTGCATTAAAAGAATTGTTAGATATAAATAACAAGTTTCATTTTTATGATTGCAATGATTATGAAGAAGTTCATACATATGATAATGTAACATTTTACGATAATATCTCTTGCGAAGACTATTTGATATATCAATTACAATTCAAAAAGAATGATATAACAAGTGAAATTACTATTGCAAATGAAAACAAAAAAAAATATGATTTATATAGTAAGCAAGTTAATGCAATTAACACTTTCGGACAATTTAGCGAGCCTGCAACAAACTATAAATCTAATTATTTGTATTATTTGGAAGAAAAAATTTTCAATAAAAATAAATTAAATCCAACTACAACATTTGGTGTAAAAGTAACTCTTAATTGTTCTAAAATCAATGGGCAGATATATGAATCAAAATCAGATTTCTTCAGCTCAAAACAAATAATAACTTTAATAAAAAGACTTAATAATAAGAACGGAAACTTTTATAATGATAGAGAAATATGGGACGCTATATGTCGAGTAGAAAGAGGCAAAGTTTCTAACAAAATGAGATTTTCAATATATAAGCGTGATGGCTATAGATGTTGCAGATGCGGAAGAAGTGAATATCAAGATGATTTAGAAATAGACCATATAAAACCTATTTCTAAGGGAGGTAAATCCACTTACGAAAATCTACAAACATTATGCTCACGCTGCAATAAAGAAAAAGGAAATAAATATTAAAAAAAGACTAAATTAAATTTAGTCTTTTTTTTATTATCTTGTTACATCGTAGACTTCTTGCATTGCTTTTAGCTTGTTAATAAAGTCGTTTAGTTCTTGCTTGCTCTTAACCTCTATGCCTATATGATATACTGCATCATTAGATTTATTAGTGTCCGAATAAATGTAGTTAATGTTTATTTTATTTTCGGCAAGTTTATTAGAGATTGATGCAAGAGTTGTTGGGCTGTTTTTTGCGATGATAGTTATAACTGCGGTGTACTTGCTTTCGCTATTAGTTTTGCCCCAACTAATATTCATAAGTCTGTCATTTTCTAAGTTGTTAAGCAAAGGACAATCTACTCTATGAATAGTTACGCCACGGCCTCTTGAAACATAACCAACTATCTCATCGCCTGGTACTGGGTTGCAGCACTTAGCAAGTTTTGTCATAATTCCACTAAGACCCGACAGGTCGGTCGTCTTCTCTCTCTTATCGCCGTTAAAAGTCTTAATAACTTTGATATCGTCTTGCTTGTTGTATTGCTCGTATAAGTTAGAAAGTCTATTGATAACCTTGGCGCTCGCTAGACTGCCGTGTCCGACCGCTGCGTACACCTCGTCAATATCTTTCATAGATAGTTTTTCTAGTAGTGCTGGCATATACTCATCATTAAGAAGTACAGGCAATGTAAGTCCTGTGCCCTTAGCGGCCTGCTCCAAAATTGACTTACCTTTTTTGATATTTTCTTCACGCATTTCTTTACGGAAGAAAGTATTTATCTTGTCCTTAGTAGACTGCATTTTAACAATTTTTAACCAGTCTTTAGAAGGGCCTTTTGAGTTAGGAGATGTCAAAATTTCAACGATATCTCCAGTCTTTAATTTTGTATCAATAGGCACCATTTTGCCATTGACTTTTGCGCCCGTACACTTGTTGCCAAGTCCTGAGTGAATATAATACGCCATATCTATAGCGTTAGAGCCATCTTGAAGCTCAACAACATTAAGTTTTGGTGTGAAGACGAAGATTTTGTTAGCATAAAAGCCCGCCCTTATAATCTCCATAAAGTCTTCTGCATTGTCATCTTGCTTTTTGTCATCGGTCTTAGTTTTTTCTAACATTTTGGTATTGCCGACAACTTTTGTATTTTTGCTACCGCCGTCTTTATATATCCAGTGTGCGGCAATTCCGTATTCGCAGAAGTTGTGCATCTCTTCTGTTCTTATCTGTATCTCAAATGGTATTGTACCATCTTCTGTTGGGTACAAAACTGTTGTGTGTAGTGATCTATAAAAGTTTTTCTTAGGGTTGGCGATATAGTCTTTTATTCTGCCCTCAACAGGTTTCCATTTGTTATGAACAGCACCTAGCATTGTGTAGCAATCTTTTATCTCTTTTACGATAATTCTGTGTGCTACGATATCAAAGACTCCGTCTTTGCCTTTCTTTTGCTGCTTAGTATATACGCCAAAATTACTCTTGATACGGCTTTGTACACGGCAATCTTTTATACCATGTTCGCTAGCTAATTTTTTGATAGTCTCGGTGATATCTGTGATTATCTTCTCACGCTTTTTGTATGTCTCTTCCATAAACTTTTCAGTTTCTTTATATTCTTCTGGAAGCAAATACTTAAAGCATAAATTTTCAAGCTCTCTCTTAAACTTGCTCATACCAAGGCGCTCTGCAAGCGGAACATATAAGTCCATAGTCTCTTTGGCTATTTTTATTTGTTTAACTCTATTTTTGTATTCTAGCGTACGCATGTTGTGTAGCCTATCAGCGAGTTTTACAAATGCAACTCTTGCGTCCTTGCTCATAGTTAGGAACATCTTACGCAAGTTCTCGCTCTCACCTTCGTTTTGGAAATATGCGTGCTTGATAAGTTCAATTTTTGAAGCGCCGACAACAATGTCTTTTACTTCTTCGCCAAACTCAGTCTCGATTTCCTTTTCGGTACAATTAGTGTCCTCCAAACAGTCGTGCAAAAACCCGCTAACAACGGTAGGCACATCTGCTCTCATACTAACCAAAATTTTGGCTGTCTCGTATGGGTGAGTGATATACTCTTCGCCCGAATCTCTCTTTTGACCTGAGTGCTTTTTGTTTGCAAATTCAAAGGCTTTTACAATTTCGTTACTTGACTCGCCATAAATTTGCTGTATTTCATCTAAAAATGTTTTTTCCATTTCCATAAAGCCTTCTCCTCCTGACGACAATATTTTAGCATATTTTTTATAAATAAAAAAGATAAAAAGGTACTTTTGGGGTAAAAATATTGTAAATAACAAAAATAGATAGCAAAAAATGCTATCTATTTTGTAAAATCAAATTATTTTTTATTACAAAGGCAAATCCTTCTTCTCAAATCTTCTTGCTCCGATGAAGTACAAAACTACACCAATAGTAACTAGTATTGCAAGCTTCCAGATAAATGTTGTAGTTCCACCAAGGATAGATACTACATCAAATAGTGAAATTACAGAAACGAAGTTGAAGTAGTTAAGAGCGTTTAGTCTAATAACTGATGGCAATACTTGTGAGCCAAATAGTCCAAGCATAGTAGCAACTAAGAAGAACATATTTAGTCCGCCGCCGATAGCCATTGATCTCTTGCTACGGTTGAAGATACAAGAAGCCATAAATGATAGACCGCTCATAGCGAACATTGTTAAGAATGCGCCAAGGTTAAGAAGGATAAGTTGTGAGTAAGTAAGTGTGATGCTAGGAACATCAAGAATGCTCAAACATACTACACTTGTGATAGTAGTCATAACAAACATAGCAAATAGTGAAGATACTAGGAAAATAGCTTGAGTGAATACTACTTGTTTTCTCTTAGTAGAGGTAGAAAGTACATAAGCCATAGAACCGCTATCTACTTGACCTGCGATTAGGTTGTTAGCAACCATAATCATATAGATGATAGGAAGAAGTAGTCCAGCCATCTTGTAGAAGATGGAACCAACTATCAAACTATATATATCCATCTCGCCAAGTTCTGTTAGGGCTTTTGAAACATCTTGTGGCATAGTTGTTAAAATGCTACCTGTGATGTCTCCTGCGATTTCGGTTATAAATTGATTTCTTTTTAGAGCCTTTTCTTCTTCTGGCAAAGTAGCTATACTATCGTCACTCATCTTGTCGTCTAGTCTTGCGATAAATGAAACTAGGGCGTTATTTGATAAGTCCTTCATGTATTTGTAACCATAAGAACCTGTATAACGAGAAACTTTCTTTGTTGTTTCTCCCTCAGTTACTTCATAACTAAGTGCCTCATAGTCTTCTTGGCTTACCTTAAATCTTGCCATTTGAGTTAAAATTTTATCAATGTTTTCTTGAGAAATCATATTACCAGCTAAGAAGATGCTAGAGTTTTTCATAGCATAATCGCTGATGTATTTTGCTCTACCTTCTTCATTTATTGTAGTCATATCATATCTTGGAGGGGTCTCAGTGAAGTTTTCGTTATCTGTATAAAAACTATCAAATTGTCCATTTGGGTTAAGAATATAGAAAGCAAGACCTTTTAGCTCTTGAGCCTCTACAGAGTCAGCCTCATATCCTCTACTCTCGGCAACTTCTAGCATATAAGCTTCTAGCTTTTGAACAGCTGCCATATAGTACTTAGCAGTAAGTGCCTCATCGCTTGGTTTTGGCATTTGAGCTTGCCATGCGGTAGTTGCATTATTAAAAGTTTCGTCATCTGCAAAGTTTTCTCTTACTGGTTTTGCAGCAAGCCATGTATTGATAGCTGATTTGTAGATAACCTCACCAGTTTTTGAAGTGTCTACTTGTGGCTCTTCTGTTATTGTACCTTGCAAATATGCACCGTACTTAGCAGCAAAAGTTGCACTTTCGGCATAAGTTTGCTTAAAAAACGTATCAAAATGTGTCAAAGCATCGCTTGAGGTTAGATAATAGTTGATACTTCTATTTTTTAGTTCTGAGTCAATAGAACTTTCCATGATGGTATCTTGTATGCCATTTTTTAGACCGGCTATATTGCCACTCCCAGCAATAAGCATAACACACGCTAGCATAAAACATACTGCAAAGGTTATAATACCCCACATTAGTCCATTGGCTTTACAAGATTGTTTGAAAAGCGCTTTACTAAACATTTTCGTTACTCTCCTTTTTCTTTTTTAATACTTCTCTAAAGTGTTTTTCCAAAGTATATTTTACCTCGGAAAGGAATTTTACATCAAGCCCGTGCAAATCTTTGAAAAGTTTGTTAATCTCTTCGTTTTTGATATTGACAGTTACTTGGTTATATTGCTTTTGGTCTCTTATGATGTTGTAGCCCATTTTTTTGAAAGCTTTATAATCTTCTTTTTTGTTGAACTCTATCTTAAAATCTTTGACCGGTCTATTACGGATTGAATCCATATCAACAATATCTATGATATGTCCATCGTTAATCAAAACTACTCTATCGCAAGTATCTTCCATTTCGTTAAACAAATGGCTACTCATAAGTATTGTTTTGCCTTTTTTGTGCTCTTTTTTGATAATGTCAAGAAAGGCAAGTCTCATAAGTGGGTCAAGTCCGGTAGTTGGCTCATCTAGTATAAGTACCTCTGCGTTGTTCATTAGAGCTGCGACTAGGGCTGTCTTTTGCTTCATACCTTTGCTCATACGCTTTAGGTTGGCTGTTGGATCTAGTTGAAGCTCTTTTACAAGCTCGCTAGCATAAGACAAATCTTTTAGCCCAAAAAAGTCTGCTTGGCTTTTTAGGAAAGCTGTACCTGTTGGCAAATCTGGAAAGCCTATTTCGCCCGGTACATAACCTACAAATTTTGCGATGTCGCTAGCATGTTTCCACGACTCATGCCCTAGGACATAACAATCACCGCTAGTTGGCTTAATGTATCCTAATAAGTTTCTAATAGTTGTAGTTTTGCCAGAGCCGTTAGTTCCTACAAAACCTACCATCTCGCCTTTTTTGATTGTTAGGTTGATATTGAATATACCTTTACCATTGCCATAGTCTTTGGTAAGGTTGTCTATAACAATAGGATTATCCATTATACACCTCCAAAGTCCTTATCTTCTTTATAAAATTTCATAAAGTAGTCTTCAAGAGTTTCTTTGATATTGGTAAACTCTTTCAAATTGTATTTAGCTAGGTCATCTATTACCATATTAATTTTTTCATCGTTAGTCGAGATTGTAACGCTATTATTTGCCTTGTCACTAACTACAATATTTAGGCACTCGCTCTTTTTGTTGTCTTTACAAAAAGTCTCAAAAGTCTTTTTGTCCTCAAACACAAGTTTATAAAATTTGTCTTTTGCGTGTTTTAGGTCGCCAGCAATAAACTCAGAAACTACCCTGCCGTCTTTAATTATAGCAATACGGTCGCATGTTGCGTCAACTTCACTAAATATATGACTAGATAGTAGTATTGTTTTGCCTTTTGCTTTTTCCTCTTTGATAAACTCAATAAAGACTTCTTGCATTACTGGGTCAAGTCCGCTTGTTGGCTCGTCTAGTATCAAAACTTCTGGATCTGACATAAATGCAGCAACTATAGCAAGTTTTCTCTTGACACCCAAACTCATACGCTTAGTTTCGCCTTTTAGCGATATGTCGTCTAGCTCAAAAAGTTTTAGAAGCATGTTAAGTCTTTCTTCATTGTGAATGCCTTGCATATCTTGCATCATTTTAAGAAATTCCCAACCAGTAAGACCTTGAGGGAGCGCAATTTCGCCCGGTATGTAACCAACATGTGACAAAATCTCATAGTACCTATCAAAAGTTGGCTTTTCGAAAATCAAAGTCTCACCCTTGTCCGGTTTAGAAAATCCCATAAGATGTCTTATAGTTGTAGACTTGCCCGCACCGTTAGGTCCCAAAAAGCCAAATACTTCGCCTTTGTTTATGCTAAAAGATACATCAAACACACCACGACCAAAGCCATAATCTTTTGTCAAATCTTTAACTTCTATTACACTCATAGCTTTTCTCCTTTTTAATTTTTTGATAATTTTGAGCAAATGTCCAAAATTTTAATTTTAGACATTTGACTAAAATTGTTTACTTTGCTATTATATGATAAACAGACACAAAGTGGATATACAATAATACTTATTGCGTATAATTTTGGACACACTGTTTAATTATTGTATAAAAAAGAGGTAAAAAATGAAATCTGAATATCGTAATTCTATTAGGTCTAAGAAAATGATAAGAGATGCGCTTATAACACTACTAGAAAAAAGTAGTCTAAGCGAGATAACCATCACAGATATAGTTAATACTGCCGGAATTAACAGAGGTACATTTTATAACCACTACAGCAACCCTATTGAGGTGCTAGAAGAGATAAAAAATGAACTTTTTGATAAACTAACCGAGAGTATACGCATCAACATCGAAAAAGGAGACTTAGATTCTTTCCTTGATATGATGATGGAATATTTTAGAAAGAACGAAGATCTTTATCGTAAAATTCTAAAAGGTATACCACAATCAATCATTAGCGACCTAAAAATAAGTTTCCTTAACCAAATAAAGTACCTAAAAGGCTCAATCTCTGAGACTAGACTATACTTTATTGTTGACGGTTTGGCTGGCGTATATATTGACTATCTTCAGGACAGAATCAAAATCTCTCTTGATGACCTAAACCATGATATCAAAAAGATAATCAAAGAACTATTACCTATTTAATGCCCATAATCAAAAGTTATAAAAATGCAGTTATACATTTAAAAAATCTATATCATTAACCCATAAAAACAAGTATTTTCTACCTATTAACCCATAAATAAAACACAAAAAGACTAAAACTAATTTTAGTCTTTTTTGTTTTTATAATAAAAATTTAGTAGCATTAGTTTAGATTGTAAGCAAAAATTATCCGCTTTGCAAAACTCAGGGATATCGTCAAAATCAATAACTTTTATCTCTATATCTTCTTCCTTTTCTAGATGCTGAACGCCATTTAGTTTTACCTTTGCGACATAGCATCTAATATACTCGTCAGTAAGCCCAGGACCAGATAGTCCGCCAAACTCCTCGTCAATAGACTCAACTTCTGCCCCTATCTCCTCCGCTACTTCTCTCATGGCACAGATGCGTGCGTCTTCGCCTTGTTCTTTAATTCCGGCAGGAAGTTCTAGAGTATAGTCCTCTAACGGAAATCTATAGCTCTTTATTGCGACAACTTTAATTTTGCCGTTTTCTTCAAAGTATGGCAAAATCCTAACAGCGTCAATCTCGCCCAAAGTGCCCGCTCTATCTACACTTCTTCTTGACGCAAAAAAGTAGTCAATGCCATTAGAATACTTACGCTCAAAAAGATTAAGCCATTTGATATTAGTTAGCTTTACAGGTTTTACTTTTTCCATATTGCCTCCTATAATTACTCTTTTATTTTAGCATAAGTTGTTTTTTTAGAAAACTTTTTTAGCTATCAAAAATGAGTATTTGATACTTTAATTTTTAATTAGTTTTTTAGATGTTTATATTATTTTTCCTTATTAAGATGCTTTTTTGTACCTTAAATAATATTATTAAGGCACATGCAATACTTTTTTACATAAATATTGCAATAGAGATAAACATAGCAATCACCGGAAAGACCGTCCCAAGTATTAGTTCAAATATGTTGTGCCTTTTTAGCTTAATAGCGGGCCAGTAAATAAATATAAGTCCTAACATAAGAGGCAAACACCAAGGGCTCACAAAGTACGACAAATATGCAACCGGGCCCATCATGCCACATGCATGTCCGCTCGCCTTTAGCTTGATTACAAATGTAAACAGCCCAATTAAACTAGCCGACAAAAGATAAGTCAAAAACATAACTTTAAGTTCTTGCGATGTCGTTATCAAAAAGCACAAACAAAAACCAATAACATATCCCGCCATAGAGAAAATTATCGCAAGTTTACGCTGACCATCTCTGCCTTTTTCTTTGACTTTTGGCAAGATGATAGATAATGGATAAGACAAAAGCGGCAATACAACTAGTGCCAAAATAGCTATCAAAAATGACCAGTCCGTAACAAAAATATTTGGCTTAAATATCCTGCAAGTAGCAAGTAAAATAAGTGCAAGTATAGGCGCTAAAAGTAGCACCCTCAAAAACTTAGAAAAATGGACAGACATAAGATTACCTCCCTATGCAAGTATCTTATTATTAAAAAGGCATTTTTGCACCCTAATCAAAAATTTGCAAGATATACAAAAATAATCTCAATCTCTACTCGCCCCAAATCACAACTCTACTCTAAGTAGAAATAAAATCCTACCCCAAATAGACTTATATATAACTAAATAAAACTTACCTACATAAAAACATTTTAGCCCAAAACTATTGACACCCTAGTACCAAATCAATATAATAAACTATGCTTGCTGGTATACCTCAGGAGGTAGAGGACTGCATTGGTAATGCAGCTGTCCCGAGTTCGAGTCTCGGTACCAGCTCCAGCAAAAAAAACGACTCATAACCCAGAGCCGTTTTTTTATTTGATTTTTAATCTATTACTAACCTCTACTTTCTTAATTACCAACTTTCACTTGCTTAATTACTAACTTTTACTCTCTTGTGCAAATTTTTATATTAAAAACAAACACAAGCAGTTTAAGTTTATTATCATATAGGCAATAAAATACAACAAAAAAGACGCTGTGAGATGCGTCTTTTTTATTGGTGATCTCAAGGAGAGTCGAACTCCTCACTTCGCCGTGAAAGGGCGATGTCTTAACCGATTGACCATGAGACCGTTGGTAGCGGCGGTGGGATTCGAACCTACGACCTATCGGGTATGAACCGATCGCTATAACCAACTAAGCTACGCCGCCATATCACCAAAGATAATCTTTAGTAATAAAAATGGTTGCGGGAGTGGGACTCGAACCTCACGACCTTCGGGTTATGAGCCCGACGAGCTACCAACTGCTCCATCCCGCGATAAAGCCTACTATTCATAGACTTTGCTATTATATTATATAAAAAAGTCTTTGTCAACCCTTTTGCCCGAAAAAGTTTACAAGCACTAAAAGATTTTTTTGACAAAAAAACCGCAAGTTTAGTAACCTGCGGCTATATATTATCTATACAAAACATCTCCATCTTTTCCGTAACCATTAAGGCGGAAATAATCTTCTAGTGCCTCGCTGTTGCCAAAATACTCTAGCTCGTTATTAAGCTCAGTGTTGTAATTGGTCAAAGAATTGATATTAGCATCAAGGGCTGCCTTTTGCCTCTTCAAATTGCTCAAAACTACAAATTGATAAGTAAGCGAGATAAGAAGAATAGCAAGCAATATGATAGCACCAGCAGTTACTAGTTTTACGATATTTTTTAACTTTTCTTGTGTCAAGGCTTTTTCCTCCTGATAACTTTGAGTACTTTTATGCCTTTATTATAAACAAACTCGCAAATTTTGGCAACTAAAAAACCTATACTTGTTCGCTCCAGCCAAAATCCTAGCAAATACCCTATCACAAAAAACAGTCTAAAATATCCATTACCCAGCTTGTTGATAGTCACGATAAACACAAGCCCCGCAACAAAAACAACTATCCCGTCAAAAATTTGCCTAAAAACTATGTTATTTTTAACAATTTTTGAGATGAAAACAGTTATTTCATACAGAACACCTATCAATATGCCTAGATACAGCATTGTGCAAAAGCACATATTGTAAGATAAATTGTCAAGAAACATTACTTAAATATTCTCTTAAAGATAGGGGCTTTTTTGCCTTGCCCATAACGAATAGCGTTGACTGTACCCTCTAAGACAATGACGCCTTGGTCAACATCTAGTTTTGCGACAGATAGATTAGTGCCTTCTACACACATAGGTGTGCCGGCAACTTTTAGATTAACTAAGCTATTAGTCGAAGAAACTACTCTCTCAACCCCAGTGATTGCTAAGTTGGTTCTATTTATCATTGTGACTTTGCTCTCGGCAAAAGTTTTCTTTTCGTCTTTATTTTCGTCTGCCATTATAAAAAATCTCCTTTTTTTATAACCTATGAGACAAGCACCTATATTATGCCAAAAAATAATAAAAAACTAGAGCATCTATAATAATGCCCTAGTCTTATTTAATTAACTATTATTCTTGTGTCTTTTCTTCTTTGGATTTTTTACCACTAAAAAATGCGATTAGTCCAAAGATTAAGAATACTGCGATTTTTGCAAGTGATGAAATATTGCCTAGCAAGCTATAAAATTTGTATGCGTCACCTGTTAGCATGTTGGCCATATTCATAATGATATAATATAGTCTTAATGCGATGTCAACAAGTGTGAATATTAGTGTTACAATAAATACTTTCTTTGCTTCGCCTTTTAGCTCATCATTATCAGTTTTTAGCCATACATAGCCGCCTGTTAATGCAAATACAATTATGTTAAGGTAGCCGCTTAACCACAAAATAACTTTAGCTACATTATCTTTTATACCTTTCATCAAAATCTTCCTCCTTATTAAATTTTTTCTATTGAATATCCGTCTTTGCTATCTTTGATTGAGTAGCCGAGTGCGGTTAATTCCTCTCTTAATTTATCACTCATTGCCCAGTCTTTGTTCTTTCTAGCGACAAGTCTTTTTTCTGCTATGTCAACTACTTCTTGTGGGATTGGCTCTTTTTCGTCCATATCGCCATCTGCAAGTCTTAGTCCTAGTGCCTCGTCAAAGTGTATTGCTAAGCCATAGATATCTTTGCTCTTTGGTTCATTTTTTAGCATAGTCCAAAGTACGCCTAGTGCAAGAGGTGTATTTAGGTCGTCATTGATTGCCTCCAAAAATTCCTTGCTATATTTGTCCAAAGTTTCCTTAGGAGTCTTAGCATTAGATGTTTTGTGCTCGGCAAGAAGTTTGTACATATTTTTTAGAGATGCTTTTGCAGATTTCATCGCATCAAATGTGAAGTTAATCTTTTTGCCATAATAAGTATTTAGGCAGAAGTACTTGAATACCATTGGAGAATATCCCATTTCGGCAAGCTCTTTTAGAGTATAAATATTGCCTAGGCTCTTGCTCATTTTTCCGCCGTCTACTTGTACAAATTCGTTATGCATCCATCTTTCTACTACTTTATGTCCAGCAGCACAATCGTTTTGGGCGATTTCGTTCTCATGGTGAACTGGCAAGTGGTCTATACCGCCAGTATGGATATCAAATCTATCTCCTAAGATATCTCTACCCATTGCTGAGCACTCTATATGCCAGCCTGGGCAACCTACGCCCCATGGGCTGTCCCATTTCATAATATGATTGTCTGGGACAAACTTCCAAAGTGCAAAGTCAAATGGGTGGTGTTTTTCTTCATTTTCGCCTACTCTTGTGACGCCGACTTTGTCTAGGTCTTTACCACTAAGAGCACCATAACCACGGAATTTTTTAACGTCAAAATAAATGCCGTCTGAAATTCTGTAAGTATAACCTTTTTCTTCCAAAATCTTGATAAAGTCTATCATTTGCTTAATATATTGAGTCGCTGGAGTGATATGCTCCGGGATATCAATATTTAGGCTTTTTAGGTCATTAAAGAATATGTCTGTATAGTATTTGGCTATCTCATAAGGGCTCTTGTTCTCTCTTTTGGCTGAGACTTCCATCTTGTCATCGCCGTCATCTTCATCACTAGTTAGGTGTCCTACATCTGTTATGTTCATAACGCCGTCTAGTTTGTAGCCGTTATATTTTAGCACCCTTCTTAAACTATCCATAAAAATATATGCTCTCATATTGCCTATATGTGGATAGTAGTATACTGTAGGGCCGCAAGTATACATTTTGATTAGCCCCTCATTAAGTGGCTTAAACTCTTCTACTCTTTTTGTAAGTGAATTATATAATTTAATCATTTCTAAAACCTCTTTGATAACATTTCGTTTGTGTCCATAATACAACTATTGATATTGTCAATGTTGTCGGTCATACAGACTGACTCTAAATTGTTTTGAATCTCGCTAAGTTTTTCAGTCAAATAACTTTTACCGACACTTGTAAGGTTATAATAAACAATTCTTTTATCTTTCAAATCCAAAGTTTGGACAAGATAGCCGTCTTTTATAAGTTTTTTGCACATAAGTGCCATGTTAGACTTGGCTATTCTTAGTTTTTGGGTCAAAAAAGTAGGCGAAACTCTCTCGTAGCTGTCTACCAAGAATAAAATCTTGTCGCTAGCTGGGAAAAAGTTCTTTTTGTTGTCGTCTCCGCCACACTCAAGGGCTGACTCGCTAAGAATATTAAGCATTAGTATGTTCTTTGCAAAATCATTCTTATCCATAGAAACTCCTATTGTTATTATTTTATAACAATATAAAAAAAATAACAACTAAATTATGCCCTAACAAGCAATGTTTAATAAATAAAAAAAGTAGTAAACAACATTACTACTTTTAATATATGAAAATATTTAACTTTTGGCTAAACTTTTTCGAATACGCAGAAGCTATTTTTTGCGACTACTATATCTCCTATAGTAAGCTCGCCTGTTAGCATATTCTTCATCAAGTTCTCAATCTTGGCCTCAAATGGGTACTCGCCATTGTTAACAAGCACAAGGACTCTACTTGTATCATCTATACGCTCGTAAACTATTACGCCCTCGCCGCTATAAAGAATATTGAAGTCGCCAGTCTTAAAAACAGGATTTTTTCTAATCTCAGCCAAAGTCCTATACCAGCTAAGAAGTTCTTCGTCTATGTTGTCCCATGGGAAGCATCTTCTGTTATATGGGTCGTTGTCACCCTCCAAGCCTACCTCATCGCCATAGTAGATACAAGGCACGCCCATGATAGTAAATTGCAAAAGTGAAGCAATCTTTAATCTACTTATAGCAAGAGTTCTCTCATCTTTTGTTAGCTTATAACAAGTCTTCCTATAAGACGAATCTCTCTCATTTCTTCCGGTCCCTAGCACTGATAGTATTCTCTTAGTATCGTGAGTGCCTAGTATATTCATTAGGGCGTCTTGAACTTCTTTTGGGTAGTGGTCTTTTATGAGTCTTATATTATAAACAAAGCTATCTTCGTTACCTGTCAAAGCATACTCTATGATTGCGTCTTTGATTGGGTAATTCATAACAGAGTTTAGTAGGTTGTGCTCAAAATATTTTTTCTTAATGCCATAAGCAAGTTTGTTAGATGCGTCTTCCCACACCTCGCCTATTAGAACGGCGTCTTTTTTTATTATTCTTGTTGTTGTTGCTATCTTTTCCAAAAACTCATTAGATAGCTCGTCTACGACATCAAATCTTATGCCCGTAGCCCCCATATTAAAGTAATATGGCAAAACCTTATCGCAGATAAAGTCTTGAAAAGATTTGCTATCTTTTTTGATAGAAGGCAAAATCTTAACACCCCACCAGCAATCATATTCTGTTGGGTATTTGGTAAAGTTATACCAATCATAATATGGGCTATCCTTACTCTCGTAAGCGCCTAGTGTGTTGTACTTGCCGTACATATCAAAGTACACACTATCCGCTCCGGTATGATTATAAACGCCATCTATTATTATGCCGACACCTTTTTTTGCGGCCTCGCAAGTTAATTTTCTAAAATCTTCTTCTCCACCAAACTCTTCGGCAACTTTTAGGTAATCGGCAGTGTCGTACTTGTGGTTACTATTTGAGCTGCCTATTGGACTTAGATAAATAGTTGTTACTCCAAGAGATTTTAGGTAGTCTAGTTTGGATATTATACCTTGGAAGTTGCCACCAAAGAACTCGTTATTAAGTATTACTTTTTGGTCAATATAACTATTAACCTCTCCGCCCCAGTCCTGTCTTAAAACTTTGCCTTGATAAGCTTTTTCGTTGACATCTTTTTTGCAAAATCTATCGACAAAAATATGGTACATAATGCCGCCATAAAAATTGTCAAGCTCTGTCTGTGGTCTTGTAACAAGCTGCAAAAATCTATTAGTTACCTTGTCGCAACTAACAGCATTAAGGTCTTCGCCCTGTTCCAAAAAGTATTTTTTGCCGTCTTTTTGGTCAATCTCAAAGTAGTACCAAAATACGCCCGTATGTTCTAGCGTCTTAGTTACGACAAATCTTGCGTATTGCTCGGTAGAAGTCTCTTGAATCATCTTTTCTTTATATGTTTCGTAGCCGTCTTTTCCTATCACAAGATATACGCCATCAAGAGATAAGGCGTAACTTTTTTCTATCTTAAGCTCAAATCTTATAACAGAATATTTTAATGCTCCACCTTGTGGTGTTTTGTCGTACATTGGGTTATATACTAAAATTCTTTCCATATTTCCTCATACAAAATTAGCACACAAAAAAGTGTGCTAACTATTATTATTTGCCATATCTTGACAAGCCCCAAATTTCTTTTGCATACTTTTCGATACTTCTATCGGCAGCAAAGAAACCTGCTGTTGCTATATTGTTAAGGCTCATCTTGTTCCATTTCTTCTTATCTTTGTAAGCTTCGTCCATCTTATGATATGCGTCTAAATAACTATCAAAGTCTGCAAGACACATATATGGGTCTGGAACACTACCGCTATTAAGTAGGTACTCAGCTATATCATTAAAGCTCTCGCCATTGAAGCCCTCTCTTAACATATCTATGACTTTGTGAATATTTTCGTTCTTCTCATAAAAACGCTTTGGCTCATAGCCTAGTTTCCAAGCTTTGTCTACTTCGTCAGCTGTCATACCGAAGATAAAGATATTGCCGTCTCCGCAAGACTCTTTTATCTCGACATTAGCTCCGTCTAGAGTGCCTAGTGTGATTGCGCCATTTATCATAAACTTCATATTACTTGTACCGCTAGCTTCTTTGCCGGCAAGAGAAATTTGCTCAGAAACTTCACTAGCTGGAATAAGTGCCTCGGCTATAGTTACAGAATAGTTCTCGATAAATACTACTTTTAGCTTCTTAGAGATAACTGGGTCTTTATCAATATCAGCAGCTATTTGGTTGATAAGTTTGATAATTCTCTTAGCCATATAATATGATGGCGCAGCCTTACCACCGAAGAAGAAAGTTTGAGGGGTGAAGTCCATCTCTGGGTTCTCTTTCAAAAGTCTATATAGGTGGATAATCTTAAGAGCGTTCATTAGTTGTCTCTTGTACTCATGGATACGCTTGATTTGGACATCAAAACGGCTATCTGGGTCTACCTTTACACCTTGGTGCTTTTCTAGAAGTTTAGCAAAGGCAACTTTGTTACCATGTTTAATCTTCTCAAGCTCTGCGAGAACATTTTTGTCATCGACATATTTTAGCATGCCTTTTAGCTCATCAGCGTTCTTGTAGTAGCCTTCACCTATCTTGCTAGTTATTAGTTTAGCTAGCTCTGGGTTGCTCTGACATAGCCATCTACGATGGGCAATACCATTAGTTACATTAGTGAATTTGTCAGGGTACAATCTACTAAAATCACTAAAGATGTGATTTTTCAAAATATCAGAGTGAAGTTTTGAAACGCCATTTACTTTGTGACAAGCAACTATACATAGATTTGCCATCTTGATAGTGTGCTTAGATATGATTGCCATCTTCTCGATTTCGTCAAGGTTAGAGCCGTTGAATTTATCAAAAAGCTCTGCACAAAATCTTCTGTTGATTTCTTTGATTATTTGGTAGATACGAGGAAGTCTTCTCTCAATAAGATCCTCGTTCCAAGTCTCCAATGCTTCTACTAGTACTGTGTGGTTAGTATAGGCAAAAGTTCTCTTAACTATATCCCAAGCTTCGTCCCAACCAAGTTTATGCTCATCCATAAGTATACGCATAAGCTCTGGAATAGCTAGTGTTGGGTGTGTATCATTGATATGTATTGCTACATATTCAGGAAGTAGTGTAATATTCTTGTATCTTCTAACATGAGTAGAAACTATCTCTTGAAGAGCAGCTGATACTAAGAAATATTGTTGTTTTAGTCTTAGAGATTTCCCGGCGCTGTTGTCGTCAGATGGATACAAAACTTTGCTTATAAGCTCAGCTTCGTTATCTTGAGCTAGCGCTTGCATATACTCACCTTGGCTAAACTTGCTCATATCAAACTTAGCAATACTCTTAGCTTGCCATAGTCTTAGTGTGCTAACAGCTTCGCAGTCATAACCGCTTAGGAACATATCATAAGGATATGCCTCAACCTCTGTGTAGTCATAGTACTCAGGCACCATATGACCTTCGCTGTCCATAGTTTCTTTGATATATCCATCAAATCTAACAATAACTGATTTATCTTTACGAGGTTCTAGCCAAACCTCGCCGCCTGGTAGCCAGCTATCCGGAAGTTCTATTTGGTTGCCTTCAACGATTTTTTGTCTAAATAGTCCATAATCATATCTAATACAGTGTCCCATAGCTGGGTAGTCAAGAGTAGCTAATGCGTCCATAAAGCATGCAGCTAGTCTACCAAGTCCGCCGTTGCCAAGACCTGCGTCTGGCTCTTCTTCGTAGATATCGTTAATGTCGATACCTCTATTTTTTAGGGCTTCGGTAAATACTTCGTCTAGTCCTAAATTGAATAAGCTTGCCTTCAAAGTTCTACCTAGCAAGAACTCCATACATAGGTAATGAACTCTTTTTGCATTGGCTTTTTTTGTTCTTTGATGGAATTGATTTTTTCTCTCAAGCAAAATATCTTTTACTATCATAGCAAGTGTCTTGTATAGTTGCTCGGTAGATGCTTCTTTGATAGAGGTGTTATAATATCTTTCTAGTTTCTTTTGGATAAGAGATAGTGCCTCAATATCTGTAATAATGTTGTTCAATTTTTTCTCCTTATTTACCTAGCAATCTGTCATATAGCTTTTTGTACTCGCCTACTGATTTTTGCCAGCTAAAATCCATACTCATTACTTTTTTAATTTGCTTTTCCCACAATTCAGGTTTGTAGAAATCTGTAATTGCTCTATTGATTGAATACAATAAGTCATCTGCGTTATAACTTGCAAATGTATATCCATTGCCGCTTTCGCCATAGCCAAAGTCTTTGATACTGTCTTTTAGGCCGCCTACTTCTCTTACGATAGGTATAGTACCATATCTACTTGCTATCATTTGGGCAAGACCGCATGGCTCTGAGTGTGATGGCATTAGCAAAATATCACTAGCTGCATAAGTCTTACGAGCAAGCTCGTTTTCGTACTTACCAACTATTGCTTTTACTTTGCCCTTATACTTGTTCTCTAGGTATCTAAAGAAGTTAACATATTCTTCATCTCCAGGGCCTACAACAATAAGTTGCATTCTGTTATCAACTAGTGCTCTCTCGATTACTGCTTTGACAAGGTCAAGACCTTTGTGACTAACAAGTCTACTAATAATGCAAACAAGTGGCATACTTGTAAGTGGTGTTAGTCCAAATTTCTTTTGGATTTCAAGCTTGTTAAGAGCTTTACGAGCGACTGCTGTATCTACATCATAATTCTTTACAAGAGCTGGGTCTGTCTTTGGATTATAAAAGTCATAATCAATGCCATTAAGTATACCGCATAGTTTACCGCTGTTCTTGTTAACGATATGTTGAAGACCTTTGCCGTGCTCATAAAATTTTATCTCTTCTGCATAGCTTGGGCTAACGGTTGTAAATGCATCACTTACTTCGATAGCGGCTTTGTCAAGATTGATACAGCCGTCATAATCCATAAGTGGGATATATCTATTATCTAGTCCAAATAGGTCGCCTAAGATATACATGTCGTATTTGCCTTGGTACTCAATATTGTGTACGGTAAATACAAGTTTACTATTTTTGAAAAAGCTATCGCCAGCAAATATTGTTCTAATATAAACTGGAACCATAGCTGATTGCCAGTCGTTGCTGTGGATAATATCAGGAGCGAAGTTTATAAACTTCATAAAGTCAACAACGGCTCTTGAGAAAAATGCAAATCTCTCGCCATCATCCATATAGCCATAAACTCTTTCTCTCTTAAAATACTTCTCGTTGTCAAGGAAGTAATAAGTTACATCACCAGCTCTATACTTATATACGCCGCAGTATTCTCTACGCCAAGAAAGGTTGGTATAGAAAAATCCTAAATTTTCAAACTTCTCTCTATACTCAGTAGGTACTGCAGAATAAAGTGGAAGTACTACTCTTACATCATATGACTTGTCTGTAGCCAAAACCTTAGGCAAACTGCCAAGCACATCAGCAAGTCCGCCAGTTGCTACAAAAGGTAAACACTCTGTTCCTACATATAAAACTTTTCGTTTTTTGCTAGGTTCTACCATCACAGCTGTTCGGTCGGGTCTTACTACCACGGCAGTATTGTGATTACTAGCTTGTGAAATTATCTTTTTGATATCTTTCTTTGTCATAATTTCGCTCCTTAAAATACATATTTTTTGTTTTTGTTTTTGATAAATATTGCACTGTAAGCAGGTATTGTTATTGTAATACTATTTTTTCTACCGTGGCTTGGGATATTCTCGCTCTCGATATTGTCGCCGTTGGTTAGTCCCGTGCCGCCATAAATTGCTCTATCACTAGAAAATACTTCTTCATATTTTCCGGCGATATTTACGCCTATTCTATAATTTTCTCTCTTGATTGGTGAAAAGTTATAAACACATAGCATTGTGCTACCGGCATTGTCTTTTCTGTTAAAGGCTACGATATTTTGGCTCTTGTCATCTGGTATTACCCACTCAAAGCCCTTCCAATCAAAGTCTACTTCATATAATTCTCTATTGCCTAGATAGAAGAAGTTTAGCTCTTTAACAAATCTTTGGAAAGATCTGTGAGACTCGTATTCATCTACTAGCATAAAGTCAAGGCCTTCTTTATAATCCCATTCCTTAAACTGAGCAAACTCGTTGCCCATAAAGTTTAGTTTTTTGCCTGGGTGTCCCATCATGTATGCAAAGAACGCTCTATCCTGAGCAAACTTCTCGCCGTACAAGCCATACATCTTATTAACAAGAGAGGCTTTGCCATGAACTACCTCATCATGAGATATTGGCAAAATGAAGTTCTCGGAAAAGGCATAATGGAATGAAAATGTTAGTTTGTCGTGATTGTCTTTTCTAAAATATGGGTCTAGCTTAAAATATGACAATGTGTCGTTCATCCAGCCCATATTCCACTTAAAGTTAAACCCAAGTCCACCAATGTTGGTTGGCTTAGTAACTAGTGGCCAAGCAGTAGACTCTTCGGCTATCATTAGCACATTAGGAACTTCCTTAAATACTGCTTGATTTAGTTTTTTGATAAAAGCTATTGCTTCTAGATTTTTGTTATCGCCATACTGGTTAGGTAGCCACTCGCCTTTTTTCTTATCATAATCAAGATAAAGCATAGACGCTACCGCATCAACTCTTAGTCCGTCAATATGGTATTGTTTTAGCATGAACATAGCAGATGAGATAAGAAAACTCTGCACCTCAGTCCTACCATAGTCAAATCTTCTTGTGCCCCAACTTTTGTGCTCCATACGGTCCCAACTAGAATTTTCGTACAAAGGCTCGCCGTCAAATTCTATAAGACCAAAGCTGTCCTTTGGAAAATGTGCAGGCACCCAGTCAAGGATTACGCCTAGACCGTTGCGGTGGCACATGTCTACAAAATAACAAAAGTCGTGAGGATTGCCAAATCTAGAAGTTATAGAAAAGTAGCCCGTAGTTTGGTATCCCCATGAGCCGTCAAAAGGATATTCGTTAATAGGCATAATCTCAATATGAGTAAAGCCCATCTTAACTACATAAGGTATAAGCTCATCAGCTAGCATTCTATAAGTATAATAGTCGCCATTTGGTCTTCTCTTCCATGAGCCAAAATTTACCTCATAGATATTCATAGGACTTGCATATACATTTTTTCTATTTTTTAGATAAGTATACTCGCCATCGCCCCACTCGTACCCTGACAAATCATACACCATAGATGCATCATGCCTATTGGTCTCGTTATAAAAAGCGTATGGGTCAGCTTTCATTAGCTTATCGCCTTTTGCGGTGGTTATCTCGTACTTATATTTGTCATAAGTTTTTGCCCACTCAGCAAAGACTTCCCATACACCACTGTTACCAAGTTTGCGCATAATATGTCTTGTGTTGTCCCAACTATTAAACTCTCCAACTAGTGCGACAGATTTTGCATGCGGAGCCCAAACTCTAAAAATTGCGCCAGTCTTGCCGTCCTGCTCGCATACATGACTACCCATGAACTCATAGCTATTGTAGTATGTACCTTGATTAAAAAGATAAAGTTGTTTAGATAACTTATCAGTCATGTTAGTCATGATTGGTGCTCCTTTTTTAGATTACATTTTAAGTTTATAAAATGCTACGAAAATTGTCAAATAAAAGCACGCCAATAAATGTACATTTATAATATAATTTGTATATATGTTAGCCAGTATGCCTATTGTTACTAAGTCTCATCTACCACTCAAAACTATGTAAATATTTTACTTAACGATACAATAAAAAACTGAATTAAAATTGAAAAACTGCTTGCTCCGTGCTATACTAAATATATACAGATTAACTGCAAAATTTTTGGGGGCAAAAATGCTTTGGATTTTTTACAACAGAGGAAAAAATGAGTTTAATGTAACATCAATTCGTATGAGCTGCGCCGCAAGGTGCAAGGACCTAAACTTCGAAAAAGTATACTCAGAAGACTGCGAGGTAATAGGCGACAAACTATTCGTAAGCGGCAAAGAAATTGATAAACTTCCGGACATAGTTTTTTCGAGATGTTACTGCTATCCAGTGCTTGACTTTTTTGAGAGTAAGGGCGTCAAAATTGTTAACAATCTCGATAGCGCTAAGCGTGCTCGTAGCAAGTGGGAGACTTACGAGCATGTCCAAAAAATGCCTGAGGTTAATCAGCCTCTTACATATCTAGAAAGCAGCCTAACATATAACGAAATAGTAGAAAAATTGGGCTTGCCTTTTGTTATGAAAAACAACTTCGGGTCACTAGGGAAAAAATGCTATCTTGTAAAAAATAGATATCAATTTTCGGCAATAAAAAGACACAACAGAGAGGTCGAATTTATTGTCCAAAAATACATTGCTTCGTCATTTGGTAAAGACATAAGAATATACATAATCGGCGATAAATATATGGGCGGAGTTATAAGAAAATCTGTCAAAAACGACTTTAGAGCCAACATCTCTCTTGGCGGAACTTTTGAGCCATTTGAGATACCAGACGACCTAAAAAAACTAGCTAAAAAGATAGCTAATCATTGCGGACTTGAGATATGCGGACTTGACTTTTTGTTTGGGAAAGACGGCTTTGTATTTTGCGAAATTAACAGCAACGCAGGGTTCTCGGCTTTTTCTAAACAGCAAATACCAATGCGTGATATGATGATGGAATACTTAGATGATAAGTATCACGACTTAATAATTAAATAGGTATAAAAAATAGTAGATATAACAAAAAAATGATGGCAAATATGTCATCATTTTTTGTTATTTTCTATTTATTTTTTTGAAATTTTTATTCACTACTTTGTAATTTTTATTAGTTTGTAGGGCTATTTTTTTTGTATATTTTTTATCAATTCGCAAACTTTATTTTATTGATTTTAGTCTTATTTTTATTTGCAATTTTACTTATTATTTTTTGACTTTTTATCTTGATACTTCTACTTTGCGGTAGCTGTTTATTTTCTTTTCAAATTCGTCAAGACTTGCTTTTTGTGTCTTCAAAAAGTCAAGAGATAATCTATCATCTATTCTCTTAATCTCAAGGCAAAGTGGCAATTTTTCGCTTAGTTTAGAGAGCTTTTTGGCTATCATATTGTAATCGATATTCCCCTCGCCTATTGGCTTGTGTTCGTCAGTTAAGCCGTGGTTGTCGTGAAGGTGAGTTTCTACTATGTCATCGCCAAATCTTTCTAAAAAGTTTGCCTTAGGGGTCAAAAAGTTTTCGTGTCCACAGTCGTAGCACATTTTCATATTATCTTGCCTAAAATCTTCTAATATCAAAGTCTGCATATCGTCAAGATATAAGTTCTCTGAGCAGATAGTTATGCCTAGGCTACTTGCGACTTTTAGCATACGAGATATACGCTCGCTACCGGTCTTAGTATACTTAACATTTTTGCTAGCGCAAAAGTGATAAATCATGTGAACAGGGGCAAAATCTTTGCAATTTTTTAGCTGGTCAATATAGTCTTTTTCTACCATATCACCTATTTCGCCATCTTCCCAAAATTTGTCAAGCACACTCTCGTCATATCTTGAGTGAATCATAATAATTTTTAGGTTATTATCTCTCAAAACTTTTTTAAGCCAATTTTGGTCTACTTCTTTTGGGTCGGGATACGACATAAGCACGCCGTCAAAACCAGCCTTGCTTACCATTTCTATACGCTCTTTTAGAGGGAGTTTGTCAGTAAAATATAAGTTAATACCTTTTAACATTTTTATCTATTGTTCTCGCTATTATTCTTTATACTATTTCTAATCATCATATCAATGAAGAATGCAAGTATGGCACACAAAAGTGCTATAACCATAACTTCAGACAAACATCTAACAGCACATATTGAGCGAAGAGAAAGTCCTTTTTCGGTGACAAGTTTTGTTACCTCTTCCATGCCTGCATACTTGCCGGTAGAATACATAACTATCTCGCCTACAATGTTAGGTATGCAGAATACTACTGCTGAGCATACATATAGGATTATACGATTTCTAAAAGGTTTCATGCCGTAAACAAATGGCCTTTTGAAAAAGGCAAGAGCTAGCATTACTGTTATGACAAAGCAAAGTAATACGCACCACTCATCGCAAGTGCCGTAGCAAACTACTTGATATATTGCTTCAAAAAGACAGCCAGCTAGTGCTATTATGCCTAAAATCTCAATAAGCAAAATATAATTAAACTTTTTCTTTTCTTTCTTTGGTTTGTTGTTATTTTCTTCCATAATCTTTTTTCCTACAATCATTATAACATAATTAAACTTTTGTACAAATGATTTTTTTTGAAATTAAAATAAACTCAAAAATTACTTTTTGCTATTCAAATAAAAAACTCCTCTTTGCTTATAAAAAATAAAAACAGCAATAAATGCTGTCTTTACATAGATTTTTTTAGATAATCAAGAATAAATGGTTTAATATCTCCGTCCATAACTTTTTCGACATTAGGCTCTTCATAACCTGTCCTGTGGTCTTTGACCAAAGTGTATGGGCAGAACACATACGAACGAATTTGGCTACCCCACTCTATCTTCTTTAGGTCGCCCTTTATCTCGTTTATGTTATTTTGCATTTCTTCTTCTTTTAGAGCGATAAGTTTACTACGGAGCATATTCATGGCGACTTCTCTATTTTGGATTTGAGATCTTTCGTTTTGGCAAGCGACTACTATACCGGTTGGTATATGAGTAATTCTTATAGCAGACTCTGTCTTGTTAACATGTTGTCCGCCTGCGCCGCTACTTCTATAAGTATCTACTTTTAGGTCCTCTGGCTTAATCTCTACCTCTACATCATCGCTAATCTCTGGCATAACATCGAGAGAAGCAAAGCTAGTATGTCTTCTTGCACTAGCATCAAATGGTGAAATTCTTACAAGTCTGTGTACTCCCTTTTCGGCTTTTAGATAGCCGTAAGCTTTGTCTCCGCTAACTAAGAAAGATACAGATTTTAGTCCTGCGCCATCGCCCTCTTGTTTATCAAGGACGGTTACTTTGTAGTTTTCTTTTTCGCAAAATCTTGTATACATTCTAAATAGCATCTCGCACCAGTCTTGCGCCTCAGTGCCACCAGCACCTGCGTGAAGTGTAAGTATTGCATTGTTGTCGTCGTATTTTCCGGACAAAAGAGACTTGATAAAAGTTTCTTCCATCTCACTCTCTAACGAGTCTAGACTACTTACAATGTTATTTTCTAGTTCTTCGCTAGGTTCTAATTCATATAACTCAAACAAAAAGTCAAGGTCTTTTGCCTTAGAAGTAAGGCTTGAAATTGTCTCAAGATTACCTTCTAGTTTTCTTTGCTCTTTGTTTACTTTTGTTGCGTTTTTTGTATCTAGCCAAAAGTCAGGATTTTCTGTTTGCTTCTTTATTTCGGCTAGTTTCAAAAGAGTGCCCTTTTCGTCAAAGGCACTCCTTTATATATTCTAGTTTTTCATTTAATTTTGACTTTCTTAATAGTTCGTCTTCAATTATCATTTTTTAATCCTTATTTTTGCCACAGCAGTTTTTGTATTTTTTACCACTACCGCATGGGCATGGGTCGTTACGACCTACTACTTTATTTGATTTTGCTTGGCTTGTGCTTTCGTTAGTAGTTGTAACTTCTTTTTCCTGAGGTTTCATCTCAGGTGGAGCTTCTACCTTAACATTAATAAGGAAGGTACAAACATCTTCTCTAATCTTAGCTGTCATAGCATCAAATAAGTCAAAACCTTCTCTCTTATACTCAATAATTGGGTTTTTGTTACCGAATGCCATTGTTCTTATTTCTTTTCTTAACATGTCCATAGTGTCAATGTGTTCTGTCCACAATACATCTACTACACGAAGAAGAAAATATCTCTCAAAATCGTCAAAGTTGTATCCGTAACCTTTGGCGGTCTTAGCTAAATTCTCATACTTATCAACAACAATTTTTAGAAGCTTATTGTATACATCTTGAACTTCGCAATCTTCTACAAACTTCTCATCAACTATGTTGCTACCCTTTTCAAAAAGTCTATCTTCTAATGCGGTATTGATATCCTTAAGATCCCACTCAAAGTATGGTTTGTCATCATCAAGAGTATTATAAACAATCTTTTGCAATACATCTGGGAACATACCAACTATCTCTTCGTGAATATTCTCACCTGCAAGAACTTTGTTTCTCTCAGCATAGATTGTTTCTCTTTGTTGGTTCATAACATCGTCATACTCAAGAACGGCAGATCTTATGTTATAGTTACGCTCCTCAAGTCTCTTTTGGGCGTTCTCTATGCTCTTAGACAAACTTCTAAATTGGAAAGGAACATCTTCGCCAATCTTGAAGAAGTTGGCGATACTCTTCATTCTATCTCCACCAAAGATACGAACTAGGTCGTCTTCCATAGATACATAGAACACGCTCTCGCCTGGGTCACCTTGACGACCGGCACGACCACGAAGCTGGTTATCTATACGACGGCTTTCGTGTCTCTCGGTACCGATGATAAGTAATCCGCCCAAGCTCTTAACTTTTTCTTTTTCGGCATCGGTTGTTTTCTTAAACTCATTATATAGGTTATAGTACTCTTCTTTTAGAGCTTTCATCTCTTCGCTAAGTGCGGTAGAGTAACCTGTTATGATAGATATCTCGGCATCGGTGTGCCCCTTTTCTTTTAGGGCTTTTTTGGCCATAAATTCTGGGTTACCACCTAGCAAAATATCTGTACCACGACCAGCCATGTTAGTAGAAATAGTTACCGC
>CAKVLS010000007.1 GCA_934757865.1 uncultured Clostridia bacterium | reverse complement strand
TAGTGTTTTTTACGACTTTTTTATAAAGAGGATGTTTTTCGTTAGAAGTTACGGCAACGATGCACTTTTTGTCCATCTTGTCACTAACTACAACACCGATTTTTGTTCTACGATTGTTTCTTTCTGTATTGTTTTCCATATTGTCCTCCCTTATGCCTTCTTAACCTTTTCAGCGATTTCTCTTTCAGTTAAAACTGTTTTGATTTTTGCAATATCTTTTTTCAAAGTGTTAAGTAGCATTGGATTAGCAAGGTTTCCTGTAGCATGTTGGAAACGAAGGTTAAATAGCTCAGTTTTTGTGCTAGCAAGTTTTGCGTTTAGCTCTTCGGTAGTCATGCTTCTTATTTCGTTAACTTTCATTAGATTGCACCACCTTCTGTTGTAGTTTCAACTTCTTTTTTAACAATTTTTACTTTGCATGGAAGTTTGTGGCCAGCAAGTCTTAATGCTTCTCTAGCTTTTTCCTCTTCTATTCCGCCAAGTTCGAACATAACTCTACCTGGTTTAACAACAGCAACCCAGTACTCTGGAGAACCTTTACCACTACCCATACGAGTTTCAGCAGGTTTTTTAGAAACTGGCTTGTGAGGGAATATCTTTATCCATACTTGACCGCCTCTCTTTGTGTAACGAGTCATCGCAACACGGGCAGCCTCTATTTGATTAGAAGTAATCCAACAAGGCTCTGTAGCAACTAGACCAAAATCTCCGTAAGAGATAGTATTGCCTCTAGTAGCTTTACCAGTCATTCTGCCTCTTTGTTGTTTTCTTCTTTTAACTCTTTTTGGCATTAACATATTACTTATTACCTCCCTTTTGAGTTGGAGCTTTTTCAGCAACATTTAGTTTACCAAGTATTTCGCCTTTGTAAATCCAAACTTTAACGCCGATGATACCAAATGTAGTCTTAGCTTCTGCTGTACCATAGTCGATATCAGCTCTCAAAGTTTGTAAAGGCAAATTACCTAGGTTGTAATGCTCACTTCTAGCGATATCAGCACCATCAAGACGACCACTTACCATAGTCTTAATACCTTGAACGCCTGACTTCATAGCTTTTTGCATAGCTTGTTTCATAGCTCTTCTGAAGTGAACTCTCTTCTCTAGTTGAGTAGCAATGCTCTCTGCAACTAGTGTAGCATCTACATCAGCATTTTTGATTTCTTTGATGTTGATAGATACTGCGTCAGCTTGTGATAGCTTCAAAACTTCTTTTTTAAGTTGTTCTACGCCAGCACCCTTTTGTCCAATAAGAACGCCAGGTCTAGCTGTGTAAATATTTACAACAAGTCTTTTTGCTGTTCTTTCAATACTAATCTTTGAAATAGCACAAGCATAATATTTTTTCTTAATATAAGTTCTGATAACATTATCTTCTTTAAGATTCTTTGCAAAATCTTTTTTATCAGCAAACCAAGAAGAGTCCCAGCTCTTGTTGATTCCTACTCTAAGTCCGTGTGGACTAACTTTTTGTCCCATTTGCTTTTTCTCTCCTTTATGCCTTAATAGTATCCATAATAACAGTTATATGGCTTGTTCTTTTTAGTATTCTGTCTACTCTACCACGAGCTCTAATGTTTAGTCTCTTAAGAGTTGGACCTTGTGTTGCATAGATTTCAGCAACAAACATATCATCTTTGTTAAGACCTAGGTTGTGCTCACCGTTAGCGGCAGCAGACTCAACAGTCTTAAGAATTGGTTCAGCAGCTACATTTGGAGTATTTTTCAAAATAGCAACTGCTTCGTTATATTTTTTGCCACGAACTAGGTCCATAACAATTCTTACTTTGCTAGAGCTAATTCTAATATCTTTAGTAATAGCCATAGGACGAGTATCTTTGTTTTGTATTCTAGCTTCGGCTTTTTCTCTCATTCTCTTTGCCATTTTTAATCTCCTTATTTACCAGCTGTTTTACCAGAAGTGTGGCCCTTAAATGTTCTTGTTGGAGCAAACTCGCCTAGCTTATGACCAACCATCTCGGCTGTGCAATAAACTGGGATATGTTTTTTGCCATTGTGAACAGCTATAGTGTGACCAACGAACTCTGGATAAATAACAGATGCTCTTGACCAAGTTTTTACAACTTTTTTAGTATTAGTTTCATTCATTTCTTTGACTCTGTTATAAAGTCTTTCTTCAACGAATGGTTTTTTCTTTAATGATCTACTCATAGTCTTCTACTCCTATCTAGCTCTCTTAACGATAAATTTATTTGAGCTCTTCTTTCTATTTCTAGTCTTGTAGCCCATAGCAGGTTTACCCCAAGGAGTAACAGGTCCTGGACGACCAACTGGTGATTTACCCTCACCACCACCATGTGGGTGATCAACTGGGTTCATAACAACACCACGAACTGTAGGTTTAACGCCCATATGACGAGTTCTACCAGCTTTACCGATAGAAACGATTTCATGCTCAATATTGCCAACTTGACCAATAGTAGCTCTGCAAGTAACAAGTACTAGTCTCATTTCGCCACTTGGCATTTTTAGTGTAGCAAACTTGCCTTCTTTAGCCATAAGTCTAGCTGAGATACCAGCTGAACGAGCTATTTGGCCACCTTTACCAGGTTGAAGCTCAATGTTGTGAACAACACTACCAACTGGGATATTAGCTAGTGGTAAGCAGTTACCAACTTTGATTTCGGCATTTTCGCCGCTCATAACGCTATCTCCAACGTTTAGTCCGATAGGAGCTAGGATATAAGATTTTGTACCATCAGCATATGTAAGTAATGCGATGTATGATGTTCTGTTTGGATCGTATTCGATTGCAGTTACAGTAGCTGGAACACCATCTTTTGATCTTCTAAAATCAATAATTCTATATTTTCTTCTGTTACCGCCACCAATGTGTCTAACGGTAATTCTGCCATAAGAGTTTCTACCACCAGATTTGCTGTTTACAGCAAGAAGTGATTTTTCAGGAGCTTTTTTAGTCAAAACTGAAAAATCAGCAGTAGACATTTGTCTTTGTGCAGGAGAAGTAGGTTTATGTCTTCTAACAGCCATTTTTAATTCCTCCGCTTACCTTAGTTTAGGCTCTCAAAAAACTCAATTGGTTTGCTGTCATCAGTAAGCCAAACGATTGCTTTTTTGTAGTCGCTTGTTTTACCAACTGTTCTACCGTTTTTAGTGTTTTGAGTCTTTTCTTTGCCCTTAACTATTAGTGTATTTACTTGTTTAACTTTTACTTTGAATATTTGTTCAACCGCATTTCTGATTTCAACTTTGTTAGCATTTTTGTCTACAACAAAGGTATATTTTTTATCAGCGATAGTAGCATAGCTCTTTTCTGATAAAAGCGGTCTTTTAATAATATCGTAGGCGTTCATTATTTATAAGCCTCCTCTATTTTCTTTACTGCGTCTTTTGTAACATAAACTTTGTTGCTTGCAACAATGTCGTAAGTGTTAACTAAATCAGCTGTTGTTACATTGATGTATGGGATATTGTTTGTAGCTCTCAAAACTTTTTCATCAGCATTTGCTACAACAAATGTAGTTGGTTTTTCGATTTTGAAGCTGTTAACAACATTCATAAACTCTTTTGTTTTTGCATCGTTTAGAGTAAGTGCGTCTAAAACGACAACTTCTTGTTCAGCAAGTTTAGCACTGATTGCGCTCTTGAAAGCGCCGTCTTTAGCTTGCTTGTTTACTTTTTGAGAAAAGTCTCTTGGCTTTGGTGCGAAAACTACGCCACCACCAACCCATTGTGGACCTTTTGTAGAACCTTGTCTAGCTCTACCTGTACCTTTTTGTCTCCAAGGTTTTTTAGCATGACCTCTAACTTCGGTACGAGTTAATGCACTCTTAGTGCCTTGTCTTTGATTATTATTATAAGCTACTACTACTTGGTGAATAAGTGGCTCGTTGTATTCACAACCAAACACTTCATCACTCAAAGTCATATTACCTACGACTTCAGCAGCCATGTTATAAACTTTAACTTTTGGCATAACTATACTCCTTACTTACCAGCCTTAACAGCCGCTTTGATAGTAACAAGTCCGTTTTTGTTTCCTGGAACTGCACCTTTGATCAAAAGTACATTTCTTTCTGCATCAACTTTAACTACTTGCAAGTTTTGAACAGTAACTTGCTCGTCACCATAATGGCCTGGCATCAATTTATTTTTGAATACTCTACTTGGTGTTGAGTTAGCACTCATTGAACCAACTTCTCTGTGTACAGGACCTGTACCATGAGTCATCTTTAGTCTGTGAGCATTATGTCTTTTAATGTTACCACTAAAACCATGACCTTTTGAAGTTCCTGTTACATCTACGATGTCGCCTTCTGCAAATACATCACACTTGATTTCGCTACCAACATCAAGGTCTGCAAAATTGTCAACATCTAATTCTTTAACATATTTCTTTACAGAAACATTTGCTTTTTTGAAAGCACCAGTTTGTGGCTTGTTAACTAGTTTCTCTCTAGTTTCGCCAAAACCAACTACGACAGCATTGTAGCCATCTTTCTCTTCAGTTTTCTTTTGTATAACTGTACAAGGACCAGCTTCTACAACGGTTACTGGAATAACCAATCCGTTAGAAGTGAAAACTTGTGTCATACCTAACTTTTTACCTAATATAGCTTTTTTCATTTTCTTTTCTCCCTAACGAATTAAAGTTTGATATTGATATCAACGCCTGCTGGCAAATCTAGCTTCATAAGAGAATCTATAGCCTTAGCAGAAGTATAAACATCAATAACTCTTTTGTGTGTTCTCATTTCAAATTGCTCACGGCTATCCTTATACTTGTGTGGAGCCCTGATGATTGTAACCACTTCTTTGTTAGTAGGTAGTGGTATAGGTCCAGCAATTTTTGAACCTGCTTTTGTAGCTGCCTCAATAATTCTTGCAGCAGCTAGATCAATTAAGTTGTGATCATAAGATTGTAACTTAATTCTAATTTTTTGAGTTGCCATTTATTTATCTTCCTCCTTAACCCAATCTAACCCGTTTTTGCATATTTTACATAATACACCTTACCGTGTGTATCTTACCGTGAAGACATAAAAAAAACTTATTTGATTAAGTTCTTTACATCTAGCATACTGGGTTAGTCGCCTGACTTATAGTCAAACTTGTCCGCATAAATTCTCCGCCTTATGTAGCTATAAGTGGTAACTTTACGCTTCATCCCATTTTCACAGCTATGTCATTATACAACATGTAGAGCCCAAAGTCAACACTTTTTTCCAATAAAATCGCTAAAATTGTATTTATTTTTTAGGTCCATAACGTGCCCCAAAACCTAGTGTAAAAGCGCCCTATTCACCCCAAAATATAGTAAAATACTTATGTATAATAGCCTTATACCTTTAATTATCGTGCAGGCATACTAAATAACATACTAAATAAGATAATAATATAATTAAATAAATATATATTATATACAGTAAGAAAAATCGCAAAACATAGTAAATAAATAGCTAAAAAAGCCAACAAATCACGCTTTCATTTGCGTTAATATAGTTAATGCAAGTAAGGGCTACCCCCTCAAGCCAAATAACTTGCCCTCACTAGCAAAACGCCACAACACTCACTACCCCCAAAACCCCCATTACTAGCAAAAAAGCTCCCCCATCAATATATAGGAGAGTTTGCACAAATCATATATTAAAATAAGAACAAAAGTCATAATAAAATCAAAAAACACATAAAAAAGCAAAAAACCTTGCAATTTTGCAAGGTTTTACTAATTATCCATATTTATATGCTATTTTTACAAATAAGCCTTTATATCATTATAATTAAATCTCATACCTAATCTTTCTAGAGAATCAAAGACATTTTTGCCAAGAGCTGACAAATAAAAATTAGCTATCTTGCCGTCAAAGTCTTTTTTTATACTATTTACAAGCGAGCCAAACCTGTTTGCCATTTCGCTTGGATTATAATCTTGCATATTTGGTCGTGAGATATTTCTCTTAATCATAAGGTCTTGCCATGTATCTACGAAATACTCTGAAGCCTTGTAGCAGAAAAGTTGTCTAAAAGACTCTTGATTGACGCTGCTTGGAACATTGTATATGTATTTTAAGGCACTCTCAAAAAGTTTGACGCCCGCAGCATTAGATGAAAGCAGCTCATCGCTCGCAAGATTCAAAAATCCAAAGCCGTATCTTTCGACAAGCTCTGATAGTACAAATATATCATCATAGACTGGCAAATACTCGTCAACTGGCGCAACAAGCTCTTCTCCGCTATTACTAAGAAGTCCTTTGTAGACCTTGCCAGCAGAAGCATCTTTTACGATAATATTAAAAAGTCCATCAAGTCCTTTATAAAAAGCTGATGGCAAAATTGTACCATTGTAGCCTTTTGACAAAATTTCGCCTCTATAGTTACCAAGGTAACATTTGCCGTCGAGTTTATTAAACACTCCCGCAACGCCGACATTTGAGTTAGAAAGTGTTGTCCATAAATAATTCTTATCAAAAGTAAATTCTTCGTTATCGTTATTAACAATCTTACAGTTGCCGCTTTTGTCAAACAAAAAGTTAAGACCGTAATTCGAAATTATAATAGAGGTATAATCAAACTCACTCAAAAACTCGCCGTTATATGTGTCAAATAGTGCATAGCCTTTTTCGTCATTGCCGACACTAATTAGTTTTTTGTAACTCATCTAAAAATCTTTACCTTTTTACTTTTTGCACTTTGGGCAAGATTTTTTGTTACCTTCACCCTCTTCTAGGTCTTCGTTTAATTTTTTTAGCATAAAGTCAAGGTCAACACCATGAGCTGCAGCCGCCTCTTCTATTGTCTCCATTCTGCTCATTGGACAGCCAAAACAATGCAAGCCAAAACCGCCAAGAATCTCTTGAGCGTTAGTGTATTTATCCAAAACTTCTCCTAGTGACATATCTTTGTTTACCATAATATTTATCTCCTAATTTAATTATTTTGTTATTTTTTATTGCTTTTTATCAATTTTTTAGAGTTTTGAGCCGCACATTTTGCACACGGTTGCATTTTCGTCATTTTCTTCACCACACGCTTTGCAGTATTTTATACCTCTAGTACTCTTACCACACTTAGGACAAAACTCGTCTTTTGGACTAAGTTTGTTACTACAATACTTGCAGATATTTTTAGACTTCATAACCTTAGGTCTATCTATAGGCTCGGCTATGCTGTCTTTGATATTCTTAATATCTCTTCTTCTTTGCCTCTTAACATAGTCATCTTCTATATTAGCTGAGCCAAAAGAATGCAAGTCGTGTATTGCAGTTCTACCTAGCATTATATCGCTCTCTGGTTTTTGAGGTGCATTTTGGACTCTATTATCTAGTGACGAAAAGTCCGGTGTAACGCCTGGGCTAAAAGCATGCTTTTGAACAGGGGGCTCTTGAGCAGGCTCTTCTTTTTTGCTAACAGCCTCTACGCCGTTTGGGCCGCCAATAAACACAAGGTCGTTATTCTTTTTGTTAAGATTGGCAAGAGACTCGGTCATCTTCTTATACTCAGCATCTGTCTTGGCTTGCTCATCATTTATTCTTTGGTTAGGGCTTATGCTACTTGTAAATGCGCTGCCACCAAAGTTACCGCTAGCTCCCGCACCGCCAGCTCCAGACTTATTATCATAACCTAAATTGATAACGCCGTCATTTTCTCTAATGTTACCAGCAAGAACCTCTTGCCTCTTAGCTTCTTGCGAACCTTGGCTTGAGCCAGTAAGTGGGCTACCGTATGTAGCGCTAAATATATCGTCTAGTCTATTATCTTTCTTTTCGCTAAGTTCTTCTTTATTTGGAACAAGGCGAGGAGTTAGGACATTGGTAATCTTGATATTGCTTACTTCAACACCTATTTTGCTAAGCTCTTTTGAGACTTCATCATTTAGTATATTGATAAGAGCTTCGCTACCCGACTTAAACTCGTCTAAATTGAATATGTTTTTCTCTACCGCTCTCAAAATGCTATATGATACATAATCGCCGAGTTCAAGTTTAACTTTGTCATCTCTAAGTGTTGCGTAGTCATTAAGCATGGTAGCAATAAATTTTTTACTATCAGTTATTTTTACATCAAAAGTGCCTTCAATTTTTATCTTGACATTTTTTGATGAGTGCATAGCCTTGAATCTTCTATGTGTTAGATATTTTAGTCCGCCAATATTTGCCTTATTAACATAATAAATATCCGCTTGAATAGCCTTAGGAGAAACAAGACCTTTGTTTGTTTTGCGAGGTTTGACAAACTTATATAGTCTAGGGGTGTTGATATCGTTAAATCTATACTTACCAGTACTTAGACAATCACATACGCTATCCATATGGCACAAAACGACATCAAAGCCGTCTTCTACATCTAGTTCGCTATTAAGTTTTAGCTCATTATTTTTCAGTGGCTGTCTTACGACAAGGTCGCTTTTTTTATCTCTATCAAGAACTATAGCTCCACCAAAAGCATTTTTTATAGCACTAAATAAACCCATGCAAAACTCCTTTTTGATATTTTACATACAAATAATACCATAACTACAAAAAAAACACTACAAAAAAATAATAAAATTTTTAGCTCCGTCATATACATTTAATATCACTAGGAGGACATAATGTACAAAGTAACAGAGATTATCTCAAAACCTGTAATCAACCTTTATAACGGCAACAGCGAAGGCACCGTAAAAAATATATGTTTTGACAAGAGCCTAAAAAAGGCTGCTAGTCTAATATTATTTAGCGACAATGACGAAGAAGAAATGATTCTTCCAATAAACAAAATATATAAAATAGGCACAAATGCTATAACTATCAAAAATAACGAGGGGTTATTGCCATCGCTTTTTGCTACCAATATCGAGTATAACAATCAAATCAACAATAGCGTTTACTCTCTCGAGGGCGAGTATCTAGGCAAAGTAAAAGACATAACTTTGTCCTCAGGCTACAAAGTTGAAAGCATAGAGATAGAGGACAAAAGTTTTTCTTCGGCAAGTGTGATTAGTTTTAACGACACCAATCTTATCATCAACTCTAGCGGGGTTAAATTTAGCAAAGAGACATTTAGACCAAAGATTACCAACAAGCCAAAACTTGATATGGTAAAGATACTCCCTAAGATAGAACAAAAAGATGACGATGATATCATACCAAAAATAGACTTCAAAGATATAGAACTTAAACCTAAACAAAATTATAAAATCAGCGAAAATCCATTGCCACAAAGAATGATAACAAGTCAAAACTATCTACTAGGTAGAAAGCTTAACAAAACTATATACGGACTTAATAATGAAATAATTGCAAAAAAAGACTGCATTATAACCGAAAAGATACTTGTTGCTGCCAAGTCTCATAACAAACTCGTTGAACTTGCAGTATTTAGTAAAGCAAAATAAGAATAAAAAAACACCAAGTTGCCTTGGTGCTTTTTTTGTTTTATTAGTCGTTAAGTGAGTTTAGTAAATTTTCCATCTCGCTACTTATATCGTCCATCTCATCTCCGCCCGCTTTCTTAGCTGGTTTTGCAGCAGGTTTAGCTGCTGGCTTTGATGCAGGTTTTGCAGCTGGTTTAGGAGCTGCTGGTTTAGCTGCAGGTCTAGCAGCTGGCTTTGGTGCAGCAGGCTTTGCAGCTGGAGCTGGTTTTGGAGCGGCAGGTTTAGGAGCTGCTGGCTTTGGTGCAGGAGCAGGTGCTGGGGCTGGAGCTTCTACAACTTCAGGCTCAGGCTTTTGACCGCCATCTTCATCATCGCTATCATTTATCTTAGAGATAGTGTTATCTATACTCTCATTAAACTCTTGTTTTTGTTTGAAAAGATTTTCGCTTTCTTTTTCAATCTGTTTTTGGATATCGTCAAGCTCACTGTTGTCCTCAGTTTCTACATTCTTTGGAGTGTAAGTAGAAGCTTCGTCTTTGTTGATTTGCTCAAGTGTTGGAGCGTCATCAACTTTTTCGATCATCTCATGAGCTTTGCCAGCGTCATCATAAAGTTTCTCTGGCATTGCATTTTCTTTTGAATCATACAAACCTTTGTCCTCGGCTGATTGCTCTGCCTTAGTCTCGATATTGTCAATCAATGTGAATACATCTATCTTGTTAGTTTGGAAAGTCTTCAAGAGTTCTTTTAGTTCGTTATTTTCTACTTTTAGTTTTTCAAGACTTGCGGCGTTAGCTTTTGTAGCAGCGTCCATCAATTTCTTGTACATAACATTAGCGTAGTTTTTGAACTCAGAAAGCATAACTTGCTCAACATACTTTCTCTTTTCTTCAATTTCGGCTTTTCTTTGAGCAATCTTCTCGTCTAGGCTGGCTTGCTCTTCTTTGTATCTAGCAGCTGCCTCATCGCTATCTTTTTCAACTTGTTGTTGCTTTTTGATTTCGTCTTGAATTTGTTTACGGATATAGTTACCTTCAATACGGTTAGTTGCAGTCTCTTGTTGAGTCTTCAAACTCTCCAAGTTCTCTCTACTTGATTGAAGTTTTCTTTGATAATCTTTATCTGCAGCTTCGTAGTTTTTTGTGAAGCTATCTTTTTCTGATTGAATTTGGCCGCACTCAGTAAGTAATCTTCTACGGTTACTAATAAATGTCTCGCACTCTTTCATTGCTCTATCAAGAACAAGTGAGCCATTGATACCAAGTTCGTCAAAGTTGTATGTTTCAGTTTCAACTGCATTAATTCTTGCTTTTTCAAGTTCTTGTTGCTCTTGCAAATCTCTCTTCTCAAGATATTGTTGCAAAATAGGAATACCATTTTTGATCTCTTTACGAGTGAACAAGATCTCATAGTCAACATATGCAGGAAGTGTAGTTACTGCTCTTGTCAAACTTTGTTCAAAGATGTGGAAGTTCTCATATAGGTCGGCTTGCAAAGCATTTTTCCAAGCTCTAACAATAAGAGCAAACACAACACAAAGTAGTAATGTTACCGCAGGAAGCAATGCAACTCTATACATAATCTCCGCAACGCTCAAAGTACTGTCAACCATAGCAAAACCAAACATCAAGCTAATGCCAAGAAGTAGACCTGTGAATAGATAGAAATTTTGGACATCTCTATCAATCAAACTTGTTCTTAAAGGTCTCTCTACGCAAGTGTTGATGTTAATGTATTTTGTAGGAGCGTCATCTCTATTAAGCATATACATTTGCCAACGAGTTCTAAGAGTCTTAGGAACAACTTTCATCTTAGCGTTGAACTCAACTAAGTTCTCATCTGTGATAAAAGGTTTCTTAGCAAAGTATTTGTTAAACCTATCAATAGATCTAAGTATCTTGCTCTCGTATGATGATCTAATACCCATAATCATAACTATCATAGCAAGAAGTACTAGTCCCAAAATAATAGCAGCAAAATATTGGAAGCCAAGAGCATTGGCTGCGTCTTTTATGATATTTGCTACTGTATCAAATATGTTCATAATCTTCTCCCATATATTATATCTAGCGATAGTATAACATATATTTTTTTTGTTGACTAATAAATTAAAGGACTTTTACCAAAAATTTCTAAATTATTTTAATTAACTTATTAAGGCAAAATGAGTATATATACACATTTTTGACCTTTTTGTCGATTGCTCGTTCGGTGGCTAGCTTATACAATTTCATTTGGACACCATATTTTTCGACTAGCTGGTCGGGTTTACTTACCTTAGTAGTCTTATAATCGTATATATCTACGCCCTCATCATCTTCGACCAATAGGTCGATAACACCTTGCAAAAGTACTTTATCTTCAGTATTTACGCCAGTTATAGCGTTATAAGGTAGATAAGAAATAAACTGTCTTTCTTTATATACATTTTTGCCAAAAGTTAGTGGCAAAAGTGTATCAAAGCACGCCTTAATCTCGCTAGGAGATATCTTATCATAATACTTAGCATTATCTATATTTTGCTCTTTTTGAGTTTTTATATAATCAATAATTTGACTTTCGCTAGCATCAAAATCTAGGTCTTGCATTAACTTATGATAAATAGTTCCAAAAAGAGCGTAGTCAAAATCAACTGCTGAGCTTTCGGCAAGTTTTAGTTTCTTTGGCTCTAAGTTATAACTCTCATAAGAATCTAAGGCATTCATTATTCCTGTTACAGTATTTTTTTCTGCAATAGTTGTGCTCTCAGTGTAGGCGTATTTTTTATCAATATACTCCTCTATCTCTTTGGTCAATTTCTTATCTTTTTGAATTTGAGATTTTTCTATATTTGAGTTATCAATACTTATATCTAAATCTTCTGGAAATACAACATTAACCTCGTATCCTTCCGCATCAAAAGTTTTTTTGCTCTCGCAATTTTTTATATTTTCTATAAGCGGACGAGACAATGCAGATAGCACCCATGTGATATATTTGTTAGCGCCCTTTATATCAAACTCGCTTGGCTTTTCAAGTTTGTCTTTGTCAACGCAAGCTATAATATTAAGGCTGTTTTTTGCTCTAGTAGTTGCAACATATAGTAGTCTTATTTCTTCTAGTTCTTCCTCTTCTCTAACTTTCATAGCAATGACATTTTTTGCAATAGTATCTCTTGCTGTATAACTATCCAAATCTATCGCATTAAAGCCAATGCCTAGTTCTTTGTTTTTTAGTACATTTTGCATTAGCGAAATGTTAGAGAACTTTTTGCCCATACCGCACAAAAATACTACTTCGTATTCAAGGCCTTTGCTTGAGTGAATAGTATCAATAGAGATAGCATTTTCGTCCGATTGCAAAAGCTCTGGGACTTCGGTATCCTCTAAGTAATTTTCTAGATATGACAAATATTTAGTCAAACTATTATTGTATGGAGTACCGTTAAAACTCTCGATAAAATTAGTTATAACCTCACATCTATTTCTACCATTAGGAAGAAGCAAATAGTAACTAGTGATACCAAGAATATTATCTATCTCAGTCAAAAGTTCGTAGATAGACAAGAAGTCTTTTTTCTCTCGCAAAGTATCTATAAAGTCAAAAACTTTATTTAATTTTTTAGCAAACTTGGTATCCTTCTTTCGCTCGCTATTTATATACTCATAAAAATATTTTTGACTAAAATCACATCTTGCAAGCTCATCAAAAGTAATACCAAAGAAAGGACAAGATAGTACGCTAGCAAGCGCTATATCATCAAGCGGATTGTTGACAAGTTTAAGTATATTAACTAGCAATAGAACATCTGGATTTTCATAGATATTGCTAGAAGTTTTGGCTGTAGTTGGCACTCCAAGCTCACGCAAATAACTTGCAATATTTTTTATATACTCTCTACTACGACACAAAACATTGAAGTTTCTGTAATCCAAAGTCTTAAAACATTTCTCTTTTGCGTCATAATAAGGTTTGCCACGCATAGACTTTATTTTATTTGCAATAAGCGTAGCTTCAAGTTTGGCTACTTCTTTATTTTGAGTTTCTCTATTGTCATCTTTTACAGAGTATAATTTGTTCTCAACTTTTTCTTGTGGCTTGCGGTCTTTTACAGCTATTATGTTTAACGAAACTTCTTTATAATCGTCCACCTTTTCGTATTTGGCTGAGCCTACAAAAAATCCGTCACTTGCGTAGTCTACCCCGCCGAAGTCATCTTTCATAACATTAACAAAAATCTTGTTAACAAAATCCAGTATTATTGGATTGCTACGGAAGTTTTCGTTTAACTTGATTAAGTCGCCTTTTTTACCGTCTTTGTATAGCTTTGACTTATCAATGAATATTTGTGGCGAGCTATTACGGAAGCCATAAATGCTCTGCTTAATATCGCCGACCATTATCATATTTTTGCCACTTGTGATAAGCGACAAAATCTTTTCTTGCTTGCTGTTGATATCTTGATACTCATCAACATAGATATTGCTAAATTGCTTCTTTATTTCATCTGCTATTTCCTTTCTATCAAGTAGCAAAATAGCATATTTTTCTAGGTCGTCAAAGTCTAGCGCATTTAATCTTAGCTTTTCGCTAGAATATGACTTTTCAAACTCTTTTGTAATATCTATAAAGCATTTAAGCGAATTGCCCGCAATATTAAGGGCATCTTTTATATTGCTTAGAGTTTGGTCATCTCCGCCACACGCATCATAAAAACTATCTCTAAATTTCAAAAAGTTCTTCCAAGTGTTGCGTGCGTCCAAAAGCACATCACTATCCCCACGCAAAGAAGATAGCGGACTTTTAACCTCTTTTAGTAACGCAAAATAGTTAAACAAGGCTTCAAAGTTTTTGAATTTTTGCACGCCGAAGTAACTATTTATTGTAGATAGTGCCTTAGAAAGTTTTTCGTTACTCTCTATATCACTTGCAGTGCATAGGTTTTCAAAACTCTTTTTGAAATATACATAACTATTAGAAAACTTTTCAAAAGCATATTTAATAGCTGGGTTGTTATCTAAATCTGTGTTATATGAACATAGTGCAATATCATTTAGATATTTTTCTTTATCATCTAGCGCCTGCAAAAAGTCATAAAAATCAAGTATGCTTTTCTTTAGGTTGTTTAGATTTCTGCTAGAATAAAACTTTTCGCATAGGTCCAAAAAGTCTTTATCTTTTTCTTCTTGTCTTATGTCAAAGATGTCGTCTAGTATTTTTATCTTATAATACTCACTCTCTGTCTCGTCTAGTATCCTAAATGACGGATCTATGCCTAGTTCAAAGAAGTATTGTTTGATTAGCTTTTGGCAATAGCCGTGCAATGTAGAGATATTGGCAAGCGGAAGTTTCTCTATCTCTGCTATAACATTAGGCTTATCTATGTTGCTAGCTAGTTTAGAGTATAGCCTTTGCTTCATCTCGGCTGTTGCCGCCTCGGTAAAAGTTACTATAAGTAAGTTATCTAGTGAGGCGTGCCCGGATATAATATCTTGCGCTATCTTTTCTATAATAACCGCCGTCTTACCGCTGCCTGCACTGGCAAAGACTAACAAGTTATTATTCTTATGACTGATTACTTTGTCTTGGCTGTCAGTAAATTTAATCTCTGCCACTTAAACTCTCCTTTAGTGTATCTATATCTACAGAGCCTGAGCCTTGTCTAGACTTATCTCCAATAGATTCATCATATCTGCATATTGCTTTGTACTTGCAAAATTCACAAGCACTTTTTCCATCTATAACAAATGGGCTAGGGGCAATATTCCCCTCTAATATTTCCTTAACTCCAAGGCTTAGCATTGCTAATGCATAACTAGCTAGAGCAAGTATCCCCTCTTCGTCCAAAACCTCGCTTGAAGCTTTTAGCGACATATCTTTTTTTCGCATAGCATTGATTATGTCGCTAGTTGTGTTATTTTCAAAGTCGCAATCGGTGTCTTTTAGTACACTTTCGCTACTCTCGGTATAACCTTTTAGTCTATATATCTCAAACTTATTTCCGCCGTCCGCAACAAATGAGTTTTTGACTGGGAAATAATACGCTCCGGCTGGCTTTAATTTTAGGCTGTTTTGAGCAACCGCTTGATAAACATATAGCTGCAACTTCTTACCATAATATAGTTCTTTTAGCGAGCTATCACATCTACCGGTCTTATAGTCAATTATTCTAAAATAATCACGACATGTATCTACTCTATCTATAGCTCCAACTATTTTTAGAGTCTTATCACCTACGGTTATCTCTAGGCCCTTGATAGCACCGTTATCATCAAATCTCGCCTCAGTAAGTATAGGTCTAAAATTTGACTTTTTGATTTGGTAATTGATAGCCTCGCACATACGCTGAGCTTCTTTTTTGATACTAATTAGTGACAAGGTGCTGCTATCATTTTCTTTAATAGTGCTAAACTCGTCAAGTAGTAAAACCTTATCAAATATTCTATCGACTTCTGTCTTAAAGTCATCACTAAAAGGAAGCTTAGTCATATTTTCTTTGACAAATAATTCAGCGACTTTGTGAAGGAAGTTGCCGACCTCTATATTGTCAAAAGATATAACTTTATTCTCTTGAAGTTTAAGCCCATAATCAACAAAGTGCTTAAATGGGCATGAATAATACCTCTCTATCTCAGAGACGCTGATTGTGCCCTTGCCGAAGAATACATTAGTTTTTAGGCTTGAACACTTTTTGTAATCAGTCAAATTTTTGTAATCTTCTATATATGGAGTGTCTTTTGCTATCGCATCAAACAAAGCACCTGTTTCTTGAGGGGCAGAATACAATATGCCGTCTTCTATATTACGAAGTCTTTCCGCCAAAATTTTGCCAGCAGATTTTCTACCACCAAGCTTTTCGCAAAAGCTCAAATAGTTATAATCTGCATCTAGAACTTCTATATTTTGCCTGCCGTTTCTACCTAGCTCCAAAAACATATTTTGAAGACTGGTAAAAAATCCTGCCGCAAGAGCATTATTTTTACCTCTAGAATATGACACAAAAAGTTTATTTTTTGCCATAAGTAGCAAGTTAAATAGCTTAAATCTCTCACGCAAATTGATAACATTGACGGTAGGCTCTAACTTATATAAATTAGCCATTTTTGCGATTTCTTTATCAGTTATCATACCGCAATCACTAAGAGTGTACGGAAGGTCGCCGTCACGAGCACCCATAACAAATAGATATTTTGGTCTACCTATAATACTCTTGCTTGCGTCTCCCACAAATATGCCATCAACAGACACAGGAGTAGTTGATACGCTAGTGCTGTCAAAGCCACTCTTAACAACATCATAAAATTCATATATATCACACTCTATGTCGTCAAAAATATCCTTAACAATGCTAAATATATTAGCAGTTTTTTGATATAACTGCTCTACTATTTTGGCTTGTTTTAGGTAGCCGTTTTTTTGATACTTGTCGGCGATTACTTCAAGCCTCTTCTCTACCTCCAAGGTCTCAAATAGCTTTTCAAAACTCTCTACATAATATTTATAATTTCCCTTAGCGTTAAGCCCTTGGACAAAGTCAATAATAGGCTTCAAAGCTTTTCTTAGGGCATTTAATTTTTCGTTATCTCTAAACAAACTTTTGCCAGCAATTTGCATTGATTTTAGGTAGTTTTCTGTCTCAAAAACATAATTTTCATCAATACCAAGCACTGGGTCGTGCAAAAGCGAAACAATATCTTCGGTCTTATAATACTTGACTTTGATAGCAAAAATCTCATCAAAAAACTTATCTAACACTTGCCCTGTAAGGCTGGTGCTGATATCAAAGAAGCTATTTAGTTCGTACTCGTCAAAGACTTTTTTTATAGTGTCTTTGTTTGTTACAAGAGCCGGACACATAACACAAATGTCCCTTTGGCGGGCACCGTCATTTATCAGTTTTTTTATGTTTTTTGCAACAAAGTCGCACTCAGTCAAAAATGTATCATAGCACGCAAGCTCAATATCTCTTTCTTTCAAAAACGCTTGTCTTGGCTTGTAGGCAAACAAATTATTTTTGATGTGCTCAAAATCGTCTTTTAACTTACTATTTACTTCAAACTCTGCAAAATCAATATTCTCGGAGATTGCAATCTCTTTTATATTATCATACATATCATTTAGGTATATGTGTGAGTTTACTTCGCCGTTTGATTTTGGCACGGCAATATTAACTTGCCCTGCGTGTAAAATTAGCTTTTTGACGATGCTATAACCTTGCTTAGTGAAACTGTCAAAATGGCTTATGTATATTGCAGTATTTTTTAGATTTTTTGCATTAGGCAAGTATCTCTCAAATAGCGTAAACTTATCTGCGCTATCAATTAGTCCGTTATCTTCGAGATATCTCTCATACGCCTCATAGATTAACCTTATGTCCGCCATCTTGATAGCTAAATAATCTTCGCCCTCAAGAGTCATCTCTTCTGGCGAAACTTTTGAACTTTTTAGCTGATTGATAGTATCAAAAATCTCACTTGCAAAACTATAATTTAGTTTTGTCTTATTAAAGCATTTTAAGTTACTCTTATTTTTTAGAAGTAGTCTTTGGATTATCATGGTGCTTGCTTGCTTAGACAAAACACCCTTAGCAGCACCAATAAGCTCTCCCGCAAAGCGTGAAAGAGTAAGTACTCTTATATCAAAAGTACTATCTATGTTAAGGTATTCAAAAATATCCTTTTCGCACTGCATTGTGAATCTGTCCGGCACAACAAAAATATGGCTAGCAAAAATTTTTGCTTTCCTATTTGCCTCTAGCCTTTTCATCAGTGGCTCGTATCCGTCAAAAAGTGTTCTACAAGTGTATATATTTAACATAATTTCACCACTTACATTTTAGCATTTTTGACAGGGTAAGTAAATTATATGTTAAGATTTTTTGGCGACATACCTCATTATGTCCCATTTTTGTCACTTTGGACTTGCTCGGCAATTAGTTTGACAAGCCCTCTAAATAACGCCTCCAAATCTTTTTCGGTGATTTTGGGTCTTTTGTACTCGTCGATATTAACGACATTGTTATAACCAGCAGCTATTGCATAATAGTGCCTTTTTACACTATTATAACTTCTGCCATACTTATCTGCGTGTGCCCTAAAAGCATTAGCAATAGGAAGCTCTAAATCTTTACATCTCCTTACCGCATGCAAAAGGTCATCATTTTCTAATTTTTCCCACGACATAAAAAACTCCTTTTGCAAATTATTGCCAAAAGATAATATTCTAATCAAAAAAGAGTTTTATATGGCTCTATCTTCCATCTCTCTATTTTTAGCTCTCTTATCTTGCCAAAAATCTTATAAAAATGACTAAGTCTCTTATTAAAAACATCTTAGTATATTCCTCACTTCTCACAAAATCATCATACAAAAAATGCGCTTTTCATAAAATACTATTAAGGAGATATATATGTACCATATAAAATGTAAAGTGCCAATGATACTTGAGATAGATAAGCCAAAATATCTAGAGAGCCCACTTGATGAGATAACTCTTGAGAGTCTTGACACCATTATCAAATGCTACCCCACATGCGAAGAATACAACGGCTCTAAGACTATTCCTAATATAATTAAACTCACAGAGACTGTACACAACACGAGTAGCACAAAAGTTACTAAATACCCGAACTCTCACACAGAGATATTGATTAGTCCTTTTACGCTATCAAATAGCCAAGTGCTTGACACTCAAAAATCTACTATCCAAGGCTCAAAAGATATACTAAATACAGCTATAACTCACGCATCAACTTCGCTTGTGCTAAAAAGTGGCGAAGATATTTTTACGGCAGAGCTTCCCTTCCCTGCCAAGGTATCAAAGGCTATTAAGATAAACGGCGACTATCATATTCTTCTCACAGCTCTTGACGAAAAGAAAGATATCTACTGCAAGATATCTGTCAAAAAGATTGAGTATAGAGAAATAAAAACTATGACCGAAAAGGACAAAACTCTAACCTTAGTCTGCCCTTATAATGATATGTCCAAGTCCGCTAAATGCATAAAAGTTACCTTTAGCCAAAGTCCAAGCATTGAAGAAAAAGATGTATATATAGATAATAAACCCTCACTTATAACTGATACAAGGCTTGTTCCATACGCATTTCTCGAAGCTCTCCAAAGAAAAAACTTTAACCTAATGAATCATTATCTAGGCGAGAATATAAAAAACAAATTGACAAACTCGCAGATAGAAAGTTTCTTTGGCGACTTTTGCAAAATTGAGCAAGATGTATATAATGACAAATTGTGTTTAATATACGACAAAAATGAGTATTTTGAAGCAAAAGACTTTGATTTTGAGGTAGTAAATGGCAAAATAACGAACATAAATGAAGTGTAAAACATTTACAAAAAATACAAATCATTATATAATAATTGTATGCAACCAATATATATAGTTCTTATAGTTATAGTTTGTCTTGCAGTGCTACTTGGCATTATATACTCGGCTGGTTCTAGGCTGATGGACATGTTCCAAAAGTATGACAAATCACCAACAAGACAAGGTATCAATACAGTTGCTCTATTATACTTTTTGAGAGATACATTTGAACTCGACTTTGATATTAGAAGAATACATGGCAAGTTAACCGACTGCTATATACCTTCAAAAAAAATCATCGCCGTATCAGATGCGACCTTCAATAATAGTAGCGTTGCAGCGGTGGCTATCGTTAGCCACGAAGTTGGTCATGCAATCCAGCATAAAAGGAGCACTTTCCTATTTAATCTTCACAGATTTGTAGGCGGGGTTGTTTCTATCTTTGGTAGACTAGTTGTACCTACTGCTATTGCAAGCCTTGTATTTATACTTTTAGGTCAATACACTAGCTACGCACTTATCGCTCTATACATCTCAGCAGGCGTCTTGGTAGCGGGCATTTTATTCAAACTATTCACTATACCTATAGAATATTCTGCATCATCTATTGCGTTAGGGTTTTTGAAAGACTACCAAATATTAAATGATGAAGAATTAAAAATTGCTAAAAAATTTACCAATGCTGCGGCATTTACTTATGTTGCAGAATTTATAAAAGATATTTTAGGTCTCAACCTATTTAGAAGGAGAAACTAATTTATGTGGGAATACTATTTGATGGGAATAATTCTTATCCCGGGACTAATCTTAGCATCTTGGGCACAGATAAATGTCCAAACAACTTTTAACACTTATGACAAACTAGACGCAAGGTCTGGCATAACAGCTAGCGAGCTAATCCGTAGATTACTAATCGCTGCTGGCATGGGAGATGTAAGCGTCACAATGATATCCGGAAACCTAACAGACCACTACGACCCAAAGCACAAAACAATAGCATTATCTGAGGCAACTTATAACTCAAGCTCAGTATCTGCTCTAGGTGTTGCGTGCCACGAGTTTGGTCATGCTTTGCAAGACAAAGAATCTTATGTTCCGCTAAGAGTAAGACAAACACTAATACCTATTACTAATTTTGCTTGTTCTTTGCTTATGCCACTTGTTGTGATAGGCCTTATCATTTGCTTTGGTTCTGTAGCTGATACTGTTATTGGTAACATTTTCTTATGGTCAGGTATTATAGTTTTCGGTAGTAGCGTATTTGTTAACCTTGTAACACTTCCTGTAGAGTTTGATGCTTCAAACCGTGCATTGAAACTTCTTTCTGCGACTGGTACTTTGACTGACTCAGAGCTTACCGGTGCTAAAAAAGTTCTAAAAGCCGCTGCTCTAACATATCTTGCAGCACTACTAGTATCTATACTATCACTTCTTAGATTCTTGATTGTTGCACTTAGCAGGCGAAGTCGAGATTAAAAAAATAAAAATGCAATAAAAAATACAGCAAATATGATTGCTGTATTTTTTTATTTAATTATGTTTATCATTTTGTCATACGCTCTAAAAAATAATAGTTATCAAAAATAGTTATTTTATAATTTCGAAAAACTAATCCTGCTCTAATTATTTGCCGGCGATAACATCAACTTTTAGGCTAGTTTGGATATCTTTATATAATTTTACGCCTATTGTATATATACCTGGAGTTTTGATTGGTCCGTCAAGTACAAGACATTTTTTGTCAACATTAAGGCCTTGTTCTGCTAGATTGTCGGCAATTTCTTTAGCTGTGATTGAACCAAAGACTTTACCATTATCTCCGCATTTAAGAGTTACTCTTACATATGCAGCTTTTACCTTCTCGGCAAGTTCCTCAGCAGCTTGACGCTCTAGGTCAATCTTGTGTTGGATAGAAGCTTTCATGCTGGCGTTCTCGCCCAAAGTCTCATTATTAGCAACAACAGCAAGTCCTTTCTTTAACAAAAAGTTTTTTGCATAGCCATCATTAACTGTGATGATGTTGCCTTTTTTGCCGCTGCCCTTTACATCTTGTTTCAAAATTACTCTCATATTTTCACCTCGTACGTTTATTGTAAACAAAACATGCTTTTCTGTCAATCACTTTGACAGCCTTTGGATTTTGGCAATTAGTTGAATATTTTTTATATATTTGCCAATAATTACTCCTGAGGTATAACAATGGATATAAGATGCAGAAAAACAGATTGTAGATACAACGACAAACTTACTTGTAGAGCCAAAGACATCAAGGTAAGCAAAAAGACAATATGTGAGGACTTCTCTTTTGAAGAAGGCAAAGAGCTGGACATAAGCAAAAAGATATTTGAGAGTGACACCCCTCCAAAAGTTGCCCCTTATAGGCATAACAAAAAGTTGTGCATTGACTGTGATGCAAAATGCTTATTCAATCAAAATAATCAATGTATCGCCAACGGCATTACTGTAGGAGATATTTCTAAATGTGCTAAGTGTATAACTTTTATGAAACCATAATAGGTATAAAAAACTCGCAAATAATTGCGAGTTTTTTATTTGTAACAAGATTAAAATTACTTAAGTTCTACTGTAGCGCCAGCTTCTTTAAGTTTAGCTTCCATAGCTTTAGCTTCCTCAGTTGGAACGTTCTCTTTAAGAGTTGAAGGAGCACCATCAACTAGAGCCTTAGCTTCTGATAGACCAAGACCAGTTACTTCTCTAACTACTTTGATAACTGCGATCTTGTTAGCGCCTACTTCTTTAAGAGCTACTGTAAACTCGCTCTTCTCTTCTGCTGCTGGAGCTGCAGCGCCACCAGCTACTGGAGCTGCAACAGCTGCTGCTGCGCTTACTCCGAATTCTTCTTCTAATTTCTTTACTAAATCAGCAACTTCTACAACTGTAAGAGTTTTGATTTCTTCAACGATTTTGTTCAAATCTGCCATTTTAAATTTCTCCTTATAATTTTATTTTTTTGTTTTTTTTATTTTAATTTTTTAGTTTCTTACTTTTTAGCTATTTCATTTAATGCTCTTGCCAAAGCTGAAACTGGAGCTTTAAGCATACCCATAAGCATAGCAATAAGTGTATCTTTTGATGGGATATTAGATAGAACTTCTACTTGAGCAGCGTCTACTACTTGTCCGTTAACGATACCGAACTTAGTTGTTATGATTTTGTTTTCTTTAGCTTGTTTGCCGATTACTGATGGAGCTGCTACTTCGTCTGGTCCAAAAGCTACTGCTGTTGTTCCTTCTAGGTGTTTAGCATCATATCCAGTAATGTTTAGCTCTTCCAAAGCTTTTGCGATTAGTCTGTTTTTGTATACTTTGTAAGTAACATTGTTCTCTCTGCAGCTCTTTCTTAAAGCTGTATCTTGTTCAACATTGATACCTTTATACTCAACAAAAACAACACCTTTGCTGTTTTGAAGTTTCTCTTTGATTTCTTCAACGACAGCTTTCTTTGCGTCTAAATTAGAACTCACGGTAATCCTCCTGTTACAAATTATTAAAAAAACCTTATGCCGAAAAATAAGCATAAGGTGAATTAACACTTCATAACTTACCTCGGCAAGACTTACGAGCTATATGCTCACTTGCGGTCTTAGGCAAAAGATTTATTTAACGATGTAATTATATCATATTATATACATTTGTCAACAGTTTTTTAACTATTTTTTACATAGCCTTAACTTTGTCATTTTCTTGCAAAATAGGCTTATCTGTGTCTATTTGGCTAGGTTTTGCTACGCCGGCGCTCAACACCCCGGCCCTATCTTCTACGCCAGCAATTTTTAGCTCAACCGCACTGCACTTGTATACCTTCTTATCATGTTTAAGTTTAGCCGTCCCTATGCTCGCCTTAATATCTTGTGGCGTAATATCACGCTTTTGATCTTTGATATAATATAGCAAATAACTTGGTTTAATGTCGCTAACAGGTAGTGCAAACTCTCTTACTGTCTCCACATAATAATCGTAACTTCTAGAATCATAATAACCTTTACCCATATGTGGCAAAAGTTTGATAGCAGGGATATCAAATAAACAAATATAAAAGTCTTTTTTTTCGCTATTTTTTAGACCCCTTATATAATATAAGTCGTCAATCTTAGCAAAAAAGTGTAAATATAATTTAGATTCTTTGTACTTGTGATTATTGCTAACCTTAGTTTTGTCGTATTTAGAACCTAACATACTTGTATCATCTTGTAACCAGTTTTTTAACTCGTCTTCACATAGATATCTATATACTTTCATTATTACCTCTATATTTTTAGTATACCACAAAAATGCACCCTTGTGAAGACACAAAAAAAAGATTTACCCTAGTAGGATAAATCTTTTTATAATCAAATACTAATCAAGTTTGCCGCCGCAACCTGAACATTTGTCTGCTTTTGCGTCATTCTTTGTACCGCAATATGAGCATACTTTTTTATCTTCTTTTGCATCTGTTTGAGCATTTTCTGTCTTCTCTGGAGCTTTACCATCAATAGAAGTCCAGCCATTAGCATCTTGGTTTGCTGTTTCTGTAAGCTCGCCAGCAGCAACTTTTTTGTTATGCTTTACAAGTCCTACTGAAAAACCAGCAGTAAGTGCTGCTCCTATAGCAAGCAAACCATAAGCCATATATGACATATATACTCTATCTGAGCTATAAAGCGTTTCATATGCTCCGCCGTTAACACTTACCTCTATAAGAGATACTTCGTCATATGCATAGTTGCCTTCTAGTATAAGCTCTACTCTATAAGTTGCACCAGCCTCAATATATCCTGGCTCATCATCAAAAAGTCCTCTGTGCTCAGAGTCCTCTATCTCGCCTTTTAGTGATACATAGATACCTCTGTCAGTTTTATTCTTTATTTCGCCAGTGATTGTATAATTGTATGGCTTAGATCCACCTACATAATCACATCTATAATAGAATGGTGTTGAGATCTCTACATAGTCATTTTTGCCACCTACAAAGTAGCCTATCAAAAGTCCCATACCTATAACAAAGATAATAGCCCCCATAACTATTAGAGTTATTAGACTCCTTTTCTTTTGCTTTGGTGTTACTAGTCTATTGTTGGTTCCTACAGAACCCATGCTAAACATTATCATTATTTTTCTCCTTTTGCCCTGTTATTAGTATCAAGGCTCTTACCATATACAAAGAATCTACAATATAAAAATTCTCCAACAAAGTTAATAATCATAGTTATAGCTAAAGTTATATATTCATTGATAACTCCGCTAAGTGCTTGTCCCCACCAAGTAGAAAGTGGTGTAAAGACAGCATAGAACGCTAAAACTTTTAACATTGCTATAGGTATATTGTTTGCAGACTTAAATGTAAACTCACGGTTAAGTGTAAAGTTCCAAAGCACTGACAATGTAAGAGATATAAGATAACTTGGCCAATAGCCCCATTTTACAAGTTCGTTAAGAAGTGTAAATGTACCAATTTGTATTACACCTGCTGAAACAGAAAATAGCAAAAACTTAAACGCACGCCAAAACTCTTGTTTTTTTGTGGTAGGGGCTTTTTCTTGAGAAGCTTCCTCCACTTCTTTTACTTCCGCTTTATGAGTTTTGCAATACTTTTTGTATTCGGCTAGCAAGTTTTTGATAGCACGAGACCTGTGAGAAACTTTATTTTTCTCCTCACTTGTTGCCTCGCCGAAAGTCTTACCAAGGTCATCGCTCATAAATAGGCAGTCATAAGCAAATCCGCTCTCTCCCATTTCCTTTTCGGTAATCTTGCCACAAGTCTTGCCCTCGGCAAAGATACAATCGTCATTTGGCATATACATAACAAGTGTGCAATTAAAATATGCTGACCTGTCATCCTTCCCTTTTAGGTTGTCAAGAAGTTTCTTTCTATTGCCCTTAATATCATGGTCACCTGCATATCTTGCACTGTATATTCCAGGCTCGCCGTTTAGGGCATTGACACATAGTCCGCTATCATCTGCGATAACTGGATACTCAAGATTTTTGTCTTTCAAAAACTTACTCACGGCTTTTGCCTTAATAAGTGCGTTTTCGAAAAATGTTTTTCCATCTTCAACAATGTCCTCTGTAAATCCAAGCTCCTCCATTGGCACTATTTCATAGCCCTTGAAAATTTGCTTAAACTCAGCTATTTTACCTTTGTTGGAAGATGCAAGCACTAACTTTTGCATATTTTTCTCCTAATAATGCACATATTATATCACAAAATGAGTTTTTTTCAATGTATTTGGAATAATTTTTGGGACACAAAATAAAAAAACACTAACTAAAAATTTAATTAGTGCCTTTTATTTAATTACATAGTAAGCTCAGCGGCTTTTTGAGTTTTAGCTGGCTCTAAATCGCTAGGTTTATAATTCTCCCCGTGCTCTTCTATATAAGCCTGCCTTCTTTCTCTAAAAATGCCAATCTCTAACTCTGCTGCCTCTTCACTATCAGAAGAATGAATAACATTGGCTGTTACTTGTGGTTCTCTGCCAAGCATTTTTGGAATTTCGTATCTCATAGTTCCTGGGTTAGGATTTTTAGTGCTACCTACCATTTTATTATGTATTACTTCAATAGCATTTTCGCCTTTGACTATCATACCAAAACATACGTCACTAGTCATATATTCTTTTATTGAAGGATAAAAAGGTTCTTTTACCAAATGTGCATAGTGCTTATCAGCGCTATTTCCGTCATATTGATAAAAACCACTTTCTTCTATTTCAAAACCAGCGTCTTGAAGTTCGTTCTTAACATATTTCCTTACTGCTTTGATTCTTGCATCACCTGGCTTAATTGCCATAAATATTTCTTGTTCCATAAAATAATCTCCCTACCCTTTTATTTTACCATATTGAAAAGTCATTTTCAATAGGAAACTAAAAAATTTTGTATAACTTATTGACAAGGGCCCTCTTGCTGTTTGTTTTTGTTAGGCTGTTGTAATATTGACTTTTCTATTGTTTTATCAATAGTCTGGCACTTGGCACTCTCTGGGCATACAATATCGTCAAGCTCACATACCATAGGTATTGGCATACTGTCCATAAAGTTCTCTTCCATATTCTCTTTATAAAACTTATGCTCTCTATCTATCTTAAAGCCAAGGCTCTCATAAAACTTTAAGTTAGCATTATAAAAAGTTTTTCCATCGTCCTCAGCGTTTGGATATGATCTCTTATAATGGTCGTCTTTTCTCTTATACCTACGAGCAGCGTCCAATGTCAAAGTAGTTATACTCTTCTCTTGGCACTCGTTTTTTACGCTGGCTATTAACATAGTAGCAAGACCTAGTCTTTGGTATTCGTCCATAACATGCAAATACCAAATTTTCATACATGGCTTGCCGTTATGAGCCTCTCTATCATACTCTATAGAGCCTATCTGCTTATATGTATCTTCTCCAACATCGGTATACAAAAATTTTTCTTCGCCGTAATTCCCGCCACAGATAAGATAAGTCTTATCTCTAAGCCTTATGCCACTAGAATCAGTTCTTGTATCTCGTGGGTCGTCAAAAGGTATAAATGTAGCAATCCTTGGATAAAGATATTCCAAATCTTCTTTGCTAACAAAAGTAAACATATCCATAATTTTCACCTAATATTATTTTAGCAAAAAACTATTATATTTTCAAGATGAAATAGTAATAAAAAATCCCCACATAATATGGGGATTTTTATTATTTGTTTATAACTTTCTGTTGAGGTTCTTCTATCTCTATTATATTGGCATTTTGCTCATTGTTTTCTAAGCTCTTTTCTTCTGCGCCTTTTGATGATATTTTAGTCTCTTTTAGTTTTTCCTTACCACTATTGCGTTTTTGGACCTCAGTCATAGAATAATTTTCTTCGTCATATTTATAAAATTTGATTATCTCATTATCATAGACGCTTTGAGCTTTTTTTAGCATCATTTCACAATTTTCTTTTGCACTCAAATTTTCGTCTGGATAAATTGGCTTACAGATATTAAGCGTTACAGCAGTTTTGTGGAATAGCGATTTTCTAAAGCAAATAATGATAGGTATGATAGGCACATTATTTTGGCTAGCGTAATAAAATGCACCTTTCTTAAAAGGTCTTGACTGCTCGTACTTATACCAAAGAGCTTGCTCTGGGTAAAAGTGAATAAAGCCGCCTTCTTTTAGCACGCTAGAAATATACTCAGAGAACTTTTTGCTCTCGCTAAATGAAGTAGTAAGTGGTATAAAACCGCCCGCCTCCATAGTAGCGCCAAAGAAACCTTCTTTGAAGTTATGTGGAGCACCTGTTATATATACCTTTTTGTTATACAAAGCCTCCATATTCCACAAGCAATCTAGCTGGTGTACATGGTTACTGATAGTTATACCACTCTTAACACCTTTTAGATTTTTCTTGCCTTTTACCTTAATACCAAATCCTAAGTGGTTAATGATAGGTCCAAAAATTTTTAGAGTACCCTTAACAATCTTGCTATATACCTTAGACAAAATACCTTTATTCTTAATCTTGTCATAAGAGATATTTTTCTTTTGGTTGTTGTAATTTATTGGAGTTGTGAAAGTATCAAACTTTTCTTCGCTCGCAAGTTCGTATAGGTAGTTAGTGTAATCACTGCGAGTGGCAAATATTTCCTTTCTAAGACTCTCTTCGTAGATATATTTTGCCGCAAGTTCGCCGCCGTTGTTGTGCTTGTCTATCTTTTTGGTATTTTCGATATAAGGCTCCAACTTGTCGGGATTGTCTATAAAATACTCAACAGCCTTTTTAATCTTTTTAGGCTTATTAAGATATAGTCCTACGCCTAAGTCATTGACAAACAAGTTCTTAGTAGCTTTTTCGATTGGGTGTGCGTAGTAGTCAGCTATGATAGGAGTGTTCATAAACACACTATCTAATATAGCATTAGGTCCGGCCTTGGTTATGAATAAGTCGCTCGCTCTATAATACTCATATATATTGCTCTTAAATGGTAAAACGACTAAGTTGATATTGCTTTTAATCTTGCCGCTATCTTTTAGAGCGGTATATTTGTTAAACAACTTTTGATTTTTGCCCGCAAGGAATAATATAGTCATCTCCTTGTCGCTTTTCAAAAGTTCATCTACAACATCTTTTGCCTTGCCCATAGCATAAGCGCCATCAGCGACTATGACACAAAACTTATCTTGCGGAATACCAAACTTTTCTCTATATTCCTCTTTTGTGCCGTTGGCGTTAATAATCTCGTCCCTTGCAGTAAACTTAACTTGTTTAACAGTTGCAGGATTAAACTTGCGTTTGCCGATAGCCTCATAATATGCAGACTCATTGTTGACGATAAATAGGTGCTCTCTATTGTCCCACCAGCAGTGAACATTGTTATCTGGGTTGTAAGTTACGACTTTGACATTTTTGTTATACTTTCTCTTATACTCTAGTGCGCAATATGTGATGAAGTAGTGTGTACTAACTATTATGTCAGGGTTTCTCTTTTCAAAAGCTTTTATCATATGGTTGCAAGCTCTCAAAAATATCGTCCTATGTGTCGCTCTCAAAAAGTGCACGCCACCAAACATAGTCATGATACCAAAAACAAAATTGCCATAGCCTCTAACTTTGTTGGTTCTTTGCGTTTGTTTGATGACAAACTTCTCCCAGTTCATAAGGACTTTATCGCCGTCTTCCTTCATGATATAGCAGTCATCAATATCGAACTGGTCTCCGTACAATCTATGGAAGTTATCTGATATAGATTTAATTGATGTTATATGTCCCATACCAGACTCTATGTATGTCATCAAAACTTTTTGCTTCATTATTTAGTCTCCTGCAGTTATTTTATTGACCAAATATTAAACTAATATTAACTTTTGACTAAAAAATCGACAAAAATCGTTAGATAATTGAACAAATAAAAAATATTTATTGATTATTGAATATTTAAGCCGTTTGTCGTCAAAAATTAAAGAGTTGAAGGAGAAAAATTATGAACCCATTTACTTACGCCACAAAAGAGCTAGACAGTTATTTTATGAACTGGCAAAAAATGTATCCCAAGTCTTATGACAAGAAAAAAGTTTCGCCTTACACCAAGGTTAGAATTATTCTTATGAACGGCACAGAGTTTGAGTCAAACTGGTTTTTGCATCAATTTGCAAGGAACTGCGACAATCCAGAACTAAAAAGAGAGATTGCAATAGTTCGTGCCCAAGAGCAACAGCAACAAAAGCGTATCAGCTGCCTAAAACCTATCAATGAAAATATGCTAGAAGAAACGATAGCCTATGAGCAGCTAGCCATTGACCTAACGGCAATACTTGCCCAAAACACATCTTGCGAGAATACCAAAGCCGCACTTGACTTTGCACTACTTGAAGACTTTGACCATCTATATAGATTTGCCAATCTTCTAAAAATGGACTACGGCATAGACGCTGATTGTATGGTGGGCAAGTACACTGAGATTACTCCCGGCAGACCTACAATTAACGAGCATAGATATCCAATAGACAATGTGCGTTTGCCTATGCCAAAAAATGCAGATATGTATACTAAACTTGTCGGCAATATAATAACAGCCGCCGAGCAGCAAACAATGAACTTCTATATGAACATGGCTCAAATGTACAAAAACAATCTTGGTAGAAGGTTATTTAGCGAGATAGCTATGGTAGAAGAAGAACATGTTACTCAATACGAAAGCCTAAAAGACCCAACACTTCCATGGCTTGAGCAATGGTTGATGCACGAGTATACTGAGTGCTATCTATATTTTTCGGTTATGAACGATGAGAGTGATGAGTATATAAAAAATATCTGGCGAGAGCACTTTGAAATGGAGGTTGCGCATCTAAAGAAGGTTGCGGAGCTGCTTGAAAAATACAAGAAAAAATCTTATACAAAAATAATCCCAAACCCAGAGTTTCCTAAACTTCTTGTATTTGGCGGCAACAAAGAATATATTAGAAAAGTGCTTTTGACCGCAGACTATACCTGCGACAAAGAAAAGTATGTCAAGGCAAAAGATTTGCCAAAAGATTTTAGGTACTTTAGCCATCTAAAGACAATAAACGGCGATACAAAAGATGTCGCAAGCCATGCAGTGATTGAAGCGTATATCAAAAAATTTGGCAAAGACTATAGATATGAAGACAAAAAGAGCCCTATACCTGCTCTTCAGGATAGGACTCACGACAACACTACTGTCGGTACAGAATAATATAAACAAAAAAAAATAGAGCCAGTCACTCTATTTTTTTTATTTGTATGATTTATAATTATGCTTTGTAATTTACTTTAATTCCAGGTCCCATAGTGCTTGTAACTGTTACACTACGAAGATATGTTCCTTTAGCAGCAGCTGGTTTAGCTTTTACTAGAGCTGTCATTAGAGCGTCAAAGTTGTCCATTAACTTCTCTGCGCCGAAGCTTGCTTTACCAATAGAAACGTGGATAATGTTGTTCTTGTCAAGTCTGTATTCAACTTTACCAGCTTTAACATCGTTGATTGCTTTTGTTACATCCATAGTAACTGTTCCACTCTTAGGGTTTGGCATTAAGCCTCTAGGGCCTAGGACTTTAGCGATTCTACCAACAAGACCCATCATATCTGGGGTTGTGATACATACATCAAAGTCTAACCATCCGCCTTGGATTTTTGCAATCATGTCTTCAGCACCAACAAAGTCTGCGCCTGCTTTTGTAGCATCGTCAGCTTTATCACCTCTTGCGATAACAAGAACTTTAACTGTTTTACCAGTACCAGCTGGAAGAACTACTGTACCTCTAACTTGTTGGTCAGCATTTCTACCGTCTACGCCTAGCTTAACGTGCAATTCGATTGTCTCATCAAACTTAGCTTTAGCAGTTTTTGTTACAAGGTCAAGAGCTTCTGCTGGTTCATAAAGTTTTGTCTTATCAACACTTGCAAGACACTCTCTGTATCTTTTTCCTACTTTCATATTTTCCTCCCGTGGTAATATTGAACCTAATATTTTAATAGCAAGGTTCTCCCACTAAAATAATTTTTTAGTCAACAACTGTAACGCCCATACTTCTAGCTGTACCTTTAATCATACTGATTGCAGATTCTAGACTAGCAGCGTTTAGGTCTGGCATTTTTAGCTCTGCGATTTCTTTTACTTGAGCCATAGTCATTGTAGCAACTTTGGTCTTGTTAGGTTTAGCAGAACCACTCTCAATTTTGCATGCTTTTTTGATTAAAACAGCAGCTGGTGGAGTTTTCAAAACGAAATCAAAACTTCTGTCTTGGTAGATTGTAATAACAACTGGGATTATTAAACCTGCTTGACTAGCTGTTTTGTCGTTAAACTCTTTAGTAAAGCCTGGAATGTTAATACCATGAGGTCCAAGAGAAGAACCTACTGGTGGTCCAGGAGTTGCTTTACCAGCTGGTAGTTGTAATTTAACAACAGCACTTATTTTTTTAGCCATAATAAATTATCCTCCTGCCATTTGGCATGTGGTATAGCGAAATGCATAGAAAGATTTACATTTCTCCCACTATATAATTACTGCTAAAAGCAAATAATTATTAAATTTTACGGATTTGGTTGAATTCCAAATCTACAGGTATGTCACGACCGAACATCTCAACATTGATACGGCATCTGCTGTTCTCGGCGTCAACCGAAAGTACAGAGCCTGCTTGACTTGCAAATGGTCCATCGATTACTTCGACTTTGTCTCCAACATGAAGGTCAATGTTTACAGTGACAGTTTCAAGTTTTAGTCTTCTAACCTCGTCATCAGTTAGCGGTAGAGCTCTACCGTTAGGGCCAACAAAACCTGTAATACCTCTAGTACGAGTAATGTTGTGCCATAGGTCATCGCCATAAATCATCTTGACAACAATGTAGCTAGGCAAAAGTTTTCTAGTAACGATTTTCTTTTTGCCGTTTCTATCTTCAATAGACTCCTCGGTAGGAATAAGTATCTCAAAGATACGGTCTTCCATATTGTATTTCTTTACAACCATCTCTAGATTAGTCTTAGCGACATTTTCGTATCCAGAAAGTGTGTGTAGAACATACCATTTTGCTTCGTTATTTTCCATCAAAAACTTCCTCTAAATTATAGATTTTTTGTAAACAAGTTGAAGATAAGACCAAGTACAGTCTCTATGCCAAATAAAGCTACAGTAAACACAAGTACTACAGCAATGATTACGCCGGTAGACTTAACTACAGTCTTAAAGCTAGGCCAAGTAACTTTCTTTAGTTCAGAGTTCATTTCTTTGAACTTCTTAACCATTTTGTTAGGGCCTTTTTCTTTCTTTGCTTTTTCCTTTTGCTTTTTAGCCTTTTCTTTAGCGGCAGCTTTTTCGGTAGCCTTTTGCTCTTTTTCAGCCTGTTTCAAAGCTCGTTTTTGTTCTTTTTCGGTCAAAACTTTTTCGGTAGTTTGTTCTTGGTTGTTTGCCATAAAATATACCTCCGAAATTACTTTGTTTCTTTATGAACTGTGTGCTTTTGACAGAACTTGCAATATTTTTTAAGCTCGATTCTATCAGGATCGTTCTTCTTATTTTTCATATCGTCATAGTTTCTTTGTTTGCATTCTGTGCAAGCTAATGTGATTCTTGTTCTCATTGAATTATCACCTTTTCAAAAAATTAACACCCGAAAATCTGGATGCTGATTAGATTTTAACATACCACGCCGTGTATGTCAACATTTTTTTCTTAATATACCTAAAAAATTATATAAATATATTATATATAAAAAAGAAGGCTTGGCAACCTTCTTCTTATATATTAGATTATTGCTCCTTTGGAGTATCTTTTGGGGCAATTGTTGGAGCTTTTCTCATACCTTTTTCTGGATAACAAGCTGATGCTGCAAGGACTGCTACTTGATTTTGATTTTTAGAAAGCTCTTCATAACTAGATACATGATCTGGCATTTTTACAGTCTCATGTAGTCTCTTTTGAGTATCTTCCTCAAGCTCTTTTAGAACAGTTTTGTTAGTAGCTTCATTAGTAAGCTCTTTGTAAAAATAATCCATCCACTCTCGTCCCAACAGGTCTGCATTGTAAGTATCCATAAGAGAATTTCTTATATTTTCAATTTTAAGCATTTTCTCTTCATTTCCACTTGCTGCTTCAACAATGTCTGACATAGAAAACATAGTCTTACCATCTTTCATTGGCAAAACATAAACATTGTTAAATTTATCCATAATAACTTTGTATTGATAAGTTAATCTTTCACCAATTGGTTGCATTGTATCTGGATCTACTTTTGGATCCAAAGTTGCCGTATAAATCTTATAATTCTTTATTGGTACATATTTCCCTGGTAAACTAACTATAGCCATATTCCCACCTTCCTATGGTTGTATTATAATATAATAATATTATATTGTCAATAGTGAATTTTATTAAAACTTATGTATATTATTGTTCTAAAGTACGCTCTTCTGGAGCTTTAGAAGGAAGTTCATTTTCATGATTTTTGGCAGCTGTGATTTGATTTTCTGCAGTTGTATCTTTTTTTATCCCGACATATTTTTGATCATCAGTATTTCCTTTAACAGCAGATCCAGAGATGTCCGTATCCCCGCCAAATTCTGCTACACTTGGAAAGTCATTACCTGCTACTTCTTTTCCAGAATCATACATTTTAGATGTTTGATTACAATCCCATTGAGATTCAATATACCCCTTAACACCTGGAGGAGGAGAACATCGCCCTTGGTTCTTTTCTCTAAGTTTTATTGCTGCTTGAAGACCAATACTGATAGAATTCTCAGGAGAAGTATTCTCTTGTGGAGGTTCTACTCTATTTGGAGCTTGATTTTTAACTTGTGGAGTTGTTAATTTAGGAGCTCCGCCTGTAGATTTCTTTTGATCAGCAGGTTTTGATTTCCCTGGTTTTACTGGGACAAAAGTTTGTGCTAATTTATATTTCCAAATGTCAGAAGGTTTATCTGCTGATTTTGTTTCTGGTTTCTTAGCCGCAGGTGCTGGTTTTACCTCAGCTGGTTTAACCTCGGCAGTTTGCTTATCAGCAGCGGCTTTTACCTCGGCAGTCGCTGCTTCTTGATTTGTAGTTGGAGTTTTCAAAGTTTGTTTCAAGATAGGTTTTGATATTTCTTCTAGTGCATTTCTACCTTGCTCAGATATGTTAGTTGCTACTTTTGTTTCATTTGGCTTAGTACCAAGCATATCCAAAAAGCTATCTATTGCAGCTTCTTGAGTGCTCATTTTAGCGCCAAGTATTTTGTCAGTTACTTGCTCAGCAAGTGCTATTTTAACACCAAGTTGAGCCTCTTTCATATGGTCATCTGTTTTTTCATAGCGTCTTTGGTATACTCTACGATAAAGTTCTTCTATGCCAGGGTCTTTTATATCGTCCTCGGTAGTTGCTACCTCGATAGCTCCTATAAGCATATCGTTAAGAGACTCGTTATAACCATCTTCGTCTTTTATCTGCATGATGTCAGGGCGTTTTTCTATGCGGTCAATAAAGTGTCTTAAAACCTTTTTACCATAATCTCCGCCTTGCTCTTTTAGCATGCCAACAAGATCATCAAAAGTCTCTTTTTCGTCATTTGCAGAAACTTTTAGGTAATCCTTAGAAATCATATTAAGGTAAATCTTAGTGAACATAATGGCGTGGATTTTGTCCTCGCTATCCGCTAGATCCTCTGGGCGTTTGCCCTCTAAATCCTCTTCTTCAACAACTTTGAAATTGTACAAAGTGAAAAGTTTTTCGATAAATTCATCTTTTGAGCCGTCGCAAGCACATTCGCTTATTTGCTCACCATAAATCTCTTGATAGCCGTTAAACTCTCTATATACATTTTCTAAAATAAATAGTTTAGCTATCTTTTCGTTAATTACAAGCCTAAACTCAACTGCACCAAAAACAGGCAAAAAGCCTCTTGCCTTAAACTCAAAAGTGTCTTTTGACTCTTTTAGGACAGTTTCATAATCTTCTCTAAATATGTATTTAGTCATAAAAAGAAGTTCTTTCAAAACGGCTGCCGGAATAACATATCTACCCGATTCGTTAATTCTGCCTAACTCTGCGTTACGCAAAATATCTTTGCGGCGAAGAGTCTTATCGGCTTCAATATCTACTTTATCCGTAAGCTGTGCGCCGTTAGGTCTAAAATACATTTCTTCTGTTGTGTTTTCCATAAAAGTCTCCTTTGTGGAATTTATCTATGTAATAATTTTAGCACAAAAATAATAATTTCTCAACTACTCATTTAGGCTTTCAAGTTTTGCCTTTTGGTCAGCTATTTGTAGCTCGGTCAAAAGGTCATCAAGGTCGCCGTTCATAAACTCTAATAGGTTGTATGCAGTGTAGTTGATTCTGTGGTCTGTTATTCTGCCTTGTGGGAAGTTGTATGTTCTTATTCTCTCACTTCTATCCCCAGTACCTACTTGTGATTTACGAGTATCTGCGTACTCTTTGTCTTTTTGACCTTGATAGTAGTCATAAAGTTTACTTTTTAGGACGGTCATAGCTTTTTCTTTATTCTTTATCTGGCTACGCTCGTCTTGGCAAGCAACTACTATACCAGTAGGAAGGTGTGTAATTCTTATAGCGGACTCTGTCTTGTTAACGTGTTGTCCACCAGCGCCGCTACTTCTATAAGTGTCTATTTTTAGGTCTTTGTCCAAAATCTCAAACTCAACTTCTTCTAGCTCTGGCAAAACTGCAACTGTAACAGTAGATGTGTGAACTCTGCCTTGAGACTCTGTCTCAGGAACTCTTTGGACTCTGTGAACACCACTCTCAAACTTAAGCTTAGAATAAGCGCCAACGCCTTGTATCATAAATACAGCTTCTTTTACGCCGCCTAGCTCAATCTCGTTGTAGTTAATCATCTCAGTCTTCCATCTATGACGCTCGGCATACATCTCGTACATTCTAACAAGCTCGCTTGCAAAAAGTGCTGCCTCATCACCACCTGCGCCACCTCTTATCTCTATGATAACGTTTTTGTCATCGTTGGCGTCTTTTGGCAAAAGCAAAATTTTTAGGTTTTCGTCAAGTTGCTCTCTTTGAGCTTTTAGACCTTTTATCTCTTCTTGCAAAAGCTCTAACATCTCAGCGTCTTTTTCCACCTTCAAAAGCTTTTCGTCCTCTTCTAATGAAGTAACGCATTTCTTTAACTTCTCATATTCTTCGATGATAGGTGTCAAATCACTATGCTCTTTTGCAAGCTTCTTCCACTCTCTATTGTTGGCGATTATTTCTGGGTCGCCAATCTTTTGAGTTAGTTCGTTGTATCTCTCTTCAATTTTTCCTAATTTCTCTATCATTATTTTTCCCTTTTGGTCGCAACTACAATTCTGTCCATATCATCGTAGTCTTTTATTACTTCTATATTTTCAAAATCTTTCTTTAACATTTCGCTAACAGCCGCCGCCTCGTCATAACCTATCTCTAGGTACAACTTGCCACCCTTAGTTAAAAAGTCAGGGGCGTTTTTGGCTATTATACGATAAAAATCAAGCCCATCACTACCGCCGTCTAGTGCCATAAGTGGGTCATAATTTTTTACCTCAGCATCAAGACTTGCTATATCTTTGCTAGCGATATATGGTGGATTCGATACTATTATATCAAACTTACCGGCGTTCTTCAAGCCTTTGAACATATCACTTTTTATAAATTGTACCGAAGCGCCCAATTTTTCGGCATTTTTTTGAGCTATATTTAGTGCCTTAGCACTTTTGTCACTAGCCGTAACTTTGCATTTTGTTTCAAGCGCTATAGTTATACCTATTGCTCCACTACCTGTGCATAGGTCAAGCACGGTCTTATTTTTAAGTTTGCTATCAATATCTTTTATTACGATATTGGTCAAAATTTCTGTCTCTTGCCTTGGAGACAAAACATTTTCGTCCACAAAAAAGTCCCTACCATAAAAGTTCCTTTTGTGAACAATTTTGCAAAGAGGCTTTCTCTTCAATCTCTCTTTCAAAACTTTGTTAAGCTGTTTAACCTCGTCTTTCGAAAAGCTGTCCTTTGTGATAAGTGCTGTAACATCAAGTCCTAATGTGTCACATATAAGGTAATCCGCCTCTCTCGCCTCATCAATACCAGCGTCAAATAACTGAGTTTTTATATCGTTATAGACCTGTCTAAAACTCTCTCTATCTTCTCTAAAATCACTTCTTGTGGTAGTCATAAGTATTAGTTCCTCATAAGCATAAGTTATTGTCTTAATATTTCCGTCAGTGCACTTTTTGGCGGTGAGCATACTAAGTCCCAAAAACGGATAAGCCAAAGCGTGCAAAAATTTATTTTTTCTATACAAATATTCTATACCAAAAAGCACCTCGTACGCAAGACAAATAAACAAAATAGAAAATGCTATTTTGATTAAAATATTAAGTAAATAGTGGATATTAAAGGTAATAAATGGCACTATCATATAGCATAACAAAAAGCTAAATAGCATAAAGTTGCTTGCCGAAAAAACCGCTTGTCCGCTGCTCATTTTTACTGCGGTATAGTCTAGGTATTTTGTGCCTTTCATTGCATTGTTGACTTTGTTTAGAGCGTAGTTGTATTGGTAGACATTTTTTGTAACCCTAAAACATCTAAGCAAAAGTAAAAACATAACAATAGATAGACCTCTAACAAGAGCCATTATGCCGTCCGCCCAAGAGCTTGCCTTAACCAAAAATCTAAGTACCAAAAATACCGCAACCGGCATCAAGACAAAAGATCCTAACGCCACAAGTAGCATAAGTCCGTAAAACTTCATAAGGTCTTTTCTAACTTTTAATTTGTACTCCACTTCTTTTGACAAAAGGCTATCATTGAGCAAAATAAGCGACAAATCCATCGCTCCAAAAAATGTGATAATCAGGTTAATAAATGTAAAAAATCCACGCAAAAATACTATGTCACGCAGCGCCACAAATCTTTGTTTTGAGCCTTCTTTTACAACATTTTTCCCATCAATATTAAGAGCGACAAGAGAGCTATTTCTTCCACCAAGAAAAGCTCCTCCCATAAGCCCTAATCCATAATAATTATACTTTTTCATACAATTATTATTTACATCTTTTGCTAATATAAAACAGCAATTTTTATGTATTTAGCTAGAAAAATAGTCTAACAAAAAGCCCAAAATAACAATAAAAAAATAGGCATAAATAAACGCCTATTTCCACTTATTGATTTATTAAATGTTGTGTTTCTTTTGGAACTTTTCAACTCTACCACTAGCATCAACTATCTTTTGTTTGCCAGTAAAGAATGGGTGGCATTTGTTGCAAATATCAACTTTGATAGTGTCGCCAGGTTTTGTAGATTTAGTCTTGAAAGTAGAGCCACAAGCACAAACTACTTCAACTTCATGGTAATCTGGATGTATATCTTTTTTCATAAAACTTCTACCCCTTAAATAATATGCTCCACCATTATATTATATATATAAAAATTAGTCAACCCTTTTTACAAATATTTTTTTTGAGGCAGTTTTCTTTTTTAAAGCCCAAAGGCGACTTTGACCTTGCCCTGCATATCTCCTGCCCCCACAAAAAGCAAAACTCCACGCTCACTTTTACTCCTAGCATCACGAATTACCGCATTTATATCTCCCGACTTAACACTCTCGTGCCTTACACTTTCTACAAGCTCCGATAGAGCCTTCTCGTCAGCCTCTGGGTCAAACTTTTCTCTCGCCTTAAATGTCGAACAAATAAACACACTATCTGCTCCGTTAAAGCACTTCTTAAACAAGTCTTTGAGGCTTTTTGTTCTAGAATATGTATGCGGCTGGAAGTATACAAAGACTTTACCCATATTTAGCTCTTTTGCCGTCTTAATTGCGTTTTTAATCTCCGTTGGGTGGTGGGCATAATCAAATATTACCTTGTGCCCAAAAGCCTCGCCAACGCTCTCAAAACGCCTCTTAACAGACCTAAACTCGCACAAACTTTTTATTATGCTTTGTTTAGATATGCCATAATACTTGGCTACCATTATAGCGCCAAGTGAGTTGTGTATATTGTATCTTCCGGGGACATTTAGCCTTACTCTCCCCCAAAAGTCATCTCCCTCAAAAACATCAAAAGAAAATCCTTCTTGCTCTTTTCTTATATTCTTGGCATTAAGATAACCTTTATCAAAATATCTATCATCAAGTGTTACAAGTTTGCCTTTTTGCTTACCGTCCACAAAGCAGACTTTACTGCCAAACATAAATCTATTAAACGACTTATATATTTTTTTTAAGTTGCAAAAATAATCAAGGTGCTCCCTCTCAACATTGTTGATGATAGACACCTCAGGCGTCAAACTCAAAAAGCTGTCGCCGTACTCACACGCCTCGGTTATAAAATAGTCCTTTGAACCTAGCACAATGTTTTTGTGCTCGCTATCTATCTCTCCACCTATATGAAGCGTTGGGTCAAGCCCTGCGTCCTTAAATATCTTGTATATAATGGCCGTTGTTGTAGTCTTGCCGTGCATGCCAGCTATTGCAATAGTATGCTTATACTCTCTAGATATAAGCCCTAAGGCTTCGCCTCTTTTGATAGTTTGTATATTTAGCTTCTTTGCCATAACTAGCTCTGGGTTAGAGTCTTTTATCGCAAGTGAGTATATGACTAGGCCTGTGTCTTTTTCGACATTTTTCGACTTGTGCCCAATATACACCTTGACGCCGAGAGTTTTGAGCTCCTCGGTAATAGCTGATGATACTCTATCACTACCCGTTACCTTTATGCCGTGGCTAAGTAGCATTTTGGCTATTCCGCTGGTACTTATACCGCCAATTCCTATGATGTGAACCTTTTTTATTCCGGCTAAATTTGTTAATTTTTCCATATACCTTATATATGAAAAATTGCATAAAAAAGTTTGCTATTATTCTAAAAATGTTATACACTATATTTAGTTAACAAAGCGTATTTGCTAACAAATCTTAAAAGGAAGGTATTGGGACTTGAATATTTCTGATGTTCGTGTAAGAATAGTTAAGAAAGATGACAGCAAACTAAAAGCAGTTGCTTCTATCACTATAGATGAGTGCTTCGTAGTTCATGACATCAAAGTTATCGAGGGAAGCCAAGGTTATTTTATTGCTATGCCTAGCCGTAAAACTCCAGAAGGCGAGTACAAAGATGTTGTTCATCCTCTAAACACTGAAACTAGAGAACAAATTAGAACTGCAATTCTTGCAGAGTTTGAGACAGCACTAAAAGCAGAATAATTTTGTGATTAGTTTTACAAGATCTAATACTTGTATGTACTGTATCAACCCAAAACACCTACTATTGCTGGTAGGTGTTTTTTTTTAAAAACATTTTATTTGATATTTTATATTATTATTTTTTGATAAATTATTCTATATAGCTATTTATCAATATAACTCATATATCAATATAAAAGAAATATTTTTGCCCGTAACTAAAACATCTAGGGCTAGTAATCAATTATGTATATTGATTGGTATAAAAAAATATATATGACTGGTATAATTACATTTCGCAAAGGCAAACAATAATAAAATAAAAAAAGACTTAGGAAAAATCCTAAGTCTTTTTTTTATTTAGTTTATGCAACTAGATTTGCAATTAAGTTATCTAGTCCAACAAGTTTTGGAAGGCTACCAATCTCAGCTGTCCATACTTCTGTATTGAATCCGTTGTCTTCAAATACTTTGTATCTAATACCTTCAGCTGGTCTTAGAGCATCTTCGCTAACGAAGGTTGCGCCCTCTTCTTCCATGCTTAGTTGTTTGTTAGTATAAATTGTATTTTTGATTATACCAGAATGAACTTGGTCATGGATTGCTGAAGATAAACTTCCTGTGTATCTACTAAATGAAGTAGAAGCCTTAGCGCCTTCGCCCTTGAAGTTGATTACTACATAGCAGTTATCAACTACTGAACCTTTTACAACAAGTACTGCAACACCTGCAGAAGCACCTTTATCATAAGAAGCTACTTGGTTATAAATATCAGAAGTGCTAATAGCGCTCATATCAATTGAGCTGTTTACATTTTCAAGAGTTACAACTGCATAGCAGTATTTGAACATACCAGAATCATAACCTTTAGTGAAAGAGCTTAAAGCCTTACCACTTGAGAATGTTGTATTGATTACGCCTGCAAGACCGCCTGCGTAGAAACCTTTGATGCTAGTACCTTCTGCATAAGACATATATACTGCACCATAGCTATAACCTGCAAGACCACCAGCGAAGAAACCTTCAACTGTAGTTGCTTTAGAAACTGTTCTACCAACTACGCCGGTTTTGTTAGTACTCTTAGAAGAAGTAAGCAAACCAACTATACCGCCAACATATGACTCATTATCTTTTTCGATACAAGTAGTAGAAGTTTTGATATTAATAGAATCTACAAGACAAACATCTACAGCACCTGTACTTACACCAGCTATACCACCAGCAAAGATTTTGTAAGAGTTGTTAGAAGTGATATTAGAATCATGTGCATGAGAATTGTAAATTGCACCTGCGTTGTAACCAGCTATACCACCAGCGTATACAGTGTAAGTTTTTACAGTATCTACTGTGAAGTCTAGGCTAGCACTAGAATTTGTAACAAGTGATGCATATGAACCATAAGCGTTGTAACCTACGATACCACCAACTTGGATAAATTTTGTAGTTCCAAATACATTAGCATTTTCTTTTGCTAGAACATAAGAAACATCAGCTTTTGCATAAGCAACAGTTCTGTAGTTAATACCAACGATACCACCTAGTTGGTTAGCAATCATGTTGTTGTTAGTTGCAGTTACAAAAGTATTAAGAGCAGCATCACCGCAAATAACACCAGTATTAACAGCTGCAATACCTCCAGCTATTTTTGCATAGCTGTTTACAAAGTTAACATTTGTTGCAGAAACATTCTTTGTAGCTTTACCAGCTGAGTAATCGTTGTAACCAACTACGCCGCCAAAGCCTACGAATGTCATATCTTGAACAGTTACATTTCTTACATTTACATTATTAAGAGATGCACCGTTGCACTCACCGGCTAGAGTACCTACATATCTTGCAGAACCTTGACCGGTTGTATTTTTGATTGTAATGTTATCAAAAGTAATATTATTGATGATAGCTGTGCTGTCTAGGATGTTGAATAATCCTTGGTTTTTGTTAGCGCTATCAAGTACTAATGTAATATTAGAAATAACTGGGTTTTTACCAGTGCTATCAGGTGTACCTGTAAGTGTTCCGCTAAAGCTTGCAATAGGAGTCCACTCATAACCTTGCATATCGATGTCACTAGCGATATTGAAACTTCCGTTTGTGTTAGAAGCTATTTTGTTATAAACTTCTGCTGCAGTGTCAGAGCTACTAAAATCATTAGAGCCTTTAACTGTAGAATAATCTATCTCGTAGATAGAACCTGCTGCACTTGACTTGTTGATTGTTGGATAACCTTTTGTCTCATCTATTACCCAAACATTATCAAAGTCCCAAGTTCTAACATAGTCAGAACCATTTTCTAGCACTTGTCTATATGTCTCATAGTTTGTAGTAACTTTTAGCTCGGCTGCTGTTAGCATACGAGAATTTTTTATAGCATCTGCATTAGATGATACTTTAACAGAAGTAATATCTGTCTCGGTGTATGAACCGTCAGCTTTGTAAGTTCTCAAAGCTGAAGTATATAGACCAAACAAATGATGTTCTCTATCATTGTTGCCTGTAGAAACATTGTTGTAGATATCTCCACCAACTGCAGTTACTGCACTTGTGTCTATTGTGTTTACAACTGCTAAGCAGTCAATGATTGTGCTTTCTTTTGTAGAAGAGTTAGTTCCTACTATTCCACCAAATGGAGCAGCAGCTACATTTGATAGTGCATAACCATCAAACATACATTCAGATACTTGAGAAGCACCTGTATGTCCTACGATACCACCAACAACTTGTGTTGTAGCATTGATATAAATTCTTGCTGCACTTGTACATCTTTCGATTACTGGAGTGTAACCTTTGTTTATACCAGCTACAGTTCTTGTGTAGCTATCACTGATACCAGCTACGCCACCAACAACTGCATTGCCTTTTGTAGATTGGATAGTGTTATAAACTGTCTTTTCGTTAATAACCTGACCACCAGCATATTCTAGTTCAACATGGCTATCTGTAGAAACGTGGCAGTTATGAATTTCGCCTTCGTTTCTTGCAGCTACAGCACCTACATAACTAAAGTCGCCGTTTATGTTAACATTCTTTAGAGTTAGGTTAGAGATTTTTGCGATAGTCTCGCCATTTGATGCTAGTCTACCAATAAATCCAGCATACTCTAAATTGTCAAGAGCTGTGTTGTAATCAAGGTATTCTTGAGTCTTTTCAGAATCTTCAAGTACGCCACTTTCGTTTTCGAACTTAGTCTTCTCTATCTCAGCATCAGTATATTTAGAAATATCGATGTTAGAGATTGTATAACCAGCACCATCAATAGAACCTGTAAAGTTATCTATTGGAGTCCATTTTTCGCTAAGAATGATGCTCTTGCCTAGTTCGTAGTGACCGTCCAAAGTAAACTTAGAATCTTTACCGATTTGTCTAAGTTTAGTTTCACTGTCGATTATGTAAGGGAACTCTTCTGAGCCATCTCTTACGATAACATTGATAACTAGATTTGAGTAGCTTCTGTTACTAGTTGTGATAACAATCTTTGTCTCACCACCAGCAATAGCTGCATAAAAGCCTTCATTTTTCTTATAAGAAAGAACGCTTTCATCTTGAACTCCGTTGTAATCAACTTTGGTATACTTACTTGCGTTTTCAAACTTCAAAAGGCTGTCAGCGCTAAAAGTATCTCCTACATTGACTGAAATTTGAGTATTGTTTATAAAAATTACTTCGTTATCCTTTGAAAAGTAGTAAATAGTAAGACCAAGACTGGTAACTGCTATTGCTACTATCAAAAAGACTAAAAATCTTTTCATCTTTTTACCCCCATATTTTGTTATCCTAATTATAGTATAAAGCTATTTTGTTGTCAATACTGAAAATTAAAAAGTACTATAGCCAAAGCTGCACATTTTGGCTTTTTGTGTCTAAACTATATATATAAATATACATAGAAAAAAATATACTACATATTATATACATACGCCTTGCCATAATATGTACGCTTTAAGTAGCTAAAATATTATAAGTAAGCCACTTTTTGTCCACCTACTAATAGGCTACTTATTAGCCTAAAATAAAAGCACACAGGCTTAAGCTTGCGTGCCTTAATGTTATTCGTTAAAGAAACTATTAGGAACAGCAAAGTTAGTCTCTTCGTTAGGATATACAAGAGGAGCTCCGTTTGCTATTTCTCTTTCTTTGGTCAAAGTATTTTTCTTTAGGACCATTTTTCTAAATGCCTTAGGAACAAACTCAACCATATTTTCGTATCCTTCATCAAGTCTTGTTCTTATTGCTGACAAAAACTTATATACAAAGTTGTATCTAAGAGAAGTATTATAACCTACAAGTTTTTTGCTCTCGGCAAGCATGTCAAAATCGCATGAATCAATAATAACTTGATTAAAACTATCAACAAAATTATTAAAAGAAACTCTAATATTGTTGCTTGTAGTAAAAAACTTTCCGTTATTTTTGAAGTAGTCATTTAGGTCAATTTTTACAAGTGGAAGATTTAACTTCTCAGCAGCTGCCTTGATTTTACCAAATCTATTATCAATCTCATCAATTCCCAAGCTATAGTAGAATATAGCACATGGTTTACTCTCTCCGTCCAAAACTACTAAGTTGTCATTTTGGCTAAATCTCTTGTTGCTATACTTTCTAATAATTTGTCCAGGAGTTTTTAGCTTACTAGCATATCCGCTAAGGAAAATGCACTCGCCGTTTTTCTCCGCAAGAGAAACATAGTCTTTGTCTGTGATATCAGCTTTGTTTTTTGATACAAGTAGCATGCTCTCGTCAGTAGCTCCAACAAAATTACTCTCGTCTACATTGTAAACAAAACCATAAGGAAGTCTTTTTTCTAGTCCGCCATTTAGAATATTGGCAGGATTTTTTAGGATAATGTTGCCATTGCTTATAAGATGAGCTTGTACAAAATTAGAACTTTGCATATTAGTCAAATTTTGCATGATGTTGCTATCAAAATAAGGCTTAACACATAGCTTAAAAACATTTTGTTTGAAAGCGTCAACCTTAGACAAATTCTTTGCCCAAACATGAGCGGTGTAGATTTTGTCCTTTTCCTCAATGCTAGCTATCTCATTAACAAGGCTAACTACCTCGTCTTCGCTTACATCTTTTGCCTTACTGAAGTATCCAGTAGCTGTTATCTTGTTAATCAAATCTTTAACGATATTGTAGTCATTAAGAATACCGCTGTTCTTGTCGCCCATTTCTTCGCTCAAATTCTCAAGACCTAAACATATCTCTTGGCAGTTGTCTTTTATCTTCCAAAAATTAGCTAAATGTGCTACCCCAAAATTACTCATCTTTTCCCTTTCTTCCTTTGCGCGTAAATACAAAAATGAGTATACATTGTTTTTTTTATTAAGTCAAAGCATTTTTGCATAAAAATTAAAGATAATTCATTTTTATGCATATTTATTCATTTATACAAAATGCGAGTATTTTTATAAAATAAGCAACTAGTTAATAATTTATATTAAATACATACCTAATATTATTCTAATATAACCGCATATATCTTCTACTACCCTACATATAAAGCCGTAAATATAAAACAAAAAAAGCAACCCGATAAGGCTGCTTTTTATATTTTAGGTTTTTATAATTATTTATTTTCTAGCTCAGCTAGTTTTTTCTTTAGCTCTTGATTTTCAGCTACAAGTTTATCATACTCTTCTTTTGATACTTGAATATAGCCCTCTTTTGCTTTTGTAGGTGCATATCCTTCACTTGCCACTTTTTTAGCAAATACAGAAACAGCAATACCCATAGCCAATGCAACAACAACCGATGCCAAAAAGTATGCAGAGCCTAGTCTGTCAAACTTGCCATCAAAGATTGTAATAGTTATTAACACAACAATAACTGCAAGAAGTGCATATTCAATAAGTTGAACAGCCAAGTATTTCTTGCCAAGTTTCAAAGCGTTAGCTGAGATGATGTTAAATACAACCGAAACCATCGAAATGGTAACTGTTACCCTACCAAATGTATCAACAACGAATAATTTTCCCCAAATAATGATTAGGAACAAAACAGCACTTAGAATAAGAAGTCCAAGACTTATGTAGGCAACGACATTTTTTCTCTCGATAAGCTCAGCTGTGTTAAGTAGCAATAGCGCTACAACAGCAAGAGTTACGACAGTGAACAAAATCTGTAAACCTACTCCCTTAAATACTGGAACTCCAAATATTCCAAGCAATGCCATTAGTGTAGCAACCCCGACAAGTCCAAGAGTTGTGTAACTAATATACTTTTTCATAACAAACCCCTCCTTTATTACTACTTATATGATATAACATAAAAAATTATTTAGCAAATAAATAACACTAATTTTGCTTTTTGAGGGGAAAGCAAAAAAAAGAGACACCCGAAGGTATCTCTTTTATTTACAATCAATAGTTAAAGTTTTTGGGTTGTTTTAAGCTAATTATTTCTGTTTGGTAGCTTAAAAGACCAAACTGTATACCTGTTAAACTAATGTTTAACTTCGTCGACTTCACTTCTCTTTAAAAGGAGGTGATCCAGCCGCACCTTCTGATACGGCTACCTTGTTACGACTTCACCCCAGTCATTGGTTTTACCTTAGGCAGCTGCCTCCGATTGCTCGGTTAGCTCACCGACTTTGGGTACCCCCAACTCCCATGGCGTGACGGGCGGTGTGTACAAGACCCGGGAACGCATTCACCCCGACATGCTGATTCGGGAT
>CAKVLS010000006.1 GCA_934757865.1 uncultured Clostridia bacterium | reverse complement strand
TAGAAAAACTTGGCGATACCAAAACTATTACTTAGCTTGTTGGAAGTGGAAATAACAAAGTAAGTTTAAAAGATACAATAGCAATAGATATGGCAGATGAAATCTTTGTTCTTTGTAATAAATAAAGCTGGGTATATCGGCACAAGCACTCGATCAGAAATTGAATATGCAACTAAAACAAATAAAAAAGTTAACTATATGGAAAGCATTGAAGAATAGTTAAAAATATTTTTAGACAAAAGTCGTTTGAGCTTATTAAAGCTTAGGCGACTTTTTGTTTTTTCTTATTACATTTTTATTTCTGCTAGTAAATTGCTAATGCTCCAAAAAAGCCATTTTTGAAAAGGGTTCATATATTTTACATATAAGATATTTTTTGTTATAATGGAAAATGGAGAAGAAAAATGGAAGAAATTAAGGTGATTAGGTGTTCTAGTTGTGGATCTAGCGATGTAGAACGCATAGAAAATGGCATCGGTAAGTGTAACCACTGTGGTTCTACTCTACTACTCCCAAAACAAAACCAAGAGATAATTTCTTTACTTAACAGCGCACAAGTATATAGAGAAAACTTCAATTACGACTTAGCAATAAAGACTTATCAACTTGCGATAGAAAAAGATTCTAGTGAGATTACTGCATATGAGGGATTACTGCTTTCTGAGTACGGCATAGAATATGTAAAAGATGTTTACACCGGAAAGATGATTCCTACATGTCATAGAGCACATTTTTCTAGCATTTTAGATGACCCTAATTACAAAATTTTGCTTACTCTTGCAAACGATGAACAAAGAAAAATCATCGAAGCAAAAGCGAAAGATATAAACAAGTTGCAAAACTCTATAAAAAAGCAGCTTGAAAATGAAGAAAGTTATGATATCTTTATCTCATGCAAAACAACAGATAAACATGGGCACAAAACTGAAGATTCTCTCATCGCTAGAAGCATATATGAAGAGTTAACTAACAAAAAATACAAAGTTTTCTTTGCGGAAAAATCTTTGGAAAACAAGCTAGGAACTCAATACGAACCAATAATTTTTAAGGCGATACACACTTGTAAAATTTTTATTCTTGTAGGAACAAATAAAGAAAATGTAGAATCTAACTGGGTTAGAAATGAGTGGTCAAGATTTTTGGACAGATTAAAATCTACAACTGACGGCTCACTTAGCCCAGCATCGTTTATTCCGGTATTCAAGGACATGAGCCCTTATGATATGCCAAAAGTAAATAACTCATATGTTCAAAGTGTAGACGCATCAAAAATAGGATATGTAGCGACAATTTCTGACGGCGTGCAAAGATTGCTTAAACCTCAAAAAGAAAAAGCTGTTCTTGACATACTAGAAGAAGCAGACAATATTGAGCACTTTGAAAAAGTTAGAAAACAAAAATTAGCAGAAACTAAAAAACAAAATTGGAAAGACTTACAAACCAACCCAAAACGCAAGGCGGAAAAAATCTTTTATAATCTATTCATTTGGCTGCCACATCTTTTGGGGCTTGTCACTCTTCTACTTGCGATGCACCCAGTGTCTTGGTTTACACAAAATGCAGCATTTTATGCGCTTATAATCCTTATGGCTATAACACTTGCTCTTAGCATTGCAACACTTTGTGTACATATTAAGAAAAAATATCCTCTTAACAAATTGTTTAGGATAATATTACCATTCTCACTACCTGCAATCGCCACCATAGTACTTGTATGTTGCATGTGTTTCTATCCATACCTATATTCTGGAAACAGCGGCAACGAATATTACACAGCAAGATCACATAGCTTCAGATATGAAAACGGCTTTGTTTATATCATTAGAGATGAAGAAAAAGATTATTCAAACATTCAATTTATTTCAAAATATGGACTAAAAAAACATATTAAAGACGAAAACGGCGAAAAGGTGCTTATCATACCAAGAACTCTTGGAGGTAAAAAAGTATTATATGTTAGCCTTCCTGTTCCAGAATATATTCATACAGTTTATTTACCAGAGGGTTCTATTGAAATGTTTGAGAATTCTACTAGCAACATCGAGAATATAATCTACTACTAAAAGATATCAAAAGCACTACTTGATGTGGTGCTTTTTTTGTTTTCGCAATTTAACATCTTCCATGCATGGCAAAATTAAGCCCCTTCAAATGTATATTTAATAAGAAGTCGAGACATTCAATAAAAAAATATTTTTTGCCCCTTGAAAAGTCGCTTTTTATGTGCTAATATATTGTTATACATATATATGGTTTTTATGTGATTTTTAGTATTGTTTACACAAAAACCGCACAAGGAGAACTTATGGCAAAACAAGAAATTATTGAATTTGACAATGGAGCAACTCTTATTTACCAAAAACAAAGCGCTTTTGATGGGCATTCTTTTGTAATTGGATTTAGAGGTGGCTCTCAACTAGACGGTAAGTATAAAGGCTTAAGCCACTTACTTGAACATCTAATTTTTAGAAGCCCAAAAGAGAATTTAACTAAAAACATACTAAACAATATTCTTAACAACTCTTTTGGGGTTAACGCATATACCTCGCCTAATGACATTAGACTAGTATTTAGCGCCGTAGACAAAAATGCAGATATCGCTCTTAATGAGTTTATGAAAAGACTTACAAGTACAGATTTTTCTGAGGAGCAAATTGCTAAAGAAATTGATGTCGTAAAACAAGAGATCAATTTAACACTTGATAGAGCAAAGAGAACTCCTCAAGATGCTTTTTCTTTATTTTTGAACTCTATTAGTGAGGTTCCTTGTTCAGGAGATCCTCTAGAAGTTTTGGGCACGCCAAAGACTCTTAAAACAATTACCCCTGATGTATTAAAGAAATATGTTGAGAGGTATTTTAACTCTGACAACCTTGTTATATCTGTTACTTCTAACAAACCAAAAGAGGCAGTTATAAAACTAATTCAAGATAAAATTTTTTCTAGAATTAAACCTGCAAAAGACCCAAGATTTGTAGTAGATTATCCAGCTGAAGAATATTATAAACCTATTAACATGCTTGTGGCTATACCCAACCAAAATATGAGCAATGTAAACATTAGTTTGCTTCTAAGAGAAAGATCTTTCTTTGATGATGCTCAATATTTTGAGCACAAACAATCTACTGACCCAAATAAATTATATGCCTTTGATGTTATGGAAGAGTATCTTATGAACACTATCGGCGGACTAATGTGGAACAAGCTTAGAGGCGAAAAACAACTAGTATATACCTACGACCTAGAACATATCAATCTTGGCACAACTACTTTTAAGGCCTTTTCTGCGACAACTAACTCTAAAAATATGAGAACAACCATAAGAACTATCTGCTCTATGGTAAAAGAGCTTGGCGAAAATGGTATACCTCAAGAAATGTTTGAGGGTGTAAAAACTGCTCTTATAGATAGAGAAGCATCTGTTCTTCAAAGATTCAAAAACTGCTCTGCAGAAGGCAATTATGAAGATTTGATGTTCGGCGGGAATTTCTTAGACTATTCTGCCGTATCAAAACACATATCTAACATGTCTTACGAAGAGTTTAATGCAAGTGTAACCAAGACATATAAGACTGCTAATGTTTCTCTACTTGTAGACGGCGGATTTGATGCTAGTCGTGTATACAAACTAATAGAAGTAGAAGAAATGCTTGGCAACTATGCACACTCAAAAGATAAACAAGAGCTAAATCAACCAAGAGCTGAGGCTACACTACTTGTAGAGCCAACAACTGTTAGCGAAAATACCTTTGAGTTAGATCAAATTGAAGATATGCCAGCTACTGTCACAATAGATGACCATGAGCTTGTATAAATGGAGGGATAAGATATGAAAAAATCATGTGTAGGCAAAGCAACAAGTATGGACCTTGACGAAGTTAAAGTTCCGCTAGTTATATACCGCAAGAAGCAAGATGATGGTTCAATCATGTATCACGGCTTTGTACCAGGGATTGTGAAAGAAGATATAGTTGACCCAAGTCTTGAACTAGTCAAATTAAAATTAAACTCTTCTGCTCGTGAGACAATCAATGAGATGCTAGATAACAACAGTCCTATGCCATTCTTTCCAGACAAAGAAGCTATTGCGACTGATTACGACAATGTAGTTTATATCAAGTTTCTTAAACTAAAATAACAATAGCACACCTTTTGGTGTGCTTTTTATTCCCACATACAAAACTATAAAAAAATTCAAAATTACTAAATTATAAATTAAAAAGGAGAAAAAATATGTTACTTATTATTGCATTTTCAATCGCAACACTAATAAATGTTATTTTGTCAACACTAAAAAGTGTTATCACTATAAAAGGAGGCCGAGGAATTGCTAGCGTGGTTAATGCCATATCTTACGGATTTAATACAATCGTCATAAAAGGCATTGCCGGAGTTGATCTATGGGTAGCAATTGTAGTTACTGTAATAGCTAATTTAATAGGTGTTTATATTGGGCTTACTATTGTTAAAAAGTTTGAAAAAGAAAGACTATGGAAAATAACCGTAACAGTACCAACTGAGAGCGTTCATGATTTCAAACACGACCTACACGAGGCTGACATTGGTTTTATATTTTATGAAACAAGCTACGAGAAATATAAAGTTGTAGATATCTTCTCTCGTGACAAAAAAGAAAGTAGAACTGTAAGATCGCTAATCAACAAATACCACGTCAAATACACTATAACCGCCAACGAAGGGACTTTGTAATTATCCCAAATAAATATGATAAATATATTTTTTATAAAAAACTTGTTTTAGTAGTAACAAGTTTTTTTATTTAATTTGTCACTATAAGGTCAATTTATTTTGATATTTTTATAAATTTGATATAATACATATAGGAGAAAATTATGGATACAAATTTACAAAAAACTTTGTGCGAGTTAATAGAGCACTCATCTCACACCTCTTCTCTACTAATGAGTGGTGAGATAGCTCTTAATGACGGCGACCTTGCAGCTTCGCAAAAAGCCAACATGGACGCCCAAGCATTACTTGATACTATGGTAAAAGATATTTTTGTGGAGACAAGACAGGCGCTTTCTTCTAGCTCAAGCAAGACTGATGATTATGACTTACCATCAACTTTGGAGCTAGCTAAGAGTTTGGCTAAGACCGCTCAAAACGCCGCAAGTTTGTTACTACTTATAATATCTGGCGAGAGCCAAAGATTGCAATCAATAATGATAGAAAAAGTGCTAACTAGCATCAATACAGTTATTGAGATTTATAATGCAATATTTAATAACTAAAAAGTTGGTATATTATGAAAAACTTAACCATAATAGTTGGTATCTCTGGCAGTGGCAAATCAACAATAGTTGATAAGCTACTTCTTGAAACAAACGCCATCAAAATCTCTAGTGATGAAACACGCTGGGAAATGGTACAAAATGGCGAAATAGAGTTTGCATATTCAAAAGAGATTAACGCAAAAGTTTTTGCCCGTGTGCACGAAAAGATGCAAGCAGCGTTAGAAAAAGGACTTGATATCATAGTAGATGCTACCAACCTTGAGAAAAAGTATCGCAAAATCTATATAGACCTAGCTAAGCCTTATGATTATCATATCAAGGCAGTAGTCGTGAACTGCAAGCCTAAGACTTGCATTGAGAGAATAAAAGCTAGAAATGCTCAAAATATAGTTGGAGGTCCTAGGGTGGAAAATCCTAAGAAACTCTTAGAGCAACAACTTATATTTTTCTCTACCGAGTATCCAAGACTAGACGAAGGCATAGACGAGATAGAAGTAGTAGATAATAACTAAGATATTTATAAAAGCTTATCAAGATTTTATTTAGATTGTTCTATTTACTCTATTATAAATCAAATAAAAGCTCTAAAAATATAATTAACAAAAAGCAAATAAGATATATTAAGCATAAAAAAAACACCACTTGTTGTGGTGTTTTTTTTGTTTAATCTTTCCAGATATCATCGTTGACAAATTGTGTCAAAGCCATGACAAAAGCTTGCTCGTTAAGGTCAATACGAGTAATGATATCGTGTGTCAATAGCCCTACTCCGCCAGTGGTACTTCTAAGGTCGCTCTCATTAAAGATTCTATCCATGACTGTGCCAAGAGTTTCTTTTATGATACTATCAATATACTTGTTTGGGACTGGAAAGCTTGCACTTGTGCCTTTACCTTCGCCACCTTTGCCGTCTTTGATAACGGCTACATTAGTTATCGCCCAAAAGCCCAAATCTTTGGTTATACCAGACTCAACCGCCATAAATAAATCTGCGTCTATGTTTTGCTCTTTGGCATACTTAATAAGGTTGTTAACTCTGTTGTTTGCTCCCTCATAAGTTTCTACGCCCACTGGCTCATCACTTACATCTGAACTTACCTTGACGCTCACTATCTCAAAGTCCTTAAAATAGTGGCTTAGTGCTCTTCTTGCTCCTTCGACTTTTCCTGGATTTTTTGTTCCAATCAATACTTTCATAATCTTTCTCCTTTTTTGTCGGCTGTAATAAAAAAAATCTACTTAAGAATAACAATAAAAACAGCCAAATAAATTTTGTTTGTTTTACTGCCATTCATAAGAAGATCCTGAAAAAAAGATATTCCCATGTAATATAAATCCGGAATGGTCAAAAGGGATTATATGTTATTATTATACCACAAAATTTGATTTTGTCAATACATCTTTGAATGCTCTTGTAAATTGCGTTGCAAAAACTATTTTTTATGCTAAAATGTCTTTGAGGTAAAATATGAATTTATATATAATGAGACACGGCACAACTAGATACAATGAACTAGGCATTTCGCAAGGGCGACTAAATAATAGACTTAGCAAAAAAGGTATAGAGCTTGTAGAAAAAGCCGCTTTTGAGGCAAAAGACATACCTTTTGAGATAATATACTCTTCTCCACTTATGCGCACAATGCAGACCGCTAACATCGTAAACCGCTACCACAAAGTAAAAATCATAAAAGACGAAAGGCTAACTGAGATTGACCAAGGAATTTTTACTGGCAGAAAATACAGCACTTTGACCCCAGAAGAAAAGGCTCTAAAAGACGCCCGAGCTCCTGGCACTCAAATGGAACAATCGTATGAGGTATATGATAGGGCTTGCAACTTTTTGATTGAGCTAAAAAAGACTTGTAAGTATAGCAATGTTCTAATTGTGACTCACGACCATGTATCTACTTGTCTTGAGACATTTATCAAAACTGGCTCTGCAAAATACGATAAGACCAACATCATTAGCGACTTCAAAAACGCACAAATTAAAAAGTTTACTATCTAGTATAACAAAAAAGGCTTCTAGTTTTTAGAAGTCTTTTTTATTTTTTATAATACATACCTTGATATAAATGGTCCTTTCTCATGCTATTATCTACGCTATTGAGAACTAGCTTTTTGTGAGTACTCCAACTGGGTGCAACAAGTATATCTTTTGGTGCGTCTCCCGTAATTCTGTGTACAACAATATCAGGTCTTAATCTTGTCAAAATATATATGACTTTATCTATATACTCCTCTATGTTTATAGGGGTATATTTACCTTCGTTATACATTTTTTCAAGGACAGTATTTTTGATAACATAAGTCGAGTGAATTTTTATTCCGCTAACTGGTCTTGTGTTGGCAAACTCAATTATATCATCTATATCGCCTTCTTTTTCGTTTGGAAGCCCGATCATTATATGAGTACAAATATCAATACCTGCCTCGTTTAGCAGCTTTGCAGCCTTGTCAAAGTCATAATTTGTGTATCCACGGTTAATTATTTTGCCGACTTCTTCGTTAACTGTTTGAAGTCCAAGTTCAGCCCAAACATAAAGACCTCTTTCCTTGTAGCTTTTTAGGAGGTTTGCAACTTCGGCGTCCACGCAATCCGGTCTTGTGGCAATAGCTAGCCCAACAATCCTGTCATCGCACAATGCCTCGTCATATCTACTTTTTAGAACTTCAATAGGTGCGTAGGTGTTCGTAAAATTTTGAAAATATGCAATAAACTTTTGTGCCCTATCTCCTCTATAACTTGCAAGGTGATTCTTGACTTGTTCTCTAATACTTCCAGCTTTTGTACTTTCGCCAGAGCCTTTTTCGCCGCAAAAAATACAACCGCCAGTGCCGCACTTGCCATCACGGTTAGGACAAGTAAAGCCGCCGTCTATGCAGATTTTTAGCGTTCTTCCACCAAGTTTATTTTTTAGATATTCGTTTAGTCTGTTGTACTCTTGCATATTTTTCCTTTTATAGTTTAATTATACCATATTTTTTAATAAACTTAAATGCTTTAACTCTCATGCCCAAAATATTTTTTGGATAAATACAATTATTGACGAAAAATACTTCTTGGTGTACAATTAAAATATAGGGGTGATAGTAATGGATAGAGCCTTTGAAAAAACAAGTGGTCTAATTCAAAAAATTTTTAAGCAGGCAAAAGATGGTTTTATTTCTTTAGGACCTAAGGGCAAAGAATGGACTTATCACGTCAAATTTTACCAAAAGATAGAGGGCAAAGTTGATTTTCCATTAGACAACAGTGCCCCAATTGTTAATATCCCAAATTATCAAACTTTTGTTAAAAAGATTGAAGAATATATACCTATTGCAAAAGATTTTTATAAAAAAGACAAAACATACCTAGAACTTGACAATGCAGGCTTTGAAGAAAAACTATTTATGGATTTGTTTATCAGTGCTACCAATTATGACCTTAACAACATAGAGCAATATATTGACAAGCGAACAAAAATGCTTCAAAATCCTATCAAAGAGGGAGCTATGTTAATGGGGCATTTGGGAGATTATAGGTTAGTTGGCAGTATAAGAAAAACATCTTCAAACATAGAAGGCCCATATAAACTAGTTATGCACTTTAGGGATAAAGAAGGTAACTTGTTCATTATGCCCGCAATAACCTTTGGAAAAATAGACGACACTGCTTATGTTTATGCTGTCCAAAAACCCCAAACTCGTAATAATGACAAAGATTCTCCCGTTAGAAAGAAGCTAGATAGATATTTTAGAAAGGTAAACAAAGATGTCCCAGAAGACATGCAAAATATCTCACCTAATGCACTCGTTAGTTTTACAATTTTTAACTCTTTAATAGAAAGTATGGGAATAAAAAATATTATCGCTCCTGACTTCATGCCAATAAGGTATGAGGCTAATAAAGAAGGCGCTCTTGCTCATATATTTTTTGTTCCAGAAAGAGAGGAATATCTCGCAAAACATGACCGTGACCAGTATAACATTACCAATAAGTTTATGGACTTGTTTATAAGATACAACCATCACTTTAACAACACTGAGATAACTTATGACGACAACACTCAAACAATGCATATGACCCTAGAAAAATCTGGCAAAAGACTAACCTCAGAAGAGCTTATGGACAGAGATCTTGACTTAGAAGATGCTAGCGACAATATTATCTACTCTATCGCAGATATTGTGCCCGAGCAACAAATAATTGAAACTGAGCAAAGACGCCAAGAAGCACAAGCATATGGCGGTACTAAAAAACTCTTTGAAGATATTTTCTCAGGACAAGGAAAAACCGAATAATATATTGCCAAAATTTAACAATAATACAAATTTTAATTGTTGCTAAATAAAAGTAAAAATATCAAAAAGTATATTATAAAAATTAAAACTTATTTAACAAAACATAATAAACAACAAATTAGCTAATAAAAAAAGAGAAACAACATATCCTCTTTTTTTTTATTAGTATCCAAAATGTTTTTTGAAGTTTTCAAGCTGAGTTTTTATCCAGCTATTGTTATGAGTTTCGTAGCCTTGACCTAAGTGATATATAAACTTATATATAAAGACTCTATCCTCTAAATGCTCAAAGTCAAACATATCCAGAGCATATGCCCTTAAAATATCTAATATATCTCCATACTCGCCGTCAACAACAAATTTCTCAGTTATCTCGCTGGCGAACTTTTTTGGGTCGTCAACCATCATAGAAATTACCATAAGTTCATAATCTACCGAGCAATATAGCACCCTATCAAAGTCGATGATATACACTTTGCCGTCATCGTACAAAAAGTTGTCAAAATGTCCGTCATTGTATATAAGGCAAGGCTTGTTTTGCTCAAAAATTTTAGAGAGCTTTTTTGCCTTAAAGTCTTCTAAAAACGAAGTGTCAAAACCTTTGTTTTTTAGTATCCCGATATTAAGGTCAAAACTCTTTTGCCACTTGCCTACCCAGTCAGTCTGGACAAATTTTTCAGCCAAAAAGTCGCCCTTTTGTTTGTGCAGTTCGTTTAGGATGCGAGCAATTTGAATAACGGCGTCTTTTCGCTCCGCATCGCTTAAAGTATGCCAAACGCTATACAAACTCTTGCCGTTAAGCATCTTTATAATAAGGTAGTCTTTGTCAAATATTTTGCCACTGGCAACATATTCGGGCATAGCAGCAATCTTGACATTTTTATAAAAAGCAATTTCTTTTTGCAACTTTTCGGGCTTGGTGAAGGGGCTTATAACTTTGACAACATATTCGTCATTTACGATATGCACAATATTAGTAAAGCCAGAATCCGCCCTCTTGATGCTTTCGCATTTAATGCCATTTGCCTTGCAGATATCTTTTATTAAGTTGTTAGTTTTGCAATCTAACATGTTTTATAACCAGCCTAAATTAAGATTTTTTTTGAGCTCTTTATTTTCTTTATCAAAAAGCTTATAACATAATAAACAAGGACATAGAATACTAAAATAATTCCATAAAGTAATTGATATGGGAAATTTATTTTTAGTTCTAGTGGGTCGTTGACAAGATACATATAATCCGAGCCTGGCAAAATAACAAAATCTAGTAGCACTCCCCACAAAAACATTATCGCAAAGCAAAGATATATTTTCCATATGTCCTTAAACTGAAAGTGAACTTTGCCAAGGGTCATCATAAGTATTACGGTAACAAACCCTATAGAATGTGAAAAAGTACTATAAATACATGTAAATGACATATATACTTTATTAAGTCCAACTGCTGGGTATGCCAAAAATGCCACCGTTGCCAAAAGTCCACCAATAACTGAAAATTCCATAAGAGTCTTTTTGTGGCTAAAAATAGCTATAATAAAAACCCAAACCATAACAGAGCAAATATGCATAGGGGCTATAATCTTAAAGATATTTCCTAAACTGTAGTCAGTTGTTATAATCAAATTGACTATTCTAGACAAAATCTCAAAGAATAGCAATATCCCGCCCAACACATAAAATAAAATATTTTTTGCCTTTTCGCTCTTTTTATAAAAGATTATAGTCAGCGTCACACAAGCAATCAAAATCCCAACCAAAACAAGTATATGTCTTGTGTTATAAAGATACTCTGACTTTGGAAGTGATGGGTTGTTTTCATTGGTCCAAAAATCATGAAATGTCATTGTTCTCTCCCCTTTAGTATTTTTTTATTATAACATACACTATGCGGTTAATACTAATAATTATAATAACAATGGGTTTAGAATCAAACTTTTTATATACTCCCACAACTTTTGATATTTGTTCAAATTGTCCCCGTGCATATTTATTATGCCATAAAAACCTTTGTCTTGGCATTTGATTTAACAAAAAAGCCTATTAGATTTCTAATAGGCGGTTTTTTGGTGTCAAAAGTAATTTGACAAATAAAAATGGAGCAAGTAGCGGGAATCGAACCCGCAACTAATGCTTGGGAAGCACTCGTTTTGCCACTAAACTATACCTGCATATCATATTTTTATTATATCATGTTTTGGCTACATTGTAAATTTATGTATGCAAAAGTCTTATTATTTGTCAATTTTTTTGGGACTAAATAAAAAAGCAGACAAAATAATGTCTGCTTTTTTGCTAGTTTTTAACTTCTATTTGTTTAATTGTAGTTTCGTTACCTCTAAGTAGATAGGTATTAGGGCTCTTACATCTTGGGCAAATTTTGCCGTACTTGACAGTCTTATAATCTTTTCCACAATCATCACAATGTGTTACTGCTTTTATGGTGTTGATTTTTAGCTTAGCACCATCTAGGATTGGGGACTTTTTTGAAGCCCAATTCCAGCAGTCAACTAGGTATGGATTGACTATAGTAGACACCTCGCCTATATCTAGAGTAACAGATTTTATCTTGTCAACATGGTTTTCAAGAGCTATCTTTTCTACTTCTTTTACGATATGGAACACAACGCCTAATTCATGCATTATTTTTTGCTCCCTTCGCATTTTCCGCTTGCTGGGCAGCCTGCACAACTAGTACATGTAGGTTGCTTCTTGGCAAGTTTCTTTTGAAGTTTTAGATTTTTCTTATACTCTTTGTGCTTTCTTTGAGATTCTTTTTCTTCTGGGGTCTTTTTGCCAAACAAAATTCTAAAACCTCTCTTAATAGCATAAGGGAGTATTGCCTTAAACTTATCTTCGCTTCTTATCATCTTAGAGCACTCTGGGTGGTCACGATGAAGATGAATAGCATCAAACTTACACTTAGTAGTACAGATACCACAACCGATACATTTGTTCTCATCGACAACACTTGCACCACAACCTAAGCATCTAGCCGTCTCAATCTTAACTTGCTCTTCGGTAAGAGTAAGATGAGCATCTCTAAATGATTTTTTGTAGTCAATTTTTGGGTCAAGTCCTGCTTCTTGCCTGCCGGCAGTGTCGTAGTTTTCTATCTTCAAAATGTCTTTGTCTAGCATGATGAACTCTCTACGATTTCTACCTATTGTTAGGCTTGTGCCCGGTTGTACAAATCTATGTAGTGACTCTGCTGCATTTTTACCAGCCTCGATTGCGTCTATTGCGAACTTAGGACCTGTGTATACATCTCCGCCAACAAAGATATCTTTTGTAGATGTTTGGTAAGTCAAAGTATCTGCAACTGGGTAATTGCCGTGCCAGAACTCAACATTTTCGCCTTTTAGAAGGTCGCCCCACTCAATAGCTTGACCTATGGCAAAGATGATATGTTTTGCTTTAACTGTCATTGTTTCGTTCTCGTCATATTTTGGATTGAACTTGCCATTTTCGTCTATGGTGCTTAGGCACTTTTTGAAAGTGATACCAGTTACGTTGCCCTTTTTGTCGATAAGAACTTCTTTTGGTCCCCAACCATTATTTATCTCAATGCCTTCTTCTAGAGTTTCTAAAATCTCAAGTTTAGTTGCTGGCATTGTTTCTCTGCTCTCTAGAGCGAACATTTTAACTGATTTTGATTTTAGTCTAATTGCCGAACGAGCACAGTCAACTGCAACATTTCCGCCGCCGACTACAACTACATCGCCATCAAGTTTTTGTTTTTGATTTTCATATACGCCGTGCAAGAAGTGTACTGCTGTATCAGTGCCGTTTGCTGTTTCGTTAGGTATATTAGGAAGTCTACCACCTTGGCAACCGATAGCGATATAGAAGGCTTTGTAGCCTTGTTTTCTAAGTTGTTTTAGAGTGATGTCTTTGCCAACCTCAACGCCGCACTTAATCTCAACGCCTAGTTCTCTCAAAATATCTATCTCAGCTTCGATTACATCTTTTTCTAGCTTGTATGTAGGGATACCATAAGTTAGCATTCCGCCTGGCTTTTGATTTTTCTCAAATAAAGTTGGCTTGTAACCTCTTGTTGCTAGGTAGTATGCACAAGAAAGCCCTGCTGGACCTGCGCCTATAATAGCTATCTTCTCGTCCCAATGTTTACGGGTATTAGAAGGAATAACAACTTCTGGTACAAATCTTGTTTCAGCTTTAAGGTCTTGCTCTGCAATAAACTTTTTGACAGCGTCAATAGCAACAGCCTTATCTATAGTGCCACGAGTACAAGCGTCCTCGCATCTTCTATTACATATTCTGCCGCAAACTGCTGGGAAAGGATTGTCTTTTTTGATAAGCTCAAGAGCTTCTTTATATCTGCCTTGGCTTGCTAGTTTTAGATAACCCTGAACTGCTATGTGCGCTGGACATGCTGTCTTACATGGTGCTGTACCTGTATCATAACAGTTGATTCTGTTGTTATCTCTATAATCTTCATCCCATTTGTCTGGGCCCCAACTCAAATTGTCTGGAAGTTCGTGCTTAGGATATTTTACTTCGCCATTTGTGGTACAAAGTTTTTGTCCTAGTTTCACAGCGCCGGCTGGGCAAAACTCTACGCATTTTCCACATGCTACACATTTATCTCTATCAACTTTGGCAGTATATGCACTGCGCGACATATTAGGAGTGTTAAATAGTTGTGAAGTACGAAGTGCGTTACAAATATTAACATTACAGTTACAGATAGCAAAAATTTTGTTCTCGCCGTCAATGTTAGTTATCTGGTGAACAAAGCCGTTTTTCTCTGCGTTACGAAGAATTTCCATAGCTTGTTCGTAAGTGATGTCGTGACCCTTGCCGGTCTCTCTACAATAGTCTGCCATATCGCCAACACCTATACACCAGTCGTCACAATCATCGCCACAGCCTTCGTTAAGTTTGGCTCTGCCATATCTACAAGAACAAATACCTACACCAAGATGTCCTTCATATTTTTTTAACCAATATGACAAATGCTCAATATCCATAGTTGTAGACTCAGCCTCAATAGCCTTCTCTACTGGTATTACATGCATACCAATACCAGCGCCTCCGGCAGGAACCATAGGGGTTACTTTTTCTAGAGGCAAAAATGTCATTCTTTCAAAGAACATTGCAAGCTCTGGGTGGTCATCTAGTTGCTTTTTGACCATGTTGGTAAACTCAGCAGAACCTGGTACAAACATAGGTAAAATATATCTTCTAATATGAGGGGCGTCTTTGATAGGGCCTTCGTCTGTATAGTGATTGCCATAATCATACTCTAAAAGACCTATATCACTCATTTGTTTCAAAAGCTCTTGCAATTTTTCTTCAGGAAGCTTTTTGTTCATTTTTCTTAAATCTTCGTAAGTATATGGCTTTCTAACTTTCATTTTTAGGGCGATATCTGCCATCTCATCTGTTACTACGCATGCAAGTCCCCAATACTCTGGGTCGTTAGATGTAACTCCTTTAAGTTTGTGGTCGATACAGTCTGTTATCTTCCTTGCTAGTTTCAAAATCTTCTTTCTTGGATTTGGGTCTCCCATATATTTAGGAGTTACCATTTTGCTCATCTCTGGCATATTACTTTACCTCTCTTTTTGTTTCTTGAGCCAAACGCTCAGCTAACGCTTCTATACCCTCGCCGGTCTTTGCACTCACTGCAAAAAACTCAGCTTTTGGATTTAGTTTTTTGATATAGCTTTTGCACTTTTCTATATCAAAGTCAAAAGCGGGTTTTGTGTCTATCTTACTAAATACTACTATGTCCGCCACACTAAACATAAGTGGATATTTAAGCGGTTTATCATCGCCCTCTGGGAGCGATAGTAGCATAATGTTTTTGTGCGAGCCGGTGTCAAACTCCGCCGGGCATACTAGGTTGCCGATATTCTCTAAAAAGATAATATCATAATCTTTTGGGTCAATGCTTTTAAGACTTCTTGCGGTCATATCTGCATCTATATGACATAGTCCGCCATTGTGTATCTGTACAGATTTTACACCAGTATTTCTTGCGACAGTTTTTGCGTCCAAATCACTCTCTATATCAACATCTAATACTGCAATTTTGTATCTGTCTTTTAGTTTGTTAATTACGGCAGATATTGTCGTTGTTTTTCCGCTACCCGGAGAGGACATAACATTAAACATTGTAGTGCCTAAGCGGTCTAGCATTTGTCTTGTCTCATCTGCTGTCTTAATGTTGTCGGCAAAAATATTTTCGTGGACTTCAATTATTTTTACTTTACTCATTTTTGTTCGCTCCAACTTTTGTATTCTCTCAAAATATACTTAGCTATTTTGTCTATACCCTCGCCAGTCTTAGAGCTTGCTAGTATGATTTCGGCTTTTGGGTTGAGATTGTGAATATTGTTTTTGCATTTTTCGATATCAAAATCAAAGTACTCTATTGTGTCTATCTTGTTAATAATAACAAGGTCGGCAACACTAAACATTAGTGGGTACTTGATAGGTTTATCATCGCCCTCAGTTATAGATAAAATTGCAACTTTTTTGTGAGCTCCAGTATCAAACTCCGCTGGGCATACTAAGTTGCCGATATTCTCCAAAACTACTATAGAATCTCTTATATTCCCCATAGCCTTGATGCCTTGTCTTGTCATATCCGCATCTAGGTGACACATACCACCGGTGTGAAGTTGCACGCACGCTACGCCGGCGCTCATCATCGTCTTAGCATCAACATCGCTATCAATATCAGCTTCCATAACGGCGAAGTTAGCCTTGCCCTTTAGCTCACGAGCTAGAGCCAAAAGTGTAGTCGTCTTGCCACTACCCGGTGATGACATAAGATTGATCAAAAAGATACCTTTTTCTTTTAGTTCATGCCTTAAAAGTTCTGCATCTGCATCATTATCTTCTAGTATTGTTCTTTTTAGGTCTATTATCTTTATCTCGTCCATAATTTAGCTTTATTATTCCTTTACATCTATATACTACCAAAAATCCAAAATAATCGCAAGCAACTTACAATTTATAACAAAAAAATCACCAGTATTTTTGGTGATTTTTTATTTATTATTAGCATTTTTGTTTAAGAAGCGTAGGAAAAGCAATTTGTTAGCTCACAGCAATTTTTCTTTTAGCTACTGCAAGCAAATAAGACTAAACTAATCAAAAGTTAAATAATATATTAGTCCGTATATTTAGTAACTTCTAATATATCTTCTGCCCTTTTTACCTCGTCCTTAGTTGGAGTGCGGTAGCCTTCTAGCGGATATCTAATACCAAGGCTCTTGTACTTAAAAGTCGCAAAGTCATGGTAAGGTAATATCTCAACTTTTTTGACACAGTTTAGCGACTTAACAAAGTCGTGCATAGCAGTAAGGTCAGCCTCGCTATCTGTAAGGTTAGGGACTAAGACATGTCTTATCCACATATCTTTTTTTAGCTCGGACAAGTGTTTAATCATAGCCAAAATATTTTTGTTACTATGTCCTGTCAAAGTCTTGTGAAGTTCCTCGTCCATACATTTGATGTCCACAAGAAATACATCACATAGGCTAACAAGTTCATCAAACTTTTTCAAATACTCTATATCATCTCTAAATGGCTGACCGCAAGTATCTATTGCTATACTTATATTTTTTTGTTTAGCGAGTCTAGCAAACTCAAGTAAAAAGTCAATTTGGAGTAGTGGCTCGCCGCCACTAAAAGTAACACCGCCATTAGACATATCTTTACCCCAATAAGTGTGGTATCTATATGTGAAGTTGACAAGATCCTTGGCTGACCACTCTTTTGCGTCAGGAGAAGATATTGTCCAAGTCTCTGGATTGTGACAATACTTGCACCTCATGTTACAGCCTTGTAAAAATACAACTACTCTAACCCCTGGTCCGTCCACTAGTCCAAAAGTTTCTATCTTATTAACGATAGCTTTATAGTCTGTCATGGCAAGTCCTTGCGATTACATCTTCTTGTTGTTCACGAGTAAGGTCAACAAATTTAACAGCATAACCAGAAACACGAATAGTAAAGTTAGCGTACTCTTCTTTTTCTGGGTGCTCCATACAGTCGATAAGTTTTTCAACGCCAAATACATTGACATTAAGGTGGTGTGCACCTTGATCAAAGTATCCATCCATAACTTGAACAAGATTTTTGATTCTCTCGTACTCGCTGTGTCCTAGAGCTTGAGGGTTGATAGTTTGGGTATTAGAAATACCGTCTAGTGCCCACTCATAAGGGATTTTTGCGACAGAGTTAAGAGAAGCGATAAGTCCGTTGTTTTCTGCTCCGTAGCTTGGGTTAGCGCCTGGAGATAGTGGAGTTCCGTCCTTTCTTCCGTCTGGCATACTACCAGTTGCTTTACCATAAACAACATTTGAGGTAATAGTCAAGATAGAAGTTGTTGCTTCTGAATTTCTGTAAGTATGGTAGTGTTTAATCTTTTCGATGAATGTTTTTAGCAAGTTGCAAGCGATGTCATCTGCTCTGTCATCATCGTTGCCGTATTTAGGGAAATCTCCCTCGACTTTGTAGTCAACAGCAAGTCCAGTTTCGTCACGGATAACTTTTACCTTTGCGTATTTGATAGCACTCAAACTATCTACTACATGAGAAAAACCTGCAATACCGGTAGCAAAAGTTCTTCTTACATCGGTATCAATAAGTGCCATCTCAGCAGCCTCATAGTAATACTTATCATGCATATAGTGAATAACGTTAAGAGTATTAACATATAGGTCAGCTAGCCACTCTAGCATAGCATCATACTTAGCCATTACTTCGTCATAGTTTAGCTCATCGCTAGTAATTGGGTCGTATTTTGGTCCAATTTGCTCATGAGAGTGCTCGTCTACACCGCCGTTAATTGCGTACAATAGACATTTAGCAAGGTTGGCTCTTGCGCCAAAGAATTGCATCTCTTTACCAGTTTGGGTTGCAGAAACGCAGCAGCAAATAGAATAGTCATCGCCCCAGAAAGGTTTCATAACATCATCGTTTTCGTATTGGATAGAGCTTGTATCAATAGAAATTTTTGCAGCATAATTTTTGAAATGAGTTGGCAATTTTGAAGAATACAAAACAGTCAAGTTTGGCTCTGGAGAAGGTCCCATATTTTCTAGTGTGTGCAAAAATCTATAGTCATTTTTTGTTACCATAGATCTTCCGTCCATACCAGTACCGGCTACTTCTAGAGTTGCCCAAACTGGGTCTCCACTAAATAGTTGATTGTATGAAGGGATACGAGCAAATTTGACCATTCTAAACTTCATAACTAGGTGGTCAATAAGCTCTTGTGCTTCTTCTTCTGTAAGAGTGCCGGCTTTAAGATCTCTATCAATATAAATATCAAGGAAAGTAGAAATTCTACCTACGCTCATTGCAGCACCGTTTTGGGTCTTGATAGCAGCAAGGTAACCAAAGTATAGCCATTGAACAGCTTCTTTTGCGTTAACTGCTGGTTTAGAGATATCATAGCCATAGATAGCAGCCATTTCTTTGATGCCGTTTAGCGCTCTTATCTGCATAGAGATTTCTTCTCTTTTTCTAATGATTTCATCAGTCATAGCACCACTAGCACATGCGTTTAGGTCTTTTTGTTTTTCTTCTATCAAAGTGTCGATACCATATAGAGCTACTCTTCTGTAGTCGCCTACTATTCTGCCTCTACCATAAGTATCAGGAAGTCCAGTAATGATGTGTGAGTGTCTTGCCTTACGCATCTCTTCTGTATATGCATCAAAAACACCTTGGTTGTGTGTTTTGCAATAATCGTTAAAAATCTTATGGAATTTTGGGTTAGGGGTGTATCCATATGTGGTACAAGCTTCTTCTGCCATTCTTATACCGCCATAAGGCATAAATGCACGTTTAAGTGGCTTATCAGTTTGAAGTCCTACAACTTTCTCCAAATCTTTTAATTTTTCGTCTATATATCCAGGTCCATAAGCGGTAAGCCCAGAAACAACTTCTGTTTCGCACTCCAAAACTCCGCCTTTGGCTCTTTCTTTCTTTTGTAATTTGTTTAAGCAACCCCAAAGCTTGTTTGTTGCGTCTGTAGGTCCGCTCAAAAAGCTCTCGTCTCCTTCATATGGGGTGTAGTTGGTTTGAATAAAATCACGGACATTTACTTCTTTTTTCCAGATATTTCCGTTAAATCCTTCCCACGCTTTGTTATCTTTCATTTTAGTCTCCTTAAGTTCTCTCTTGTGAGTTTTTTGCGATGGCTCATAACACCTCTAAAAATTATTTCTATGGAGTAAATTTCTATACATAATCTACTACATTGATAAAACTTTTTAGCATTTCTTTATTTTTGCCTTTTACTTTGCTTAGCTGAGCGGCAGCAACGATAGGTATCCATGACTTGATATAATGTGGGTCTGTGCCTGTCTTTTTGCCAAATAGTTCTATATACTCCTCAGCCATTTCTCTTCTACCAGACAAAACAAGCAAAAGATATGACATAGCAGCATCAGCTGATGCGTTGCCTTGAGTTGCGTGTGACCAGTCTATAACATAAACTTTTCCGTCAGGGCTAAGTATTACATTGCTGAATTGAAAATCGCCATGCAATACTTTGTCATGCTCTGCAAAGCCAGCAAGTCTAGTATGCAAATCATACTTAACTTCGCTAGGTAAGTCGCTCTCATCTATTCTTCTCTCCATCTTGTCATTTAGGACGGTTAGAAGCTTAGATTTTTTGTTATGAATAGCAAGTTGCGTTTCAACAAATATCTCTAGATACTCGTCAAACTTTTCTGGATTCTCGGCAATTAGTTTTTCTAGAGTGTCGCCCTCTATATAATCCATAATTATAGCCCACTTACCATTTATCTTAGTTACTTCTTCAAGTTTTGGGACATTAAGACCAGTTTCCTCAACTCTTGCAGTGTTAAGTGCTTCGTTTAGGACATTTGACTTACTAAACTCATTATTAAAAACTTTGATTAGTTTGTCGCCGTCTCTGTATAGTGTTTTGTTAGGTCTTTTTGCTATTACATTATTTAGTTGCATTTGCTCTCCTCCTATTTCCCATAATAAGCTTTTAGATACATTTCTTTTATCTCAGATATTAGTGGGTATCTTGGGTTAGCGCCTGTGCATTGGTCGTCAAAGGCTTGCTCGCTCATCTCGTCTAGTGTGTCAAGGAAAACCTTTTCGTCAACGCCATAATCTTTGATAGTCTTTTTGATACCAATCTTTTCTTTTAGCTCTTCTATCTTAGCAATTAAGTTCTCAAATAGCTCATTGTCATTTTTGCCCTCAATGCCAGCAGCTTTTGCAAAGCTTGCATAACGGCTAAGTGTATGAGGATATGAGTATTGAGGGAAAGTTCCCATCTTGGTTGGAACTTCGGCAGCATTGTATCTTAGCACCAAAGTTATCATTAAAGCATTAGCAATGCCGTGTGCTATGTGATGATATGCACCAAGTTTGTGTGCCATAGAGTGACAAACACCAAGAAAAGCATTGGCAAAAGCCATACCAGCCATAGTAGCTGCGTTAGCCATCTTTTCACGAGCTTCTGGGTCGCTTGCACCGTTTTCGTAAGCACGAGGCAAATATTCAAATATCATCTTAGCACTCTCAGTAGCTAAGCCATCTGTATATTCTGTAGCCATCATAGAAGCATAAGCTTCAAGGTCGTGAGTCAAAGCATCTATACCAGATGCAGAAGTTAGACCTTTTGGGGCGTTCATCATCATATCTGCATCAACTATTGCCATGTTAGGCAAAAGCTCATAATCAGCTAGTGGGTACTTAACGCCAACTTTTTCGTCAGTGATAACAGCAAAAGGTGTAACCTCACTACCAGTACCTGCACTAGTAGGAATAGCTATGAAGTAAGCTTTTTCGCCCATCTTAGGGAAGGTATACACTCTCTTACGGATATCCATAAATCTCATTGCAAGGTCTGCAAAGTCAACTTCTGGGTGCTCGTAAAGAACCCACATAATTTTTCCGGCGTCCATAGCAGAGCCGCCGCCGATTGCTATGATGCAATCAGGATTAAATGATTTCATTTGCTCAGCGCCAGCCTTTGCACAAGCAAGAGTTGGGTCTGGAGCAACTTCTGAAAATACACTATAAGCTATACCCATTTCGTCAAGCTTATCAGTGATAGGCTTGGTATAACCATTATTAAATAGGAACGAGTCTGTTACTATAAATACTCTCTTTTTGTTAAGGACTGTTTTTAGTTCGTCAAGAGCTACTGGCAAACAGCCTTTTTTGATATAAACTTTTTGCGGAGTTCTAAACCACAACATATTTTCTCTCCTTTCGGCGACTGTTTTTACATTTAGCAAATGTTTAACGCCGACATTTTCGCATACGCCATTGCCACCCCATGAGCCACAACCAAGTGTAAGTGATGGTGGTAGCTTAAAGTTATAAATATCTCCTATGCCACCTTGAGATGATGGTGTGTTGATAAGTATACGGCAAGTCTTCATCCTCTCTTCAAACTCGTCTAGTTTTTCCTTTTGGGTCAAGCTATTGATATAGATTGATGATGTGTGACCATATCCGCCGTCTGCTATTAGTTTTTCGGCTTTGCTTACAGCGTCTTCAAAGTCCTCTGCCTTATAAAAAGCAAGTACTGGACTTAGTTTTTCGTGAGCAAACTCTTCAGAAAGTTCTACACTCTCAACCTCGCCTATTAAAACTTTTGTTTCCTCAGGAATTTTTACTCCCGCAAGAGCTGCAATAGTAACGGGCTTTTGACCTACAATCTTAGCATTAAGTGAGCCGTTGATTATAATGGTCTTTCTTACTTTGTCCTTTTCGTCATCTTTTAGGAAGTAGCAACCCCTTGCCAAAAATTCGTTTTTTACCTCATCATAAATAGCCTTGTCAACAATTACTGACTGCTCGCTTGCACATATCATACCGTTATCAAAAGTCTTACTATGAATGATTGAGTTTACGGCAAGTTTGATATCAGCTGTCTTATCAATTATCGCTGGGGTATTGCCAGCTCCAACACCTAGTGCTGGTGTTCCGCTAGAATATGCGGCTTTTACAAGTCCTGGGCCTCCAGTAGCAAGTATTATGTCGCTCTCTTTCATTAACATATTAGTAAGGTCTAGGCTAGGCTCATCTATCCAACCTAGTATGTTCTCTGGAGCGCCTGCTTTTACGGCTGCTTCTAACACTACCTTTACAGCTGCTATTGTGCTTCTCTTTGCTCTAGGGTGTGGGCTGATTATTATTGCATTCCTTGTCTTAAGGGCAAGTAATGTCTTAAATATTGCTGTTGATGTTGGGTTGGTAGTTGGTATTACGCCGCATATTACACCTATTGGCTCTAATACTTTCTTTGTCCCAAAGGCTTTATCCTCGTCAATAACACCTACTGTTTGTACATTTTTGTACTTATTATAAATATACTCCGCTGCATAGTGGTTTTTAATAACCTTATCCTCTACTATACCCATGCCTGTTTCTTCTACGGCAAGTTTGGCAAGTGGGATTCTCTCGCTGTTGGCTGCCTTAGCCGCCTCAAAGAATATTTTATCCACTGCTTCTTGTGAGTAGGTTGAATATTCTTTTTGCGCTTTGCGGACATTTTCCAAAAGCTCTTGCAACTTTTCTACTGAGTTAATTACATCTTGCATTTAATATTTTTGTCCTCCGTGATAAATATCGCCAAAAGCCTTGCCTTTCATACTTTGGCAAGTGGCAAAAAGCGAACTATTTACCAATACATAATATTAGCAAAAACACCCGAAAATTGTCAAATAATTTGCATACGATTAAGAGTGCAAAACACATAAAATCTAAAAAACAACTGTGCATTGTAAATAATAAAAAAGGCAAATACTATGCACCTCTTCTAGCCAAAAAGACACAAATAACAGCAAATCAAATAAAACAGCCCCAAAAATCAAAACTCTCAAAATATTTGCCAACATATAATCTCATGTGATAATATAAATGTATAAATAAATATCATATAGGAGGCATTTATGACACCAGACGAGAGAGAAAAGCGTAAAGCCGAACTAAAAGCAGAAATTAACGCACTAAATAAAAAAGAAAAAGAAGACAAAGAGCCAAAGATATCTGCCGACAAACAAAACATAATCACAAGCTATGCAATAAATAAAAGACTAAGAGATAACAAATATAAAGTATCTTTTGGCAATATGGCTACCTATGCAAGCTTTATTGGATTTTGCGTGGCAATAGTATTTTATATCATATCTAGAGTTGTATTCACCAAAGTACTTCACTACGGCGCTGTATGGCCAGCCCTTATTATCGCTGTTGTGTTCTTCTTAGTAGGGACAAGAGTTAGTTCTGCTTTGATGGATAAAAAGAAAAAACCTGAGCTAGATAAGTACAAAAAAGAAATTGAGCTTATGGACATTGAACTAGAAGAATTGGAAGAGCAATACATTAAGCTAGGCGGAACAAAAGAAGAGTTAAAAGCAGAAGTTCAAAAAGACAACGCAGCTTGGGACAAAGAGCAATCTCAAAAGGCACATGCTTTTGCTGAGCAGAGAGAAAAAGAACGCAAGGCTGAAAATCCAAAGTATAATGTATATGACGAGGACAATAAGCATATAGGAACTATCGAAAAAGAATAACAAAAAAGACAACCATTTGAGGTTGTCTTTTTTTACCTATATTTTACAATGCATTTTTTATTTTATAACTTTGCCTCGTTTGAGGTTGGTACTTCGGTTAATAATTTTTCGTTATTCTTACCATGAGATTTTATGTACTTAGTCCATTTGATATAGCCGTAAGTTGTGTTAGTAAAGTATCCAGCTTTTAGGACAAGTAATACCCATTGACCTGAGATGATATTGATAGCTGTCTCTAAAGCTGCACAAATATACCATGCAAGCCATTGCTCTCTAAATCTAAATAGTATAAATAGACCATTGGCGATACCAACAGCGCTAGCGCATGCATCAAGATAACAAACGACTTTTTCGGCAAGTTCGCTTGTAAAGAAGTCTGTATCAGGTCCATATGCTGCCATAAGGTATCCTATGCCCGCAGTCCAAACCAATATGCCAAGAACTACAAGCACAGTTTGCCAGCCTTTTAGTGTTCTTACAACGGTTAAGTCCTCATCTTGTTTGTCCTTGTGCTTGTTCCAGTTGACAAAAGAAATGATATCAATAGGAATCCAGAAGAAAATTGTTACTGCCATAGTTGCAAATCTTGCAGCTAGTATTATTAGTGTTGCTATCTCTGTTAGCTCTACAACTAATGACACAAGAAAGTTCCATTTGCTCTGCTTAGATATAAGTAGCTCGCATAGGACATTAGAAAAGATATCTACAAGATAAAGCACCATGATAATAGCGCCGTTAACACCGTTTACATCTTCTTCTGGGAATACAAATGCGAATATAAATGATAATATTATTATAGAGAAAAACCAAATCTTTTCGTAAGTGGTAAAGTAGTTCCAAGTCCTTACAAAAAAGTTTTGTTTGTGGGCTACTGTTCCATTGTTTTGAGTTTTTGCATCGGTAAAATTAGGTTCAATATTATTTGATTGACCTTTTTTCATTTTTAATTTTTTCCTTTTATATGTAAAATTTTTCTTAACTCTAAACACCATAAACTAACTAAAAGTTATGGCAAAAAATCCACTACCCTCTTGGTGGTGGAAAAATTGCATAGCCAACTTTACATATAACTCTGCCCAATTAGTGCTCCTTAAATTTACTCAATAAGTATATACCAAGTTTTTTGCCTTGTCAATTTATTTATTTTTATATAAATTTTAGATAGTTTTTGTCAAAGTGCTTTTTGGCTTGCAACAAAAGTTTAGGTGTGATATAATCGCCACTGGGAGAAATAAAAAATGTATTACGGATACGATATAGATGAAAAAGTAATTAAACTGGCAAATGAATGCGAAAGTGAGCTAAAAGATGTATTTAGTGGCTTTGAGGCTCAATGCATGAAAAATAGTGCCAAAGTACTAAGCGCTTTTCAAAAGCACAAACTATCTTCGCCAGACTTTGTCGAGGTCAATGGCTATGGCTTTTATGATGGTGGCAGAGATAAGTTAGAGGCAATTTTTGCTGATATTTTTGGGGCAGAAGATGCACTAGTTAGACCTCAAATAATGTGCGGAACACATGCTATTGCTTTAACATTTTTTGGACTACTAAAATATGGCGACACTATGATATCTATCTCTGGTGAGCCTTATGACTCACTTAAAAGTATAGTTGGACTTTGTGGAGATAGCCAAAGTTCGCTAATGGCAAGCGGCATCAAGTACGAACAAATAGAACTTGTAAATGACGACTTTGATATCCCTACCATTGTCAATAGACTAAAACAAAGCAAGGTAAAACTAATTGAAATTCAAAGAAGCAGGGGTTACAGTTACCGCAAAAGTTTGACTATCGACAAGATTGAGAGAGTTTGCAAGGCTATAAGAGAAGTTGACAAAGATGTAATCATAATGGTGGACAACTGCTACGGCGACCTTGTCGAAGACAAAGAACCTACAGAGGTTGGCGCAGATATTTTGGTCGGCTCTCTTATGAAAAACTTGGGTGGCGGCATCGCCAAAACTGGCGGATATATCGTAGGACGCAAAGACCTAATATATCTTGTAGCGGAGAGATTTTCTGCACCTTGTACCGCAAAAGATATTGGTGCTAACTTTAACGAGAACCTATCATATTTCAAAGGTTTGTACATGGCTCCAAATGCTGTTTGCTCTAGCCTAAAAACTATGGCTCTAGCATCTGCAATGCTTGAAAAATTGGGTTATGAAGTATCTCCAACTGCTACCGAAAAAAGAACAGATATTATTCAAGTAATCAAACTTGGCAACACTGACAATTTAGTCAAATTCGCAACCGGGCTTCAAAGAGGTTGCCCAGTAGATAGCTTTGCTACTCCAGAACCATCTGATATGCCAGGATACCCACATCAAGAAGTTTCTGCAAGCGGAAGTTTCACACAAGGCTCTACTATTGAGCTTAGCTGTGATGCACCAGTTTGCGAGCCTTATGGTATGTTTATGCAAGGCGGTCTAACTTACGAGTATGGCAAGCTAGGTATAATGATAGCTATTAACGAAATGCTAAAATAACAAAACGCAAGCTTCTAATATTAGAGGCTTGTATTTTTTAACTTTGGCGCAGCCAAAAAGCCTTTGACAAAAGCGGCTCAAAAGTGTAATATATTGATTACCAATTAGGAGAAAAATAAAAAATGAACGTATGGAAAGATTTTAACAAAGACAGAATTAAACCGGACAACTTTGTAGCTTTTATTGAGATAGAGGCCGGTAGCAAAAACAAGTATGAACTAGACAAAGAAACAGGACTTATTATCCTTGATAGAGTACTATTTACTAGCACTCACTACCCTATGAACTATGGATTTATTCCGCTAACAATCTCTGAGGACAAAGACCCTCTTGATGTCTTTGTACTTTGCAGCCAACCTATCGAAAAAGCAAGCCTTGTAAGATGTTACCCAATAGGTATGGTGGCTATGAAAGATAGAGATGAGATGGACGAAAAAATTATCGCTATACCTTATGGCGACCCACAATACAACTGCTATAGAGATATCTCTGCCCTACCTACACATATTTTGCAAGAACTTGAACATTTCTTGTCTGTGTATAAACAACTAGAAAATAAAAAAGTAGAAATATTAAGCACCGGCGATAGCGAAGACGCCAAAAAGTGTATCGCAAAATGTATGAAGGAATTTGAAAGACAATATCCTGCCCAAAAGTAAGTCGCGCCCCAAAAGCATAAATAAAAAGAGCGTAAAAAGTCAAAGCTTATAACGCCCAATATATAACAAGATTAAAAAATAAAAAAATGTATAATACGCTAACTAGCAAAATCAAAAAATATACAAATCACAATCTAAAATAATATCAATATAGATAACAAAAAATCACCTATGTTTTTTAGGTGATTTTTTTGGAGCTGGTGACGAGACTCGAACTCGTGGTCCCATGATTACGAATCATGTGCTTTACCATCTAAGCCACACCAGCGTATTAGGTATGTATTGATACCTAGTGTTATATTTATATCTTATTTGCTTTTTACTTTCTTAAAACTGCAAGTTTATCGGCGATTTTTTCATATATATGATAAGGGACTTTTTCGCTATTAAGAGCTCCTCTAAAGCCGTGATAGTCACTGCCACCACTTTCTAACAAGTTGTATTTTTTGCAATAATCTTGCAAGTATGCTTTTAACTTACTATTTATGCTAGGGTGATATGTTTCTATTCCGTCAACATAATTTTTTGCATCATCAAGAACGATATCTATATTAGTATAATATTCGCCAGGGTGTGCCAGTATCATAACTAAATTATTTTTGTCACAGTACTCTCTTAATTTCTTTAGCGAAACATATTTGGTAGACAAATCAACAAAGAACTTTGATCTAATATTTGCCATACCTTTACGAAAAAATAGTTTAGCCGAAACTAAAAACTCAGGGTTTTCGTCCGCCAAAAGTTGTTTTGCTTTTGGGTCAAGCATAAGTTTTTGCCATAGAGCTGCAACCGACCAGTTATTAGGTTTGTCGTAGTCAAAGTGCTCTGTATCTAGATCTACATTTATGCCAAGATTTTTTAGGACGGCTATTTCTTTGTTAGTTTTTACCTTAGATTCTTCGGCGTGCGAAAGTGAGTTCGCTCTCAAAAACTTTTCGCAATCCCTCTCGTCAAAGCCATAAATCAAGACCTCAACTGGGCACTTACCTGCGGTAGTTATTATCTCAACGCCTTTCAAAATCTCAATGCCGTGACCTTCAAGGTCAAAATCAAAATACACCTTGCAAGTGTCATGGTCTGTTATAGATATTAGCGAAAGTCCTGCTTGTTTGGCTTCTTCTATAAGCTGCTCCCTCGTTCTATTTCCGTCCGAAAATGTCGAGTGCATGTGTAAATCTACATATTTTTCCATAGCATAAATATTATACCTTATTTTTTGTATTAGTCAAATTAAAATAAAATAACCATAACCCTCACTTAGACAAAATAAAAAAGCCCCAAAGATAGGGGCTTAATTATTTTTTAATCTTCATATTCATATTGTAAGTCGATGTAACTTAGTAGGGTAATAGCTTGATATAGTCTGCCGGCAGCTAAGGCACAATCTGTTTCGTTGCTAGCATAAACAAGTAACTCATTAGAAGGTCCAAGTGCTACGCCTAGGTGGTGCAAAACTTTGCTTACATACACCGATACTTCGCTATCGTGTATATCTATATCTTGCTCTCCAAGTCTTTTTACCGTTTCGCCTATATCTGTTAGGACTATTTTGTCACCGCCATCAACTATGCTAATAGCAAATGTCTCTGACTCCTCGCCAAAGTATACAAGATTGGTATTAAGTATATATGCTCCTGGATACTCTGTAATAGAAACCGTATCCTTAAAAACTTTCTTTAATTTATCTATATTTATCATAATTCTTGTCCGCCTCCTTGTTCTGCGTCTCTCAATTTTATTTCTTCAGCTATTTCGACTGGAGTTTTGTTTTCTACTGTCTTAGGTTTATCTGGAAACTCAATACTTACTTGTTCAAGCCCGTCAACATTATTAATTTGGAATTCTCCAACAGGCTCGCTAATATCTTGCATTTTTCCATAAATATCTTCTAGAGTAAGTTGAGTGCCTGTATAGTTTGAGTTCTCATTTGCTTCGTTAGGTATTGTTTCCTTAGAGTCTTTTATATTCTCAGAAGTTTTATCTTCGGTCTCTTCAGAAGCTTCTTCCTTTGCCTTCTTAGCAAGTTTTTTTAACTCTGAATATTTTGGTCCAGGCATTGTTACCTTAGAATATGTATCATAGTTAACACAATAATCTTTTCCTAAATCTTTTAGCTTGCAAGTTTGAACTTCATGAACTGGCACCTGCGTACTCTCTACGTGAAGCTCTTTTTCAAAGTCAACTATCATATTTGCAAAGCTTTCATATCTTGCCTCTTCGGTTGTATATTCCTTTGACTTATAGTTAATAGGTGTTGGTTTTATATCTGGAGATTGATTTTGGGTCAATACCAATCTATTAAAACGATTATATATATGTCTGTGGCTATATTTAGTCTTGTCACATAATACACCATTGATACAAAATTGATTTTGAGCATCAAATTTATTAGGGTGTTGAGAAAGTGGCTCGTAGTCCCAACGCTCAACGATAAATTTACCTTCTTCTAATCCTCTATAATAAATACAAAATTTAATACCGCTTTTGCCTTCTTTTATAACAGAGTTATACATATGGCAAGTATCTACTGTCATTTCACCAAGCAAAACTTCTCCATCAACCATACATAGATATTTTCTGGTTTGGATAGTATTCATTCTGTCATTATGTTTTACTTCCCATGGTCCAATAGGAATCTTAGGCGATTTTCTAAGTCCTACTAGGTAGTCGTCATTATATGGAAATACATATCTCTCTGCATTTCTGCTAGGATTATCTTGAGGAACATCTGATAATTTGTACTTATTAGAGATCCCATATCTATCATTGGCATCAGGGCCAAATGTCCTACGCAAAATTTCTTCTGCCTTATCTATAAGTTTAGGTCTGTTGTGTGGATCTATCAGCCAATTAAGTTTATCAATCTCATATTGATACTCAGCCAAATCTCTTTCTGAGTAGTTTTTGCCAAAATATTTTAGGCTAAAAGGTCTTCTCTCTCTACTTGTTAGCGCCGACTCATAGTCTCTCATAACTTGTCTTTCAAAGTCCTCTTTTCTTTGAGCCTTTTTACTCATTTTGGTATGGCTAACAGATTTTCTGTTATCCCTGCTTCCTTTGTCATTGCGACCATGGCCTCTATTATACTGTTCATTGCTATAATTATCTGGCCTATTTCTGTGTCTAGTAGGATAGTCGTACTCTTCTACATAATCCTCTTCAAAAACTGGTTTGCCGTCCTTAAAGTAAACTGCATCTTCTTCAACAAAATATGGCTGACGACGACTATTTTTGTTGCCGTAGCTGTTGTCATAAAAGTTATTGCTACTACGCTTTTGCTTTTTTTGACCTTTAATTATTTTTTGTTTCTTTTTTGACATCGCACACCTCCGTCTTAAGAAGCCACATATATTTAGTTGTTTTCTTACCTTTATATTACCATTTTAGACAAATTTTGTCAATACGACATATTACGCTAACTAGCAATTTTTATTTAATATTTAAGACATATTTAGATTTTTTGCGAACTTGATATTGGAGCGTATACAACATGCCCTTACTATTATTCGACACGAAGCACCAATATAACGCTAGATATCCTAAAAAGAATGCAAAATAAGACATATTTTTGCAAAAGAATTGGGCTTTTGGAACAAAAAGGTTAATTATTTAACAATAATGATAACTTTTGACGAATAATAGCTTATTTTGCTTATGTGTTGAAAATAAACACAATATATAGTATTATGTATCTGTTTTTAGCACTAAAAACAAATATAACAATAAAAAGGGTACGACAATGTGTAATCAAACTACACTCTATATAGAAAAGAAGATAGATAAGTATTACTCCAAGTACGGAATCAAGCGAAGTTTGAGTGGGAGTATTTATTTGATGGAGGCGCTCAAACTCTGCGTTGCAGACTCAAGTTTGCTTAGAAGTGTAACAACAAAATTATATCCTATGATAGCCGAAAAATACAATGTTTCGTCTATGCAAGTCGAAAGGGCAATTAGAAATTTGATAAATATTTGTTACACCAACAACATATTACATGATACACTTTTGGAGCTGGTAAAATCTGAACCAAAAGCATATAACAAATATTACAAACCTAGTAATAGCGAACTAATATCCCTCTGTAGTTGGAAGCTAAAAATTCAACTTCAAGAAGAAGGGTATATTGATGACTAGCATCAAAAAAAGTTTCCGCTGATATTTATTTATAGTCTTAATTATATATACAAAATCAACATTTATGTACAAAATTTTTGTCAAAAGTGACAAAAATATTATTTTTTTTATGTTTCTTTCCATTTTTTTGCTCAAAACTTTGCATAAAAACAGCCTTTATATTATAATAATATTATCATAAGAAAAGGAGAGATTGTATGAAGCTTAAAAAACTTATTTTGAGTCTATGCACTATGGTACTAGGTGTTGTTGCTGGAGTATTCACATTTTTACCAATGTTTGATATCATGGCAGCTACCAGTAGTTCAAGCATTAAGGCAGAAGAATTCTTTGGACTTTTCAACAAGCCAGAAGACATTGAAAATGTTTTCAAAGTTCTAGGTAGCGAATACAAAGGCGCTTGGAAAGTTATTGCTGCTGTTCTTGCTTGTGTAGTTATTGCTTGCGTTCTTGCTTACATAGTACTATTCTTTATGGACAACAAAAAAGGCAAAACTAAGTATTCAAAGCTAAGAAAGTTCATTGGTGTAGCTCTAGCAGTACTTGCTATCGTTATCGCTGTAATGGTACTAGTATATGTTCTTGCTAACAAAGCAACTGTTGCCGGAACTACTACATCAATCTATGCTTCAAGCGTATTTGGCGTAATCGCAATCACAGTATTCCCATTTATCGCTGGCGTTACAGCTGTTCTTGCTGAGAAAAAATAATTAAATTTTTTTTAGAACTTTTTGCAAAAAAAGAACCCTCATTATTGAGAGTTCTTTTTTTTTATCATTTAACTACCCTATTAGAATATTGCTGGAATAACTATGCCAACAAGAACCAAAATTAGAGCTATGATATAAATAACTTTTAGGTCATCTCTTTTTCTGTTCTTAACATAGTTCCAACCAATAAAACCAACAACTGCCAAAGCTGCAGCTGAGCATACTGCTTGCATAGCTGTTACAAAACCAGCACTAATACCTAGTATAGCAAAGATTGAGCTAATTAGATATAAAACAGCAACTGCTAAAATAATAACAAATGATACCTTAGACAAAGACCAGTTTCCGTTGCTGATATGAGTGCTAGAAGAAGTTTTTTTGGTCTCTTTCTTAGCAGGCTCTTTTTTTGTTTCAGTCTTCTTTACGCTAGACTTTGGAGCTTGTTTTTTCTCTGTTTCTTTCTTTACAGTGGTTTTTGTAGTTTTCTTTGTTTCTGCCATTTTTCTCTACTCCTTTTTTAACATTAAGAATTATATCAAAGTCCAAAAAATATTTCAACTCAAAATTAAAAGTTATAAAAAAAGACTGATATATTATCAGTCTTTTTAATTCTATTATTCACCCTTGAATGCAAGAAGTGCGATGTTTCTAGCTCTTTTGATATTAACGGCTAGTTCTCTTTGGTGCTTTGAGCATACACCAGTTTGACGGCGAGATACGATCTTGCCTTTTTCTGTTACAAATCTTCTTAGAGTTGCAACATCTTTATAATCAATAACTTTGCTCTTGTCTGCGCAGAATGGGCAAACTTTTCTTCTAGGAGCTCTTCTTGGCTTCTTAGAAAATTTCTCTTCAGCTGGAGCAGCAGGAGTTGCAGTTACTTTTGCTTCTACTTTTTCTTCTGACATAATTATTTCTCCTTTTTTAGTCTATGACTTGCGTCATGATCACAATGCATTATTGCATAGAATTATTTTTTTAGTTTTATTAGAATGGAAGAGTGTCGTCATCAATAGGTTGAAGTTCAGTAGTCTCTTCATCAGCTTTTGGCATTTGGTTATCGCCACCACGAGCTGAGCCAATAAACTCTACTTCTTCTGCTACAACTTCGGTAACATATCTCTTGCTACCGTCTTGTGCGTCATAGCTTCTTGTTTGGATATTGCCAACGATTGCTGCTTTGCTACCTTTCTTTAGGTATTTTGCACAATTTTCAGCTTGGCCACGCCAAACTACGATATTGATAAATTCTGCTTCTCTTTCGCCACTATTACTAAATCTCTTTGGTACAGCTAGGCTAAATCTGCAGTAGCTAACACCATTGTTAGTGGTTGCAAGTTCTGGATCTCTTGTTAGATTACCAACTAAAATTACTTTATTCATATAAAACTCCCTTATTGCCTATGTCTACAATAGGCACAATATTAAAAAAATTACTTTCTAACTACGATTGCTCTTAGTATGCCATCAGTGATGTGCATCAAACCTTCCATAGCGATGCTAGTTTCTGGTTTGCAAGCATAGTTCATTAAAACATAGAAACCTTCAGACTTAAAAGCTATAGGATAAGCTAGTTTCTTAAGGCCCCATTTATCAACTCCGGCAACAGTGCCTTGAGCTGCTTCAACATAAGCTTTGAACTTAGCGATGATAGCTTCTCTTGCTTCTTCTGTTACGCTAGGAGAAATGATATAAAGAACTTCATAATTTGTCATCTTTTCTACCTCCTTTTGGACTAATCGGCCAGCTACTTAATAGCTAGCAAGGAAATAATCTAACGATTATTACCTAACCAATATACCACAACAGCAAAAAAAATGCAATAAGTTTTTTATTACTTACTGCATTTGCATTATTACAATTTTTCTTTTATATTTATCTCTTTCTCAAATCTTATGTTTTTGAGGATATTGTCTTTGTTATTTTCTTTGTACTTCTCGAACTTAGAGTGGTCAAACTTATTGATAGTCTTGGCGGCAAGCATAATATCTGTGTTGTTCTCTTTTGCGATATTTACCGCCTCATCGATATTTTGAGCAATCTTTTCTTTGAGCATTTCTTTTAATTTTGGGGTCAAAAACGCCTTGTCTTCTTTGTATTTAGTTGCGTTTTTGCTGTTTTCTTTAATCTCAACAACTCTTACATATAGGTCAAGTTTGAGCTTATACACCGGCGTATCTCCGTCAAAATATGTCTTAACCTTAGTTTTCTTTTTGTCAATATCTATACCGACAGAAGCGTCTTGATACAAACTATCTGTTACACCCTCTATCGTGATAAAGCCTCTATTGGCATCAACATCAAACCAGTTAAACGCCATAGTCTCATTAGAGGTTAGATCCTTAATCTTTTTGCCAGATTTTAAGAGCATAGATTCGCCTTTGTTGACAACTGTCTTTTGTCCCTCGCCTGAGCTATTGCCACCTGATGCCTCTCCTCCCTGTGATGCCCCTGAGCTATTAGGTATAACCATCATGCCAACATCTTTTGCAGATTCGAGCGACACACTACCTATAATGAGTGAAGAATCTTCTGACAAGTACTTTTTATAAAAGTTGCCCAGGTCTAATTGTTTGCCCTTTGTGTACTGCTTATTATAACTACCGCTATTGCTTAGTCCAAAGTAAAGGCTGTTATCTATATCTGATATGCTATTTAACATTTCTTTAGCACTGTCGTCTATACCTAGCAGCACCATGTTGTCGCCGTTCGCTTTGTTTCTAACAAAAAAGTCAAGAGGTTCGGCAAGTCCTTTTTCGGCGAGTGCATTATTAAATACTACAACTTTACAGTGTGGAAAAGCAATTTTTTTGCCCAATCTAAGAGATAAGTTTGACATACCTTCACCAACAGTTTGAGCCTTGGTAGATATAACGCTGAGTTGTTGACTAAACTGAGCAGATGGTGTAGGAACAATGACTTGAAGAGAAACTTCTACTTCCTCCCCCACACTATCGAGTCCCACAGCTGTAACTATGGCGTCAAGCTCGCTCTCTGCATCTTGTGTGATGGCTGTTGGAAGGAAGATTACAAATAGAATAAGCAGAACTATAACATAACTATTTAGCGTAAACTTTTTCATGCTTCCTCCTATTTTTGATAGCGTAGCCTACCGTTATGATGACGGGCAAAATATACTGGCATGCTATAGCAAAATACTTAGTGTAGATAACAAGAAATGTGAGTAGTTTGACCATATCAAAGTTAATGACAAGAAGTCCTGCAAGAATAAATGCAAGAACTATGGAGATTGAGATTTTTGCGTTTTTGATAGGCACAAGCCCCTCAAAAAATGTTCGAGTAGCAAAGGCGTTGAGGCAAATGTAGTTGAGCAGTACCGCATGCCACAAGACTGTTATTACCCAGTTGATGCTTCCAACATCTGAGTTTTGTGGCAAGACTTTTAGGACATCTGTTATAGCTTCTTTGTTATTGATAGTGTCTGTCTCATAGATGCAATAGAATATCAAATAGAAAAATGAAATGACAATAGATATAACTACCGCCCAAAGTATAATGGTGTTTGTGGACTTTTTGTTATCTACTCTACCAAAGTACAACATCATAATAAGCCCATCGCCAAACCAGTAGCTATAATTAAAAATATTAAGGCCTTTTTGGACACCTCTACCAAATAGTGGTAAGCAGTTGGTAAAGTCACAATTTATAGCACCCAAAAACACAGAAAGAAATATACACAAGATAGTAAAGGGCACTAAGAATTGTATAGTCCTTGTCATGCCATCAAGCTTGGTAGTTGAGACAAAAAATATCATCAAAAATAGCGGGATAATATATTGCACCCACTCGTATCTCGAATACAAGTGCTCAGATAAAAACAAAAATAAACTTTCTGTAATAGCAAAAGTATTGATTAAAAAATAGATAAAATATATAGCAATAATTATCTTTCCAATAACTTTGCCAAATATATCTTGAACGGTCTCAAAAAATGTTTGGTTAGTAGTCTTAGCCACATAAAGTAGCATCGCCAAAATAGCAACTTCTAGCATAAACATCATAAGCACAAATATAAATGAGCTACCGCCGATATTGGCTGTACAAAGTGACGGCAATAGCATCATTTTGACTGCGGTGAAGTTAAGAAGGATTATAGAAATAATACTTTTTTTATCAATCTTTTTCATACTTCAACCTCTTTTTATTTTTTTGTTTTAGGCTAGCAGGACGAGTGACAAGCTCGGTTATATTTTTCTTAATCAAAAAGTCCTTTTGGTCGGCGTAAATAAATGGCGTATATGGTGCCATATATGGTACTCCAAAACTTGAACGGTTGCAGATATAACTAATAAGGACAATAGCCCCCGTGATTACTCCTTGCAATCCTAGTATACCGCCGAGGAAAGTAAAGACTAGGCGTAGCACTGACACAATATCGCTCTCGTCCGGCACTGCATAAATAGTTATGCCGCTAATCGCAACAACCATCACGCCCGGAGGACTGACAAGTCCTGCCTTGACCGCCGTATCGCCTAGTATCAAAGCGCCCACTATAGATATCGCAACGCCTAGGTACTTGGGCATACGGATACTCGCCTCAAACAAAATCTCAAACAGCAATATAATAAAAAATATTTCGAGGAACGGACTTAGCGGTAAATTTTGGGTTGTGTTAATAATAGTCACCAAAAACTTAATAGGTATTATCTCATAGTGATACAAAATGAGCGCTATATAAATACCCGGTACAAACACTGCCGTAAATCCGCCTACTAGTCTTATTAGTCTCTTGGTGGTGGCTCTTGTTGCGTTAGAATAATAGTCGTTGCTACTCTGCAAGTCCTCTATGAAGATAAATGGAACAGTAAGCACAATAGGCGAGCCGTCAACAATTATTGCTACCCTGCCCTCTAACATCTTAGCAGTCACAACATCAGGCTTTTCGCTTTGACCTACCTCTTTGAAAAGTGATGAGGGCTTTTCGCTAATAAAATTTTCTATATAAAAACTATCTATCACGCCGTCTATGTCTATTTTATTAAGTCTATCTTTTAGCATTTTGACAACTTTTTCGTCAGCAATATTTTTGAGGTACAAGACTTTGATAGCGGTCTGTGTTTCTCTACCGACAGAAAAGTCTTCTATCACGAGATTTTTTGTTATTAGTCTTTTTCTTATCAGTCCAACATTGACTTTGACATTTTCAGTAAAACCTTCACGAGGGCCTTTGATTACTACCGAAGTTGGTGGCTCACTCACTGGTCTAAACTCATACTTGGTGGTATTAAGTATAAAATTCCCGTCAGCTGTTAACTTGATAGTCTTGCCCTGCAAAAGCGCCGTGCAAAGTTCATCTATATTTTTAGCCTTTTTGATTTCGCCAATACTTGCTTTCCCTTTGCCAATAATGTTAAGGTTAATCTCTTTGGTATCGCAAATGCCATCAATGTACATAACGATAAAATCTTGCTCTTCTCTAACAATTATATCGCCGCAGTTGTTAAGTTCTTTTTTTATCTTATTTGCCAAATGTTTCAAACTCTGCATACCAAAAAATTCCTTTTTTAGTAGTATGTAAAAAAGCAATTTTTTCTATTCATTGCAAAATCGCATCAAAAAAAACACCTCCAAAAATGTGGAAGTGTTTTTTAATTTAAGTTTATATCTATGCTACTTTTCTAACTAGCTGTACAAGTACTACTTGGTCCATTGCTATACTTTGGCTGCCATATAGTACAGAACTTAACTTAGTGTTAACATAAGTTCCAACTTTCATACCGCTAGAAATAATCTCATTATAATACTCATCGCTTAGTTTTATCTCCATAGCATTGACAGTTGAGTTAAGGTTTAGATAAGTTTTTAGTTTATCAAAGTCCTCATCACTTGTAATTACTGCACTAACTGTGCCTATCTTTTGGGTTGAATAATAATCAAATGATATTGTCTTAGGAGTTTTTACCTCAAAAGAACTTTTGTGGTCTGTCATATCGTCTTCGCCGATAAGGAAGTACTTGTGTGATAGTGCCTCATAATTCTCTCCGCTACCTCGGTATCCAACAGTGCCCCAGGTAGTATCTACCATGTAGTAGTCAGCACCTAGTCTAATCTTATTCCAAGCATGCTCGCCGCCGTCCGCTTTGCCGTTTACCTTAGTTGCCTCTATGCCTTCGATACGACACATAAGAGCGTAAGCTTTTGATAATCCATCACAAACTGCGACTTGATTGTCAAGGTCATACAAAACGCCTTCTAGATAGAAGCTAGAATATTTACCATTGCTACTAACTGAATAGTCGCCTGTGTATGCCATAAAGTCATATAGTACATGGTCGTAACTTACATTCATACAAATGTATCTATATATGTTAAGGGCTTTTTGGTAATCGGTCAAATCGTCTGAGTTGTTGATAGTTCTTAGTATAGTTTTTGCATTTTCGTAGCAAGTTTTTGCAACTACTGCACTATCGTCAAACACTGGTGTTGCTCCATATTGAGCTACCATAAATAGTTGTTCGGTATTGTATACGACAGCTCTTGTGTTGTTTGGGTCGTCAATAGGAAAAGTTCTCTCAGTGCTAGTACTTGCTTTCTCGTATTCTCTATTGAATATTGTTGCTTTTTTGTACTGAGTTCTTGCATAATTTGATGATATACTATCATCATGAATATAATCGTATAGTTTAGGTGCTGTTGTATTTGTAGCATTTGCTACACTCAAAGTAAAGTCCTTAGGAAGGTAATACTCATAGTTTGATAGTCTATAGATATTGCCGTCTACTTTACTAGCGTACATACTTCTGCCGACTACAGCGTCATACTCTGGGTAGTCACATATATAGTTGTATGTTATTCTGCTAACATTGGCTATATTGATAGAGCTGCATGAGTTATACCATCTTACGCCAGAATTTCTATATAGGACATTGTACCAAACAAACATTTTGTACTCGTCCATACTCTCTATATTATAATCATAAACTTTGCCGTTCATAAAAAAGGTCTTACGCATAAAGTCGCTTTTTAATTTGGCTTCATATTTATAATTTTCTTGATATATGACAGCTTCGCCACTGTCTACAGTAAGCGCCTTAACCTGTATAGCATAAGTGCCGTCATTAACAAGGTATTCTGTTATATCAACTTTTGTTGTATCAACGCTATCAATAAGCGTGCCGTCTATATATACTTCGTAGTTGGTAGCACTAGGAGCTGCCTCCCAAGATACTACATATTTTTCGCCCTCGGTCTTGACATTGCTGTTGTCATCTCCTCCGTCAAATCCTACAAAGTGGTCATATAGAAAAAGTCCGCACACTGCGATAACTATAATGCTCAAACATACAAGAAATCTTTTCATACTTTTCCTTTTACTTTTTTTATTGTTAACTCAAGCGCATAAGCTTAATCATAAGTTATTAAAGTACTTTTTATCTATGCCAAAAAATTCATTTTTGTGAAAGTAACAAGTACTAGTCTTATCTCAAAATAATAGGCTCGTTAACTGCCGACACAATATCGCCCTCTGCAAAGACAACTTCTGAGCCGTGCTTTTGGTTACGGCAAACATCATTGATACGCATAGTCAAATACTCTTTTCCCTCTTGTGTAGATAGGATAATGTATTTGCCAGGTTTAAGCTCGCCGGTCTTGCTTGCTGTGTATACTTTGTCCGCAACAAGAACAAGGTCTTTTTCGTTATAGCTTATGTTAACATCTTTTTCATCAGTTTTGATTTCGCTAGTCTTAGTGTATCTAACATTATCTTTTATCTTAACTCCGCCTGGGGCGCTATGTTTAAGCTTGTATACGCCTATACCTATCAAAATCAAAGTCTCAACTGCAACTGCAACTGATAAAATAATTTCTAGAGTTGTCATATTATTTTCTCCTTAATATATTTTGATTATACCAAATATAACTATATTTATCAATAAAAAGTAAAATAAAAAACGACCTAATTTTGGGTCGTTTTGTTTAATGTTATGCCCCTGGAACTGGTGCTGGAGTTGTTGGGATACCTTCTGGGGTAACACCGCTAAACGCACTTTGGTTCTTCCAGTAGATAGATACTTTGTCAAATTTTACAAAGTCAGTAGTTTTGATTGTGTAGTCAGTAGTTGTGCCTGATTTGTACTCAATAGAGTGTAGTTTGCCAAGCACATCAATGCCTGCCATATAAGACTCTGTATCGCTAACTGTTAGCTTAAACTTAGCACCAAAAGGTTTGAAACTGAAGTTGCTTGAAACTTTGTCCTTAAATTGTGCTTTGTCTTGCTCTGTGTACTCGGTCAAAGTTTGAAGAGTTGTTTTTTCTGCTACTCCACTTAGAGCAAACATTACAGGTTTTGCATTAAGAATAGTATCTAGTACATAGTCTGCTGTTGCATCATTGTAGATAGTTTTGATAGGCTCTTCGCCCTTAGGAGTCTTTGTTACATAAGTAAGAGTTTCTGTTTCGCCTACCTCATAGTAAACTTCTAGCTCATAGTCTGTGTCGCTTACTGTGCCATAGATTTTAGAAACATTTTCGCCATCTAAGATAATACTAATTTTGGTCTTGCTTGTTGTAGAAACTTTGCCTGCAACATAAGTCTTAGTCTCGTTCTCATAATAATACTTTGAGTGACCAGTTATACCCTTAACGCCTTTGTTATAAGTCTCGGCGATTTTGCCATAATCTTGGCTGATTAGGGTTGTCATAGCTAAATTGTTGTTCAAGAAGAAAAATCCAATAAAGCCAACTATTAAGATAAATAAAACCAAAGGTATAATCTTTTTCATACTTTTGTACTCCTTTATATATTTATAATTTATCATAAAAAATGCCATTTGTAAACAGCTAACAAACAATTTTTGACCCAAAAGGGCTATTTTAACGCTTATTTAGGGCTTTTGAGAGGTAAATAGTGTTAATGTCATTACTTAATTGATTGATAAGAAGTTTGAGTCTCAAAAGCTCTGGGCCCTCTAAATCCTCTGTTAATTTGATAGCAAGCAAGCTAGCTAAGCTCAAAATTTCTTTACCACTAATGCAATTATCCATAGTATTGTATATGTAAAAAAGTAGAAAAAAGACAAAGCTATTAGCTCTGTCCTTTTTTATATCAATAATTAAAATCTCTCTAAATACTCATCGTAAGTGATATATTTATCAAACTCTTTGGTCTTGCCTATTCTTATAATTCTGTTAGCAACAGTAGATACTACCTCTTGGTCAACAGAACTAAATAGCATTGGACCTTTGAAGTTAATCATACCTTTGTTAAGGGCGGTGATACTTTCAAGGTCTAAGTGATTAGTTGGCTCGTCTAGTATGACAAAGTTGCCTTGTGCAAGCATGGCTTTTGCTAGCATACAACGAACTTTTTCACCACCTGACAAAACTCTTGTATTTTTTAGAGCTTCTTCACCAGAAAATAGCATTCTGCCTAGCCAGCCACGAAGATATGTGGTGTCTTTTTCTTTACTATATTGTCCTAGCCACTCGGTCAAATTAAGGTCGGTATCAAATAGCTCGTCATAATCTTTTGGCATATAACCGACAGAGATAGTTTTACCCCATTTAACTGTACCTTTATAATCTTTGTCATTGCCCATCAATATCTCAAATAATGCAGATACTGTATTGGCGTTGTCGCTAAGGAAGGCAATCTTGTCGTCACGGTTAACGACAAAGCTTACATTCTCAAATATGCCCGGTTTGGTTAAACCCTCGACATTAAGTATATCGTTACCGATATTTTTGTCAGTGTTAAACGAGATAAATGGATATCTACGAGAAGATGGTTTGATATCTTCAAGAGTTATTTTTTCTAATTCTCTCTTACGAGAAGTTGCTTGCTTAGACTTAGAAGCATTGGCACTAAATCTTGCGATAAAGTCTTGAAGTTCTTTTGCTCTAGCTTCCATCTTTTTGTTAGCTTCTTTTTGTTGACGAAGAATAAGTTGGCTAGTCTCGTACCAAAAGTCGTAGTTACCAAAGTACATACTGATTTTGCCAAAGTCTACATCGCAGATATGTGTACAAACTTTATTAAGGAAGTGTCTGTTGTGTGATACTGTGATGATAGTGTTCTCAAAGTTTAGTAAGAAGTTTTCTAGCCAAGAGATAGTCTTAACATCTAGGTTGTTAGTTGGCTCGTCTAGTATCAAAATGTCTGGGTTATCAAATAGTGCTTGTGCAAGAAGAACCTTAACCTTTATCTTAGGGTCAATATCTCCCATTTTTTGATTGTATAAGCTACTATCTACGCCAATATCTTTTAGCAAAGTCTCAGCGTTGCCCTCAGCTTCCCAGCCACCTAGTTCCAAAAACTCTTGTTCTAGCTCACTAGCTCTAATACCGTCTGCGTCATTAAAATCAGGCTTTGCATACAAAGCGTCTTTTTCGTCCGCTATATCCATCAGTCTCTTGTGTCCAAGAAGAACTGTTCTTAGTACTGTTTCGTCATCATATTTATTTTGGTTTTGTTCTAGGACAGACATTCTTTCGTTTTTGCCCATAACAATTTCGCCTTTTGTTGTCTCTAGCTCGCCTGACAAAAGTTTCAAAAATGTTGACTTACCAGCACCGTTAGCTCCAATTATTCCGTAGCAGTTGCCCTTAGTAAATTTCAAATTAACATCTTGAAAAAGTTTGCGATTGCCAAAACTCAAAGTTACATCTATTACTTGTAGCATAATTTAATTTTTCCTTTTAGATAAATTAACTATACTATAAGTTGACTTTTTAGTCAATTATTAACTTAAATTTAGCACTTTTTTAGGTGTTTTCGGGCTTTTCGATGTCCTTATAATAATTGATATATTCTAGCAGCTTAGTAAAAGTATCTATATGTATAACCTCATCAAGTACTATTCTGTCTATCATGGCTTTTAGGTTGTCATTAGAAAGTTTTGGCTTGATAGCCTCATAATATTCAATAGCGGCCTTTTCGTCATTGATATTTTGCAATAGCATATCAGTTAGGTTGGAGCTTTCGTATACACATTTTGTTGTATAGTCTCCCCCAAAGCCATTGGTATAATATGGCGTTTCGCCACACTTAACTATAGCCTCACCAAGTAGCTCATGGTGTATCATCTCTGTTCTTGCTATTTTGCCAAGAATATTGGCGATGTCCTCATCTGGTATAACATAGTGCTGAAAAACATATTGAAGTATAGCCGTAGTCTCTGAGCCGCAGCTAGAAAAAGCCTTGGACAAAAGTTTGGCATCAGCGCTGTTGCCGCTAAAAGTTTGGCTATCTGGATAAGCCTCATTAGAGGCAAAAGGCAAGCCTTTTATATCTATCATAAAAAATCTCCTTTTTATAGCATATATGAAAGGTTATATATATTTGTTAAATTTTTTGTGGTGTGTTATAATAAAAATATGAAGTACAAAAATGAAACATACCTAGGTATACTAAAAAAATACCGCATCAAAGAAAGCACCTTAAGACAAGAGATGCAAGATATAATGAAAAGTAAAAAGCTTGAGCAAATATTTTTTGACCTAAATGAAAAGGGCGTTTTGAAAGATATTTTGCCGGAGTTTTTACCTTGTATAGGACTTGACCAAAAAAATGTGCATCATATGTACACTGTGGATACACATATCCTAAAAGCTGTAGAATATATTGCTGAGGACAAAAGTTATAAGGGCGACAAAACACTCCTTCTATGGACAATGCTTCTACACGATATAGGCAAACCTATTGCTCTAAAAAAGAATCTTCGCAAGTACAAAAAATATAAGTTCACTAAACACGAAGTATACTCTGCTAGACTTACTCCCAGAATTCTAAAAAGATTTGAACTAGAAAAGCATGAGATAAAGACTATCAAAACGCTAGTTCGTGAGCATGAGTTTTTTAGATACATTAAGTTATACAATATGTCTACTAATGGCAATAGGTTAAACACTAAAACGACTTTTGCACTAATTAACAAGATAGGCGAAGATAATTTTGAGTTTTTGCTTGAGTGCCATAGAGCTGACTATGCCGCCCAGAGCACATACTGGCTTGAGCACAAAAACACCATTAACCAAAGAGCAACAGATATGCTTGAGTATTACCGCAAGTTAAAAAATGCCGGTATGAAGGTAAAGTACAATTAAGCAAAAAAAATTAAGCAATGCTTATAATAAGTAGATGCCTTATATGCAAAAGACTAATAAAGACACTCTTACAAACATAACAAAAAAGCAGTAGTTAATTCTACTGCTTTTATTTTTTTTACCTTTTAGTCACTATGACAAGTTGTTATAAAAAGCACTTTGCCTTAATAACAATTTTGAAAAGTTTGATAATAATTTATCTTCTCAATTTGTAGGGGCTTTTAGGAAGTTTCTACAACTTTTAACTTAGGTAAAATTATCTTAGATTAAAACTTTTTCAAAACTTCTTGTACAAGTCTCATCTCGCACTTGCCTGCGTAGTTGGCTTTGAAGTATTTCATAACATTTGGGATTGACTTATCTTCTAGTCCTGCGATAATGTTGTGGATTTCTTCTTCACTTAGCATCTTAGGAAGGTAAGCTTCCAAGATTTGTGCCTGCCTTGCTATCTCAGCAGCTTTTTCGCTGTTGCCGGCTTTGGTGTAGTTTTCTGACTCATCGCCAAGCTCTTTGATAGTCTTTTGCAAAATAGCTACCATATCTGCATCGTTTAGCTCTTCGCCCTTTTCTCTTTTTACGATTGTTTGTTGCATAGCTTTGGTCATAACAATGCTATATATTCCTCTTGCTACTTGGTCCTTATCTTTTAGGGCTTGCATGTTTGCTTTTTTGATTTGGTCTAATATCATAATATTTCTCCTTATATCCTCATTTTTCTCTTAACAGCAATTATCCTTATCACTACTATAAGTAGTACCAGTCCTAATCCGCCTGCTCCATAATAAATTATTTGGATAGGGAATTCTTTTGGCTTCTCAACGGTTAAGGTAAACTCAATAGTTGCTGATGCGTTGCCGTCACTATCTACATAATACATTTTGATTACATAAGTGCCAACTTTTGAGGTATCAACAGCTCCGTCATCTATGTTAAGTGAGCCATTTTCTCTTAGGGCTTTGAATCCGCTAGTAATATCTCCGTCCTCTTCGTCACTTATTTTGTAAATGAAATTGTATATATCAAAGTTGCCGTTTAGGGTAATTGTTGACTCTGTTGCAAGAAGTTCTATTCTAGGAACTCCGCCAAGGACTATCTCAATATCTACTGTTCTTTCGGTAATGTTACCAGCTGAGTCTTTATATAGATATTTTATGCTATACTCGCCTACTCTATCAAAAGAAATTTCTGTTACCGTTTCGCTGCCTCTATAAATAGTTATTGCAGTTACATCAAGTTCTCCGTCTATCTCATCGACTGCTTTGAAGTAGCCGTATGGGCTAAAGTCCGCATAATTTCTGCCTTTTATAAACTTAGTAACTTTATCAGTTCTTGTTACAACCGGTGGGGTTGTATCTTTGAAATTAACAGTTATGGTATATAAACTACTCTCTACGCCGTCACTATCAATGACTTTGTATCTAAAATACGCTCCGCCGACATATGGCAAATCTTTGTTTTGAGTTTCGTTATGAACTTTGCTCATTTTCAAAGTAACTGTGCCATTATCATCTATACTAAATGCATCTGTAGCTAAGCTATTGCCATTGATATCCATCACAAATCCAGATAGCACAACAGCATATCCGTCTGCGTCATCAGTAACAAGTGAGGCAAGTGGAAGTTCAACTTTTTTGCCATATCCAAACTCGTATTCATAATTTTTAGCAGTTGGAACTTTGTTCTCAACGATTATATTAACTGTAACATTTGTTGTATTGTTTGATTCATCAGTTAGGGTATATGTTACTGAATAGTTACCTACTCTTGTAAAACTATATCTTTCTTGAGCATCGCTAAAAGTAAAACCGCTTGTTGTAATCACTACATCATTGTTACTTAGTACTGACGAGTTATCAGCTACATTTTCGATATAATTTCTAAAATAAATGTAACTTTTGCGGTTAACATTTAGATAATATACGCCGTCAACTTGTTTAACATCATCTTTTAGAGTGATTGTTGGTGGAATGTTGTCTTTGAAAGTTATTGTGTATTCAAAGTTTTCTGAAGAAGAATGCCCATCACTTACGCTGAAGGTAAAAGTTACTATGCCCGCTATTCTGTCATTTGGTGCATAACGGAATACTGAAGGGTCATTCTCATCTTGAGTGATTGTGCCTTTGTTTACATTAGCAAAATATGTTATCGCATCACCATCATCGTCTTGAGCATTTATCTCAAAATATATTGCTGTAGATAGTACAAGCTCGCCGCCATTTCTTACTTGCTCATCATCAGCAGCTTTACGGGCTACTACATTGGAAATGACTGGGGTATTGTCTATTACTTCAAGTACTGCTGTGGCAGTTCCGGTAAGCCCGGTATCCACATCTGTATAACTATAATGAACATTGTATCTTCCGGCAACATCACTACTTGTTATGCTGCACTCAACAATAACTTTTGTCTTATCTGCTATAATGGTGCCATCAAGAGATGTGCCATCATATATGTCGATAGAAGAAATATTATCTCTAAATACAGTGTCAATGTTTGTTATGTCTGTGCCCTTATCTATCTCAAGTATTGTTGAGTTTAGGTTGATAATAGGTGCAACTGTTGTTGTAACATTGATAGTTAAATAAATATTCTCAGTATATGAGCTTAATGGATCGGTCGCAACTAAGGTGATGTTAAAAGAGCCAACTTTTGGTGTTAATTGTGAAATAGTAAAAATCCTTTTGAAATAAGTCGTTGGATTATCTTTACTACCAGGGTTTTCTATTTGTGAAGATATACTAAAAACATTTGCATTAGAAAGTTCTAATCTACAATTTTGCTGTCCATTTTCACATAAAGCATAACCTCCAAATGAAGCACCTGCAGAAAGTTCTATAACATACCTATTTGAAGAACTTGTATTATTTACAAGAGTATCTCCAATATATACATCTATTGTATCTGTTGGAGGAATGTATTTTTCAATATAAATAAATAATGATTTTCTTACCGCTAATGTATTGCCATCTTCATCATAAGTAAAGAAAACTCCTATACCTTGATTTTGATTGTATAAAGTCTTATCAATTTGTCCTTCAACAGTATATTTGATATTACCGGATCCATCATCTACAGGATTACCAATTATTAAGTCTTTTACAGCAATAACTGTGCCGTTATTATAACCTCCAAGTATGTAATCCTCAAAAAATTTGGTGTCAAAAGTATATGAATCAATATCTTCAGCGGCTATATATATTGTTCCATAACCCAAAGAAGAAAAATATATTCCTCTATTATTGATCTCTGCAGTTATTGTCCCATAACTTGTGTAAGTAGAATCTGTTTTTATTCTAAATCTTAAAGTAATTGTTCCTATATAATTATTTTTTACAGTTAAATATAATGTATCGTTTGTATATTCTAATTTTTCTAAGCCAGTAATAGTCTCATTAACGACGTTGTTGCCATTAGCTAATGTAGTAGTATATGTTACACTGCCATCAGCTGAACTAAGCTCTAACTCTGGAGTTGTATCTCCCCAACCAGAAGAACCTACATCAACTAGTTTAGAAAAAGCGACACCACTAAGTTCTGGAGAGTTATCTGTAAGAGAATAAAATAGCGTTGTCGTTTTGCTTGCGCTAGGCATCTCTCCTGAGTATGCTAAGTTGTCTGCTAGGTTATAAGTTTGCGAAACGCTATTAACTGTGAGCGTAGAAGCGTCTACTGTAGCGCCATAAACTTGCTGCTGCGAAGTTCCGTAATTTTGGGTCAAAGGCGAAGCTATTTTATAACTAATAACACCTAGCGAAAGCACCATCAAAAAGCTCATCGCTATAGCTGTAAAAAATCGTTTCATATATAATATTTCCTTATATAGTAGTTATACCATTATTGCACTTTTTTTGTCAATTTTATTTAATTGTTTTGCAAGTCCCAAAATATTTGTTAAAATAAAGCTATGAACGAAACAGAAACAAAAAAATTTACAAAATTAGATAACGGTTTTATTTGTGAAAATTGTGGCAAAAAGGTTGAGCCTCTTGGTTATACATCAAGGGACCATTGTCCGCACTGTCTATACTCTCTACATGTAGATATTAACCCCGGAGATAGAGAGTGCTCTTGCCATGGGCTGCTAAAACCTGTTGGCATTGAGAAGAACAAAAAAGGTTATCAAATTCTTTATACCTGCACTCGCTGCGGCGCTAGCAAAAAAAATATCATTGCAAGTGATGATAGCTATGACAAAATTCTTAGACTAAGCTCAGGAAGAGAGATATAACTACCCGCTTTTTGTTTGACAAAAAATTGACTTAGACTTTATAATAAAAGTATGAATAAATAAAGGAGCTAACATGTACAAAAAACTTTGTTCGTTTTTTGCTCTGGTACTTGTGTGCTTATGTTTTGTTGGCTGTAAAGAGCTTAGTTTTGAAGACACTCCATACGGGACAAGTGACAAAACAGCAGCCGAGATAGTTTCGTTTTATAGCGAGGCACAAGTCGGCAACTTACAACTTCAAGCCAAATATGAAGGCACTGTAACTGAAGTTTATGGCACTACTACCAAAGTAAACAAAATGAAATATATTCTTGGTAAATACGGCAATTTTAACTATTGCAGTATTGAAAATACTGAAAGTATCAACGGCATCGTAACCAAGACAACAACTGATATCTATTATAAAGATTATAGATACACAACTATAGAAGATGTAGCAGCAGAGACTACAACTAAGACTAAGAAGTTTATGTCAACTAACAACACAAACAGAGATACTGTTTATGAGCTATTCCCTGTGTTGTATGTAGACAGCATTGAGAATACCGGCTACAAGATGTACGACAACGAAAAATACTACAAACTAACCCTTACTAAAAAGAGTGTAAATGACGAATTTACTGACCCTGTGATAACAGTACCTACTGGCTACTATATCAATAGTTTTAGTTATGAGTTTGGTGTTAATAAGGCTGGATACCTTGCATACATTGTTAACGAATATAGCCTTATTGATGAAAATTATTTAGAAAATCCTAACCCAGTTCTTACTCATACTTCTATTATCAAACTTGTACCACCATATGGCTCTACAATGTATATGCCAGAGCCACCATCAGAGAGCGATACTAGCTACGAAGAAATATAAAAGGAGAATAAACAAATGAAAGTAATCGTACTATGTGCAGGTTATGCAACCCGTATGGGACAGCTAACACTTAACACCCCTAAGTGCCTACTACCAATCAACGGCACACCTTATCTTAGCCTATTTATGGAGGAGATACAAACTATAAAAGATGTAGAAGATATCTATGTTATAACTAATGATAAATTTTACACTCAACTAGAAGATTGGAAAAAGTCATACAAAAACAACAAAAACATCACAGTAATCAATGACCACACTACTTGCAACGAGAACAGACTTGGAGCAATAGGTGATGCTTACTATGTAATCAAAAATTATGGCATTGATGATGACACATTTATAACTGTTGCTGACAACTACTTTGACTTTAGACTAAATACAGTTTATGAGTTATTCAAAAAGTCAAAAGTAAACTATGTAGTTGGTAAAGAGTATCCAGACGAAAGCTATGTAGCTGGCAAACTAGGAGTACTAGAACTAGACAAAAACGGCGAGCTTGTAAGTATGGAAGAAAAACCTCTAAAACCAAAATCACTTGTTGGTGCAATGGGATTGTACTTCTACACAAGAAAAACTGTTAGCAGAATAAAAGAATACCTTGATGACAAAAACAACAGCCCAGACGCTCCTGGAAAATATGTTGCTTGGCTAATCGGTAAAGAACCTGTTAATGTATTTGTTAACAAGGGCGAGTTTGTAGACTTTGGGTCAGTAGAGAATTATGAGAAGATCCAAGCTCTAGAAAAAGCAAAAGTTCGCAAATAAAACAAAGCCGTTTATATATATGATTACTTTTAATAAAAAAGCAGAACAAAATTTGTTCTGCTTTTATTTTTTTATTTACTGATACCAGTAACTACTATATTTGAATCAGTTTTTGCGACATTTTTTATAAGCATATCTCCTAGTGCAATATCTTTTGGAACTCTTGCACTCTTGACAGCTTTTAGTGTGTCAAAAACTTTTGCCTTAGGAACAGGCTTATCAGTCTTAAGAGTTATAGTCTTTTCGCCAAACTTTTTGATAGTTGTTACCATTCTCTCTGGACTTGTTACTTCTCTCTCTCCGTATATAGCTCCTCTTGGGCAACTATTTCCGGTCACGGTTATTTTGCCTTTTTCTTTTGTGACAGTTAACTCACAACCTCTTGGGCACATGATACATGTAACTTGCATACTATACCTCCTTAACAGCAACTGTTATATCTGCTGTTACTCTTGACTTATCTATTATTATAGTTTCCATCTCGGCAGGAAGCATTATTGGCCTATCTTTACACAAAATTTCCTTTCCATCACAAGTAACTACTATTTTAGCGTCCTTAAAGATTTTGCCCACTCTAAATCTAATATAGCAAATACCTTTACCACCAAATAATGTCTTAGGTACGGTATATCTTACGCCGTTGCCACATTTTATCTCATAAGGGTTGCCAGTTACAAGTTCGCCCTTAGCGAATTTACCAGCATTAAGTCCGGCATTTTCCGCCTCCAAAGATACATTATCTACTATATCGTGAACATGCAAAACATTTCCGCAAGAGAAAATGCCTTTTTTGTTGGTTTGCAAGTATTCATCTACAATAGCTCCGCCTGTAACATTGTCTAGCTTAATACCAAAATCGCTTGATATGTTATTCTCTGGAACAAGTCCTACCGACAAGATAACTGTATCACACTCAACAAATTCCTTTTTGTCAAGGTCAAGGCTAAAGTCTTCTTTAACGGGTGCAACATAAATGCCTTCTACTCTATCTTTGCCCACAACTTCAACTATTGTCTTGCTAAGGTGCAATGGTATATTGTAGTCCTCTAAGCACTGAACAATATTTCTTTTTAGTCCAGATGGGTAAGATTGAACTTCGTACACGCCAACTACTTCTGCGCCTTCAAACAAAAGTCGTCTTGCCATAATAAGACCTATATCTCCAGAACCTATTATAGCAACTTTGTTACCAACTTTTTTGCCATAGATATTAACTATCTTTTGGGCACAGCCCGCACTCAAAACGCCCGCTGGTCTAGTGCCGCATAGGTTAATAGCTCCGGCTGGTCTTTCTCTACAACCCATAGCAAGAACTATGGATTTTGCGGTAAAGCAATGTTTGCCCATTGGGCTCAATGTTTCTACGCTATAACCTTCTTTTTTGCCAAAGATATTGCCAGCATTTTTGATTTTTAGCACGGTTGTTTCTAGCATTATTTGGATATCTGTTTGTTTTACTTTTTCGATAAATGCATTCGCATACTCAGGTCCAGTCATTTCGGTCTTAAAATAGTTAAGTCCAAAACCATTGTGTACGCACTGGTTAAGTATTCCGCCCAAGCAGTTATTACGCTCAATAAGTAGTACATTGGTTACTTGCTCACGAGCTTTGAGAGCGGCTGCCATACCGGCTGAACCGCCGCCTATTACTATAACATCATAATTATAGGTCATATATTCCGCCCTCCTTGATATCTCCTGTAACTACAGAAGATTTTGATTTGAATTTAATTTGTTTTTTGTCCACATTATAATGTTTGCTCATTATGTCAAGAATAGTAGGATAACAGAACGAACCTTGACATCTGCCCATAGTTGTTCTTAGTCTTCTCTTAACGCCATCTGTTGTAAGAGGTTTGATAGGTCCATTAAGAACTTCTTTTATCTCACCTGCTGTTATGTTTTCGCATCTGCAAACTACTCTACCATAGTCACTGTCTTTTTTGACAAGTCTATTAAGTCTAAAGTTGCACATATTGTTTATCTTAGTGTATGGCTTTCTTCTAACTGCTTTTTTGTTCTCGTCAAAAGCTACACCTTTTTGTTTAAGGAGGTTAGCCACATACTCCGCTATAGCCGGAGCAGAAGTTAATCCCGGTGAGCAAATGCCCGCTACAAATAGATAATTATCTGCCTTTTCGCTAAATCTAATATAGAAGTCGTCTCCAACCTTTACTCTCACACCAGCGTATAGTTTGATAACTTTACGATAATTGATACCTTGGACTGAACCTGCAACTTTGCTCTTAATCTCTTTGACGCCCTCAGGACTTACAGAAGTTTCAAAATTTTCTATATCAACAGCTGTAGGACCTAGTGCTGTATTGCCGGCAACAGTTGGCATAACTAGTATGCCTTTACCTTTTTTAGTTGGTAGTGGGAATATAGGAAGCGGAGTTAAGTTCTCGCCTTTGTCTAGTAATAAATACTCGCCTTTTACGAGTTTAACTGGTAACATCTCTGCCTTAAACACCTTGCTTACTTCGTTAACGCCTGCACCTGCACAGTTAATAACGAATTCGCATTTTACCTCTTCTCCACCGCTCAAAGTAAGTGTATATTCTTTACCGTCAAAAGTTGCTTTTTTAATCTCGGTATTAAGCATTAGTTTGCCGCCGTTAACTACACCTTCTTCTGCGTATGCTATACAAAAGCTATATGGAGAGATGATAGCTGCGGTCTTAGCGTATAGAGCATACTCAATATCATCAGCAATATTTGGTACTAACTTTTTAATTGCAGGTCTTTTTAGTATTTTCATACCTTTGACGCCATTAGTTATACCTCTATTGTATAGATCATTTATGCCGTCATAACCATCACTCCCAGCGACTACCAAAGAACCGCATTTAACTAACTTTTCGCCTAGTCTTTTTGCTTCCTTTGGGTACATAAGGTTGCCCTCAACATTCAACTTTGCTTTAAGAGTATTGACGCCGCAATCATAACCTGCGTGCACAATTCCGCTATTTGCTTTTGTAGCTCCTAGTGCTACATCTTCGCCCTTTTCGACAAGTAAAGTACTTATGCCCTTTCTCGCAAGATATGAAAATAGACTAGTACCTACTATGCCTCCACCAACTATTACACAAGAATACTTCATAATTACCCCTTTATAAAAAATTTTGGCTTATTTTGCTTTATTTATTTTCAATTTAATAATATACTTAAAATATAAATAAGTCAATTAAACAAGAGCGACAAAAAGCCTACTTGCATTGTTATTTTGCCCCGTTTGCCCTCTAAAATATCAAAAAATGGAGAGAAAATATGAGATACATTGTAGCACTAGACGAAGGAACAACTTCTGTTAGAGCTGTTTTGTTCGACACAAAGACTAACAGCATCGCAAAAATTGAGAAGAAAAAGTTTGCGCAAATCTTTCCTAAATCTGGCTGGGTAGAGCATGACGCCAATGTTATATGGAAAAAACAAAAAGACGCACTGCTTACTCTAACTCATGACATTGACCCAAAAGAGATATATGGTCTATGCATAACTAACCAAAGAGAAACAGTCGTTGCTTGGAACAAAAAGACAGGCAAACCTATCTGCAATGCAATAGTTTGGCAATGTAGAAGAACTGCAAAACTATGTAAAAAACTAGCCAAAGACAAGGCTTTATGCAAAAAAATCAAACAAAAAACTGGTCTTTTGCCAGACGCATATTTTAGCGGAACAAAAATCAAATGGATACTAGACAATGTACCTATGGCAAAGAAACTTCTTGCTGAGGACAATCTTTTGGTTGGCACTATTGATAGCTATCTAATATACAGACTAACCAACGGCAAAGTACATGCAACAGACGCAACCAACGCATCTCGTACAATGCTATTTAATATCAACACCTTTGAGTGGGACGATGAGCTACTAGAACTATTTGGCATACCTAAGTCAATTCTTCCAAAAGTTCTTAACAGTAGTGATGACTTTGGGACGACAGACATACTTGGCTACCCTATCAAGATAACTGGTGTAGCCGGCGACCAACAAGCATCGTTATTTGGTCAAGGTTGTTTTGAGAAAGGCGATATCAAAAATACTTACGGCACAGGCTGTTTTATTCTACTTAACATTGGTGACGAACCTATCATCAGCAACAAGGGACTTCTTACAACAATAGCTTGCTCGCCAAAAGGTCAAAGAGCTTATGCAATAGAAGGTAGCGTATTTAACGCAGGTAGTACACTTGACTGGTTCTTAAAAGAGTTTAGAGTTGTGAGAAATCACGAGAGAATCAACGCACAAATTGCCAAAGTTGGCGATAACGGCGGAGTTTACTTAGTGCCAGCCTTTACTGGCATAGGCGCTCCTTACTGGGACATGGACGCAAGGGCGATAATCACGGGGCTTTCTCGTGGCTCTAACCTATCTCATATATGTAGAGCCGTATACGAAAGTATGGCATATTCAACTTATGATGTTATGGAACTACTTGCAAAAGAAAGTTCTATCCCTACTAACGAACTAAAAGCGGACGGCGGAGTATCTGCTAACGACTTTATGATGCAGTTCCAAGCTGACATACTTAACAAGCCTGTAACTAGAAGCAACAAAGAAAGTACTTGCCTTGGCGTTATATACCTATGCGGACTAGCGACTGGCGTATATAAAAACCTAGACGATATCAAAAAAGTAATCAAATCAAACGGTGAATTCCGTCCAACAAAAAATAGAAAAGAAGTTAAGAAAAATCTAAAGGGCTGGAAAAAAGCCGTTAGACAATGTCTAAAAAAATAGGAGGAAATTTTTATGAAAGGCAAATATATAAAATCTTTTGATAAAAAAGACATCTATTGTTACACTTGGGACAAGGTAGAAAATCCTATCGGCATTGTCCAAATAATCCACGGCATGCAAGAGCACGCTGGAAGATATGAGGACTTTGCAAAATTCCTAAACAAGCACGGATATATAGTTTTTGCAGATGACCACAGAGCTCATGGCAGAACTGCTGAAAGCATCGAAAGACTTGGAAAATATGACGGCGGCAACCTATTCTATGACACCCTAAGAGATGAGATGTTCTTCTCTAACATGCTAATAAAAAAATACAATTTGCCACTATATGTATTTGGCCACAGCTATGGTTCGTTTTTGACTCAAAACTATATCCAAAATTGCAGCAGCTACCAAAAAGCCATACTTTGCGGCTCTGCATGTATGAAAAATAGCCCTGATGTAAAATTTGGTAGACTTGTAGCAAAAATGACTATGCGTCACAAAGGTCAAGACAAAATAGCTCGCTTCATCGAAAAGATGATGATTGGCAAATACAACAAAATGGTAGGTAGCGGCTCATGGGTAAACAGCGACCCAGCAGAAGTAGCAAAATACGAAGCTGACCCATACTGCGGCGTTCCTTCTTCGGCTAAATTCTACTATGACTTTTTCACTGGTCTAAAATATTCTTATGACAAACACAAATTGCAAGAGATTAACCACAACAAGCCTATACTTCTTATCGCTGGTAAATGCGACCCAGTAGGTAACATGGGCAAATCTGTTGTAAAACTATTTAAGCTATATCACGAGGACGACCTAAATGTATCTATGAAGTTATATGATAATGTTCGTCACGAGATACTTAATGAGCCTAGCGTAAAAGAAACTGTATACAACGATGTACTAGAGTTCCTTCAAGCTCCAATGAACAAACAAGACATAGTGCTAGAAGATAATGATGACAAAAAGGCTGAGACTAAAAAGAAAAAAGAGGCTAAAGCCCCAAAAGCTCCAAAAGAGAAAGTAAAAAAGACAGCAAAAAAAACTAAATAAAAAAAGCAATACTAATATAAAAGTATAGTTTTCTAAAACTTAAAAAATAAAAGGCATAAGGCATTCAAAAATAAAAAACATACAAAAAAAGACCGCTATAATAAGCGGCCTTTTTTATTAGTATTATAAGCAATCTTCTACAAGAAGAAAATTGCAAACATAATTAGTATTTGAGCTAGGTAGTACAAAGTCAAATTGGTTATAACAAGTTTTTTGTCTTTCTTTGGGACAAAGTAAATAAGTGAAAGAACTAAGTCCGAAAGCAAGAAAAGTACAAAACCGATAGCAAGTAATATACTTGCAACGCTACCATGTAGAACGATAGCTCCGTATATTGCTTGTACCATAGTGGTTGACAGTATAAATGCGTAAATAATAGTTGGGATAAGTAGCTTGCCGAAGTTTAATTTCATACCAAGCATACTAACTATAATTATGATGCAATCTAGTGCTGCGCCTACTGCTAGCGGAATAAATGAAAAACCTGCATAATCAATAAGTGCGATATAGTAGAAAATGTGACCAATAGCAAAAGAAATTGTTCCGCAAAGGATATTGATAAAATCTCTTGACTCGTCAATATCTTTTAGTGCCAAAATGCCATCGCCGACAAGACCAAAAGTTGCACCGCCTAACATCAAAAGACCTACTATCGAAACACCATAAGTCATACTTGATGAAGTGGCAAATCCCGAAATGCCAAGAACTACAAAAGTTACACTAGCAAATAATTTCAAAATACAAGATAATATTCCGTCACCAAGAGTTTGGAATACTATAAAACATACTGCCATAATAATGGCTAAACTTAATGCAAAATAAACTAACATATTTTACCCTCCAATCTTTTACCTTTTAATCTTAGTAATCTATATCTTCAGGTCCTTCTTCGTATTCTGGTTGAGCATCGGCGTCATCTGCCTCTTCATGCTCTCCCTCGTCTCCACTCTCATCATACTCAGCATCTCCGTCTTCGTATTCTTCTTGTGGCTCGCCGTCAGTATCTTCGTATTCTTCGCCGTCACCGTCTTCATACTCAGTATCTTCTTCTGGCTCTTCTTCGCTATCTTCTTCAGCTGCCTCTCCTGCTTCTTCGTCTGACTCTTCTGTCTCGTCAGCTTCTTGCTCATCAGCATCGTCAGTTTCGTCAGCTTCTACATCTTCCTCGGCATCAGTGTCGTCATCTGGTCTTTCTACATAAGCTTCGTCTGTTGACATATGTTTGATGATTTGGGCAGTGATTGTTTCTGCAAGCCATGTTCCCTCTTCGCTAGTATAATCAAAGTCCTCACCAACATATTTTGCTAGAGTGCCAATAGCACCATAGTAAGCGTACTCTACAGACTCTTCGCTAGCTTCTACAAGGTAACCCTCAGCAACACCTTTTTTGCAGATAGCGGTCAAAAGTTTAATAATGATTGTTTGGCTCTTGCCTAGTAAGTCCTCAGCTCTTGCTGCGTCTTCTTCTCTTAGGTATGAAGCATAAGTTTTGAAAGTCCAAGGTAGAAGCATCCATTTGTTAGACTTCATACATACCATCATTGCTTTGATCCAAATTTTTAGAGATGGCTCAAATGTAGAAATCTTAAAGCTTGATGAGAAGAATTTTAGCATCTTATTGATATAGAAAATAATTGCGCTATAAATCATCTCGTCTTTACTTGTGAAATACTCATAGATTGTACTTTTGCCCATCTTGCATCTTTTTGCAACTTCTGCAAGAGTGATAGCTTTGTACTCAGTTCCTGAGTTTAGCATAGCCAAAACTTCTTTGAAAATAAGTTGTTTTTTCATAGTTTGTACTCCTAATAAAATTATCGCCCAATCGGTCGGTAAATATTATAAAAAAATGGCTCTAGCCTTAATTTTTACACTTTCATTATATATATGTTTTAATTTTTTGTAAAACAATTTGACAATATTTATCCAAAAATGCCCTCAAATAGTAGATAAAATGTATAAAAACAGCTATAATACCTATGTTAAATATAAAAAACACGACTGATTGGTCAGTTAAAAGGAAAATTTATGCAAAAAACAAAAATTGTATGTACAATAGGCCCATCATGCTCAGATTATAAGACATTAGTTAGCATGATGAAAGCTGGTATGAATGTGGCTAGACTAAACATGAGCCACGGCAACCTTGAAAGTCATCAAGCTATCGTTGACCTTGTAAAAAAAGTTAGAAGCGACCTAAACACTCCTTGTGCTATCATGCTAGACACAAGAGGCCCAGAGATAAGAATTGGTGAGTTTGAAAACGGCAAAGTAATTCTAAAAAAAGGTAAGCCATTTACCTTCACTAATCGTAAAGTTGTAGGTAACGAAAGTGTAGTATCTTTGAGATTCCCAAGCCTTGTTAAACTTGCAAAACCTGGTATGCATATTTTTGCTAACAATGGTCTTCTTGATCTAAAAGTTGTTGAAGTAACTAAGACAGATATCAACTGCAAAGTTATCACAGGTGGCACTCTTTCTAACAACAAGAGCATTGCTCTACCTCATGTATCTCTTAATGTTCCATACCTTAGCGATATTGATAGAGAGCATCTTGCTTTTGCGGTTAAAAACGAGTTAGAGCTTGTAGCTTGCTCTTTTGTTAACTGCCCAGAGGATATACTAGCTGTAAGAAAATATCTTGCAAAATTAGGTTGTACCAATATGGATCTTATCGCTAAGATTGAGAGCCTAGAAGGTATCAATGAGCTAGACAAAATCATTGATGTATCAGATGGTATAATGGTAGCTCGTGGAGATATGGGCTCAGAAGTTCCTATGGAGCAAATCCCAGCTATTCAAAAAATGATGATAGCAAAAACTGTAGCAAAATCTAAGTATGTAATCGTAGCAACTGAGATGCTAGAGTCAATGATAGAAAAACGCCGTCCAACAAGAGCTGAAACTACAGACGTAGCTAACGCTATATACGACAACACCTCTGCAACAATGTTATCTGGAGAATCTGCTAGTGGTCTATATCCAGTAGAAGCAGTAACAGCTATGGCAAACATTGCAAAAGCAACTGAGGCTGTCATCGACTATAACAAAAACTTTGCTCAAAAAGAATTGCCAAAAGATAATATCCGTAATGCAATAGCTTTTTCTGCGGTGGCAACTGCTAAGGCTCTTAATGCAAAAGCAATACTATGCTTCTCTCACGAGGGCAACAGCGCTAAGGCTATATCAAGTTTTAGACCAGCTGCAAGAATTATTGCCATCACTAACACTCCAATGGTTGTTAACAAGTTGTCAATTTGCTGGGGTATTACACCAGTTCTTTGCGAGACAATAGACAATACTGATGCAATGTTCGCAAAAGCTAATCAAATAGCAAAAGACCTAAAAGTTGCTAAACCTGGCGACACAATCATCATCACATCTGGCGTACCTGTTAACAATATGGGCAAAACTAACCTTATCAAAGTTCATGTTGTAGAATAACATGAAAACAAAAAAGGCATCTAATGATTAGATGTCTTTTTTTTATTGTATTTTTTATTATATATTTCTACAAATATAATCTTATAAATATAGTTTAGAAACTATCCACATAACAAATCTTGTTGGAAGAATCTTTTGAAGAAAGGCTACCATCTTGTATGCAGCTCCGCAAGTAACGGTGTATGGTGGATTTTTCTTAGTAGCGACTTTGTACATTTTTTTAGCCACAACAATAGGGTCCATACCCGACTCTTCGTCTTTTTCCATCTTCTCAATAGACTTTGACTCTACGGCATAGTATGGAGACTTTTTGTCAAGGTGCTTAGTACGGCTACCAGTAAAGCCTGTCTTAATATCTCCCGGTAAGATATTAGTTACTGTGATATTATAAGGTTTTAGTTCTAGTCTAAGTGCCTTAGCCCAGTTGTCAAGGGCAGCTTTACATGAGCTATAATATGCTTGGAAAGGTATAGGTATAATGCTAGCGACAGAACTTGTATTGATTATTTTGCCGCTAAGTTTTTTGCGCATATAAGGCAAAACTGCAGTGGTCATATTAACTGTGCCAAAGTAATTTACTTCAAATTGCTTCTTAGCATCTTCTAAACTTGTAGTCTCGACAGCACCCGCAACGCCCATGCCTGCGTTGTTAATCAAAATATCTATCTTTCCCTCAAGCTTGATAACAAAATCAACTGTATCTTTTACCGCTGCTCTATCTGTTATGTCCGCTAAGATTGGGACAACACCATCTACTTTGAAGTCATTACGAGCAACGCCATAGACTTTGTACCCTCTCTCGGCAAAATAGCATGCAGTAGCCCTGCCTATTCCGCTAGATGCGCCAGTAATCAAAACTACTTGTTTTTGTTTCTTGTCCATATAACTTTCCTTTTTTTTATAAAAGCGACCTTAATACTAAAGTCGCTTTTAGTTTTTTATTTAAGTTTATTTTTCTTTATTCTTTTTGTCTCTTCTATATTGCTCTCTTGCGATTTCTTTATCAGTTAGTGGAGCAACGATTGCGCCAGCTCTAAACCATCTATATAGGTATAGTCCGCCAACGATTAAGATAACAGCACCTATTACTATGATTAGTACCCAAACTGTTTTTGTTGAGTTGGTGTTTTTGATAATAAGGAATGAGGCTTCTGATGTTAAATCATCTACTGTTACTCTAGAATAGATTACATAAGAACCATTTTCTTTAACAGTGATTACATTGCCTTGTGTCCAACTGCCGTTAGAAAATCTCATCTCTATAATACCAGTCTCATCTTCTACCAAAGATACTACCTTGAAGTCGCCTTTGATTGAGCTTGGGATTGGGTCCAAGAACTCGCCATTTCTCTCAACTTTAATAGTAGGAGCATTAGGATAAATGTCTATATTTTTAGCAACGAAGTTGCCGCTGTCATATTCTACGCCATTATTATAAAATTTGATTACAAGCTTGCCAGCACTTAGTACTAGTTTGCCCTCATCGTCTGTCTCACTAATTAAATTGTTATCTGCATTTTCTGCATCATAGAAACTACTATCGCTTCTATAAAAAGCTTTTGCTGTCAAAATTTGCTCGCCATGAGTAAATCCTTCTGCTGCAAGGTCGCTAGTTACTCTTATGT
>CAKVLS010000005.1 GCA_934757865.1 uncultured Clostridia bacterium | reverse complement strand
ATTAATGAAAATTATGATTTAACTATTGATAATTTAAAAGCATTACTAAACGAAAGATTTGAAAATCTAGATATAGAACAAGCAAAACAAGATGTCTTGCCTTTCATAAAAGACAAAACAAAACTTGATTTGTGGAGTAAAGAATTTTTTATTGAGATAACAAAAAAATTACAGTCAGTTTAAAATTAGAGGTTTTTATGAAATATTTTGTATCTGGCGACATTCATGGATTTTATGATGAATGGCAAAATGCTTTAAAAGATAAAGGCTTTAACTTAGATAACCCTGAACATAAAATAATTCTTTGTGGAGATTTGTTTGATAGAGGAAGTCAGCCAAAAGAAATTATAGATTTTGTTTTAAAACACAAAGACAAAGTAATTCTTATTCGTGGCAATCACGAAGACTTGATGGAACAAATGATTGAAAGAAATTATAACGATTATGGAGATATTCAAAACGGAACAACTGGAACGATAATTGATTTATACCCCGAGTGGCAAGTAAGTGAATTTGACTTAAAGAAGATTGCGAAAGTTACCAGACTTCAAGAAGTCCTAGATATGTGTGTTGATTACTATGAAACAAAGCATTACATATTCGTTCACGGCTGGATACCAATCATTGAAAATTGCTATTTGCATGATAGCAATTGGCGAACAGCAAGAAAAGAACATTGGGGAAAGGCTCGCTGGGCAAACCCAGTAGAAATGTATAGATTTGAAATCTATGAACCAAACAAAACAATAGTTTGTGGACATTGGCATTGTTCTGCACTGTGGCACGAACAAAATCCAGACGAATACGAAGAATTTGGAGATAAATCCAACTTTGAGCCATTCATAACCGACAAAATGATAGCCCTAGACGCTTGCACCACTTATTCGAAGAAGATTAATGTTTTAATTATTGAATAATAATAAAAAGCATTAGGAATGAGTTTCCTAGTGCTTTTTTAGTCGGCGATACCTAAATTATCGAAGTCGGATTTAATATTAAAATTTATTCCATTAATCGCTAACAAGCAGGAAATTTTTGCAGGCAATATTTCGCCTTGATAATTTTTTCTTAATTTATTTGTAGTAAAAATTACATTTTTCCTACATCTTGTTGCTCCAACATAAAATACGCTTAATTCTTCTAAAAATTTATTAATAAATTCTTTATCAGTTTTGCTTTTTTCAAAATTGATAGAACATAAATTGTTGTTGTTTTTTCTATAATTATAACAATTATTACATAGTCCATGGTAACTAGGAAAAGAATAACCATTCATTCCTACAATAATAATGTTTTCCCATTCTAATCCCTTGGCTCCATGGATTGTACTTATAATGACTTTTTCATCTAAGTATTGCATATTATTTTTTAAACTTCTCATTAACAAAGAATCTTCTAAATATTTATCTTTTTCGGTAATTGAAATATTTTTATTTATTAAAACTTTACAAATCAGAACCTCCAATAATTTAAATAATGATATTTCAAGTTGACTTGTTGTGTTAAAATTTTGTTTAAACTCATTGAACCATTTCTTAATTTGAGATATAGTTAAGTAATCTTTATTATTTTCTTTTTTATAATCTATCAATGAATTATATGCTTTATAATGAAAGTCTATATAGCTTGAATCATCTTCACTAAACAATGCATAAAATACATTTTCATCAGCAGTTTTAAGATGATTAACCAAAGAACTGACCGAGTAACTATTTCTTGTAAGAATCGCAGTTTTATCCTTAGAATCTGTATTATTAATTCTATGTATGTAATTACTGAGTTTTACAACTTCATCATCAGGATTTTCAAATTCTATCAAATCAACATTTGCGTTATGTTCAGGAGTTGCTATTCCATTGGATGCTGCACATAAACGAATATTGCGATCTAGTAATAATAAATTATTATTGTTTTGATATCTATAATTTTTATTTAGAGTTATTTTCTTCATTGAATATTTGTTTTTTGCAATATTCATTAAATTCTCAATGGCACCTATAAAGCCATATATTCTTTGCAATGGATCTCCCAGCAAAAATAATTTGCTATTTTTAGTAATAAGCAAATTTAACAAATCCCATGATAATATATTTGTGTCTTGGAATTCATCAACGATAATAATTGAAAATAATTTTTGGTAAAATCCAAGCAGCCGTTCATTGTTTTTAAGTAATTCGTATGTTGTCACTAATAAGCCGTTGTAGGTTAGTTTATTTTTTGGAATATAGTATTTTAGCTGGTATTCTAAGTATTTTTTAAATTCAGATGGATGTGTGTCATGATTTATTAAATTATTTTTGATTTTTTTACTAAAGTCAGATATCCATTGCGCTACATCTTCAGATATTTCGAGGTTATTATTCATAATTTTTTCAACATTGGAATCATCTTCAAAGTCAAAAGAAAATATATCTGATAATAATGGATTAATTAAGTATCCATATAAATAAAGTATTTTTCTAGATAGTCCATGAAAATTTGTAACTACTACTTTATTTAATTCTGAAGGTATATCATTCTGGATTAATACATCATTTAAATCGGATTTTATCTTATATGCGGCATTTAGTCCAAAAGTTAAAGTTAATATTTTTTTATTTAAAGGAAGTTGATTACTGGCCAACAAATAAAATATTTTACTTATTAATGTCTTTGTTTTTCCACTACCAGCCGGTGCTTCTATAATTATTTTTTTGTACTTAGAAAAAATGAATTGCAGTTGAGATTGGTCTTTATTGTGTTTTTCTACGATATTCTTTTTTAATTTTGACAGGTTATTCATTTATTGACATTTCCTTAGCTTGATTTAAAACATCTTTGTATAATGTAGGTATATTATCTTTATCTAAGCATTCACCAATGAGTAAACCTAAAGTAACGCTTTTTTCTTTAGCTAATTTACTTAGTAAAAATAAATATTTTAAATCTTGATTATGTGAGATGTCGCCCCAAACTAAATCTGATGTTATATGTGGAATAGCATCAAGGTTATATTTTTTTCTATATTTTTCAGCCATTGAAGCTTGCACGGACTTATTTATGCCATTACCATAAAGGTTTAAAGCTGATACTATATTATCAAAATTCTTTCGTTCAACCAATAGTTCAGTCTCAAAATCTTTTTCATTGGTAATTTTTAATAGTCCGTTTTCTATGTAGGCAGTGTCTGAATCTTCAACGCCGAAGTCTTTGTCTTTAATTGCTAATGTAGGTATTTTAAAGGATTGAAATAATTTTAGCAATGGAATAATATTTTCTTTTCCATCTGATTTTACTATAGATATACTATTTTCATCTAAATCAATATCTAATTTTTCAGACATTTTTTTGAGTGCTCCAAATTCACTTGCTCCTTCAACAATAATAACAAATCTTGAAAATAAAGCTTCTGCAAAATATGGTGTTTGTAAAATTAAATGTTTTTCTAAATCACCATTGTCATCATGAAGATGAATATCTTTTCCAGAAACGGCATTAATTTTAGAGTCTTCTTTATATAATCTAATTATTTTCTTAAAATTTGAACCAATGATTCTATCAGAATGTGAGACTATAATAATTTGAGCAGAAAAACTATCTATATTAAACATATCTTTGAGCAAAGAGTTGAAGTTAATATCTTTTCCTGCTGCGATATTTTTAATTTTATTAATTAGTGTTCTTTGAGCGTAAGGATGCAAGTGTATTTCAGGTTCGTCAAACATCAATATTGCATTTAAAGTATCATTGGTGTTTGTTTTTCTTATGTTTATTATTTTTTCTAATAGTGCAAATATGATTAATAAACTATACTGAATTCCATAACCACTGTTTTTTATATCTATATTCCTAGAGTCTTGCAAAGAGAAAACCTTAGATAAAAAATCAACATTTTCTAAATTAAAATTAGGAATTATATTATTGTCTTTAACAATTGCTATTTTATTAAGTTTATCCTTAATATAAGATAGAATATCGTCTAGGTTATCTTTTTGTACAAAATCACATTCTGCTGAGTTGTTTTTAAGTATGTAATCTTTAATAAGAAAATTTAAAAACAATCCAGCTCCTTTTGTTTTGTCAAAATTTAATTCATTTTTCGGATTTCTAATAGAATCATAATAAATTACATTTGCTTGTTTTAATATTTTAGGGTTAATATCTGTTTGAGATTCTTTGTGCTTTACACTAAAAAAGGTATCATCAATGTACTGAGTGATTGTTATATTAATTGTATTACCAGTTTGTGGGTCTATTAATTCACCAAAAGCACCAATATCATCTTCTGTTAATAAAAGGGTTAACTCAATACTAATTGGCTTTTCGCAGTCGCAAAAATCTTTGTCTGAAAATTTATAATTATTTAAAATTTCATTAATTGCATTAAGTATATTGGATTTCCCAATATTATTTTCACCAACGATGTAATTAACATCATCATTGAATGAAATTGTAAGGCCAGTTAAATTTTTATAATTATCAAACATCATTTTTTTTATTTTCATATTATTTCTCCATTATGGGCATTATATCATGATTTTTATAAAAATTACAGATAAAATACAAATTTTTAATATTTTTATGCTATAATATTTTTTGCAAAGGAGAAACTAAATATGAAAGTTAGCGAATATATTTTAAATCGAGACAAATACAAAATTGATGATACATATCAAAGGCCAGCAAATGTGTGGTCTCATAAAGACAAGCAATGTTTTATAGATACAATAATGAGAGAAGAACCTATACCAATTTTCTTTTTAAATTATATTTCGGCTGAAGATGTTTATTATATTGTAGATGGACAACAACGTTTGCAATGCATAGAAGATTTTTATAATAACAAATTTTCTTTAAACAAGGAATTTTCAATAGCATCGTTGGATGGGAAAAAATTTGGAGATTTGTCAACAAAAGAAAGAACCATATTTCAGAATTATGATTTAAAACTTAAAATAATGAAAGACTATGATGATGAGAGGGTAAGGTTAATTTTCTCAAGGTTACAAAGGGGAAAACCGTTAGGAATGGGAGAAAAACTTAATGCAAAGCCGGGAAAAATAGTTAATACCATGAGAGAGTTGGCTAAGCATGAATTTATTGCAAAATCAATTGGAGTTAACAAACAAAGATATCATGTGTATGAAGATGTGGCAAGGATAATTTTTTATGAAAAATATGGAACAAAGGACTGTAGTACTGGGCCTTTAAACGAAATGTTTGATAAATATAAAGATGATATTGATTTGAATAGTAAAATTTATAAAAAGATACAAAATGTTTTGAATTATTTATTAAAATGTTTTCCGAGTACCCCTGGTAATTATCAATTTTTATCGAAACACGCTTGGGTTCTTACTGTATATTCAGTTATAAGTGATTTAAGAGATACTTATGCGTTGAATGGTAGGGAAAATGATATAAGAAAATTCATAGAAAGTTTTCATTCTCGGGTTTATTCCGAAGACTGGAGGACATCTGATATAAAAATACAAAGATTCTATGACAATGCTCGTGGTGGTTGGGCAGAGAGATTAAATGAAAATCGTAAAAACACAATGAAAGAATATTTGTTGAGTGAAATAGATTTAAAGGAGTTGGATTATAATAGACAAATATCTGAAGAAGATAAAATAAGTGCTTATCAAAAAGTTAGTGGGTGTTGCGAAAAATGTGGTAAAAAGTTTAAAGACTATAAAGAAGCAGAATACCACCATATTGAATTGTATAGCGTTGGAGGAGAATCAACTATTGAGAATATAATGGTTTTATGCAAAAATTGTCATGATGATATTCATAGAACTAAATCACTTAGCGGTCCTATTGGTGAAGAGGAATATACTGAAGAATATGATGATTAGTAATTCAATTACTTTTTAAAATACATAAGTAAAAAATGAACTTACAACAAAGTAAGTTCATTTTTTTAATAAATAATCAAGTTTTGGGTTTAATCACAATCTAAATTTTCTTCATTAAAAAGTGGACTTTTGAAAAACTCATCAACTGAGATGCCAAGAGTCCTAATAATAGTAATCAAAGTTGTTAGATTTACCCCATTATACCTTGCATACATCAATGAAGTTAAGGTCCCTTTAGATAATCCTGAATTCATCTCTAATCTATATTGTGTCATATTTTTTTCAGTTAATATTTCTCTGATTCTAGTAGCAACTGCTTGTGATACTTTCATTTTCATATTTAAATTATTCCCTATGTTTTTAACTAAATACATTTTAACATAACTATTTTTTTAACTAATTATGTAAAAACATAACATTTTTTATAAATGTGTGATATTATAATTATGTAAAAACATAATTATGGAGGAAATGTGGCATGAATGACAATTTAGAAAATATGAGAACTATATTAAAAGAAAAGAATATTAAATTGTCAAGAATCACTTGTTGTTTTACGGGACATCGTCCACAAAGTTTGCCTTGGAAATTCAACGAAAAAGATGAAAGATGTCTAAAAATGAAAGAGCAGCTTTGGAATGAAATAATCAAAGCAATAAAAAATGGATATAAGACGTTTATTTCAGGTATGGCACTGGGGTTTGATATGATTTGTGCAGAAATTGTTTTAGAACTGAAAAAACATATCCATTTATTAAACTTATTGGAGCAATTCCATGCAAAACTCAGGATAAATTATGGAATGAAAAAGATAAACAAAGGTATAGGTCTTTGCTTACACAATTGGATAGTATTCGTTGTATTTATGATGATTATATTGGACCAAAATGTATGTTGGAACGCAATCGGTTTATGATAAATAATTCTTCACTTGTAATAGCTTTATTTAATGGAACAAATGGTGGGAACCAAGAAAACTTTGGATTATGCAAAAGAGTGTAGGGTAAAAACTGTGGTTTTGGAACCATAGTTTTTTTTGCTATTGTAGTGTTGAAATCCCCAACAATTCCTTTCAAAATTAAAAATACTAAAAAAATGTAAAATTTAAATACAAATTTAATTAAAGTATGTTATACTTTAAATTGTAGAGGTGTGCAATGGAATCTAAGGACAGAATATTGGCGTCTTTTTACATTATGGATATATTAAAAATGTATTCAGATGAAAAGCACTATCTTAATTATTCGGAAATTTCCGACAAAATAAAAGAAAAATTCAATACAGATGTTGACCCCAAAACCATTGGTAAATATATAGGTTTTATGCAAGAGTATGGACTTGATATTGAAAAGAAAAGAAATGTGGGGTGTGCGTTGGTAAATAGAACATTTGATAGTAGCGAATTATCTTTTCTTATTGACGCAGTTTTTTCTTCAAAATCTATTTCGTTAGGTCATGCACAAGACCTTATTAAGTCTTTGATGAGTGAAAGTAGTATTTATGAACAAAAAAGATATGATTATGTCTTTAAGGCTGACGATATTTCAAGAAATGATAACAAAGCTTTCTTTTACACAATAGATACCATTACACGAGCTATTGAGGAAAACAAGCAAGTCTCTTTTACTTACAACGAGTTTATGACAAACAAAAAGACAAAAACACGCTTTGATGGTAAAGAATTCATAATCAACCCTTACTTTATGATAAATAATAGGGGAAAATACTATCTTGTTTGCAATTATTATAAGTATGATACTTTGGCTAACTATAAAATTGAATGTATCTCAAATATTAAGATACTGGATACTCCAATAAGGCCATTAAATGACTTGCAAGATACGAAAGACTTTGATATTGGAAAGTATGTTAATGAACAGATTTATATGTTTTCAGGAGACACCGTTGAAGCCACAATTAAGTTTGCTAATCAAAAGGCTATAAATGATGTAATTGATTGGTATGGTAATGATATAACAGTTAAAGAAAAAGATGATGGGCTTTATGTATCGCTAAAAGTTAATGAACAAGCATTTTTATATTGGGCGCTACAATATGGAATGAATGTAAAAATCATAAAGCCAGTCGCAACAAAGAAAAAATATATAGAAATGTTGAAAAAGATTATGTGTAAATATGAAGGAGTATCCAAAGATGAATAGTAATTTAAAAAGATTTGATGAAAATACTAGAGTTAAATTCCCGGCAATAATTCATTTTTTAAGATTGGATTATAACTATCAGTCGTTAAAAGATGCACAGATTGATTTTAATACAAAAATTTTTGTAAATAGGTTTAAAACAGCAATAGAAAAAATAAACGATATTGAATTAACAAATGAAGATGTTTTTTCTTTGATTGATGAAATTCATAGTCTTATGAAATTTAATGATTTAGGAAAAGAACTATATAAAAGATTAACATCTACTGAATATGCAATTAAACTTATTGATTTTGAAGATATTACTAATAACGACTTTGCAGTCGTAGGTGAATTGCCTTTTAGTATAAAAGAGAATACCGAAGAAGGCTCTTTTAGACCAGATATAAACATTTTAATCAATGGAATTCCACTCGCATTTTTGGAAGTAAAACACCCAAACAATTCTGGTGGAATACAAGTTGAATTTGAGAGAATGATAAACAAAAGATTAAAAAATGATGACTATAAAAAATAGTTTAATCTTATTCAAATTACAGCATTTTCTAATAATATGGAATATGAAGAAGCTGATGATGATATTGCAGAAGATGTAAAAGCAGGGTCATTTTATACAACTCCTAATGGGCAAAACACTTCATTCTCATTTTTTAGAGAAGATATACAAGGATACCATGCGAATTATAAATTTAAAACGATAGATGATGAAACCATAAGATATGTTGTTAAAGATGGTGGATACAATCCAGATGAAGTTGATAGTCCAGAATTTACGACAAACCTTTCAGATTTAACACCTTGCAATAGATTTATTACATCATTCTTTGATAAAGAAAGATTTATGTATATGTTAAGATATGGCATTATGTTCTTAACTGAAATTAAAAAGAAATATAATGCAACAACTAACACATACGAAGAATTGCCAATTAAACAAAAACACATTATGAGATACCCACAATTTTTTGCCACAAGGGCTATTATAAAAAGAATGGGTGAAAAGGACAAAAATGGTATTATTTGGCATACTCAGGGTTCAGGTAAAACAGCATTAAGTGCATATTCAAATCGTATAATAAAAGACTATTTTGCGAAAAAGGGCATAAATACCCGTTTCTTCTTTATTGTTGATAGACTTGATTTAATGCGACAAGCAACAACTGAATTTTCAAATAGAGGTTTTACTGTTATAAATGTAAGCAATAAGACAGAGTTTGCAAAAGAATTGAAAAAACCTTTGGATAGTAAAAATGATGGTATTGGAACGATTTGCATTGTTAATGTTCAGAAACTAATGGAAGAATCAAAAATGCCAAAAGTTGAGAATGATTACAATGTTAAAGTCCAAAGAATATTTTTTGTTGATGAAGCACACCGTTCTTATAATGTTCATGGGGAATTTTTTAAGAATTTAATGACTTGTGATAGTAATGGTATTTACATTGCAATGACTGGAACACCATTATTAACAAAAAAAGAACGTTCTAATTTGAAGTTTGGAGATTATATTCATAAATATTTTTATGATAAATCCATTGCTGATGGTTATACATTAAGAATTAAAAAGGAACAAATTGATACTACTGCAAAGGCGGAAATTAGAGAAAACCTTGATATTGAAAACCAAGATTTAAACAGTAAAGATGTTTACGAGTCTGATGATTACATAGAAAGCATTAGTAAATACATAGAAAAAGATTTCAGACAATTTAGATTTATCAATACCGACGACAGTATTGGTGGAATGATTGTTTGTCGTTCAAACCAACAGGCAAAACTAATCCATGAATGGTTTAGAAAAAATAGCAAAATAACAACTGGTTTGGTTTTGTCAGATAGTGAAAACAATGCTATTCAAAGCGATATAAACAAACAAAATCAAATCAATTTTAGGGAAAATGGTTACCCAGACATTTTGGTCGTTCATTATATGCTTACAACAGGTTATGATGTTAAAAGATTAAAGAAAATGTATCTTTTAAGAGGACCAAAGGCTCAATCATTATTACAAACAATTTCAAGAGTAAATAGACCATATAAAAGCCCAACTGGAAAAGTTTATAAATATGGTTACATAGTAGATTTTGTTGATATTGAAAAAGAATATAACAACACTTTGGACGCTTATATCAAAGAACTAGAAGCTGATATGAATGAAGATGGAGATGAAGAAGTATCTTTGTCTGGATTGGTAGTTGACAAGGAAGACATCAAAAAGAAATTTGATAAGCTAGTCAACGACCTAAAAACATTCATAACAACAGATAATATTGAGCAATTTGTCAATATGATGCAGTATTTTAACAAAGATGCTTTGTTAAAAATCAAAAAGTTATTAACATCTATTAAAGAATGTTCAATAGAGTTTAAGTTGTCAAGAGCAACAGAATATTCTGAACTAATTGATGATGACAAAGTAAATAAGTATCTAAAAGCGGTTAATGATAGAATTTCATTTATAAATTTAACAACACAAACTCTAAATACTCTTGATATTATGAATAATGATGAAGTTGTAAATGTTATATATGAATTTATAAAAACAAAAATTTCAATACTTGATTTAAGTAAATTTACATTAACTCCAGAAGATTACGACAAGATTAAAGATGTTGTAGGAAAAGTTCAAGATGAAATTCGTAAAAACAAGAACAAAAAAGATATTAAGGTTCAAAAACTAGAGACATTGTTAAAGAAGATATTTGAAAGATTGCAAATGTTTGAATATGACAGTGTTGATGAACTGACAAATGAACTTAAAAAAGCACTTGAAGAAAGCAAAAAAATCAATGAGGAAAATGAAAGATTATCAAGAACCTATGGTGGAAGTTATGGTTTTGTTAAAACATTGAGTGATTGCGTAGTAGAAACTGATATTGACCGTTCGGTATTAGAAAAAGTGCTTGCAATTATATACAATAATATAAAAGATATAATTTACGATGATGCTTTGATTGTTCAGGGTAAGAAAGGATTTGTTGATACAACAAAAGCAAAAGTAACAATAGAACTTGTAAAGGCTAAATTGTTTACAGCAATAAAATCTTCGTATGATGATATTTTGGAAAATTTATATATCAACTTATTGTTATATAGAGATGATAATTAGGAGATGAGAAAATGACAAATTATGTAGAATTAGAGAATAACATTAAAGAAATCATTGATGATTTACAAGGACTATGTTCTCAAAATGGTTTATCGAATACAGCAGGGGAAGAAATAGTTGTTACTTCTGTTTTCCTTTACAAATTCTTGAATGACAATTTTACTGCAAATTTAAAACATTTAGCACAATAATTAGGCGTTGACTTTAATGATATTATAAAGAATGAAAATGATTATTTGGACGCATTTTATAATACATATCCACAAGATGTTGCCTTTGCTTACGAAGATACCATTGATTATTTAGTGAACCACTTAAATGATGATGACTTTTATAAACAATTTGATGAAACTTTAAAAAAAATTTCAAATTATCCACAAAACACATCTTTCAGTGTTGAAACCGCAGAAGGTAGCAAAAAACCATTGTTTACATCAATTACTGAATATGTTGAGCCATCAAAAAGGAATGGTTTTGTTAGAAATATCTTCTCATACATTACAAGAGATAGATTTGATTTTGGTGAAACAATAAAAGGAAGTTACGACTTTTTTAGCACAATTTTTGAATATTTAATTTCAAATTACAACGTTGCAAGCGGAACCTATGCTGAATACTTTACACCACAAGCACTATCAAGTGCTATTGCCAAAATTCTTGTCCACATGTCAGGTGTAGAAGATAAAATATACGAAATATATGACCCAAGTGCTGGTTCAGGTTCGCTTGTTTTGCATTTGGCACACGAATTAGGAAATGGAAAATTTGGTAACAAAGCAAGAGTTTATACACAAGATATTTCACAAAAATCATCAAGATTTCTAAGAATAAATATGCTTTTAAACGGTTTAAAGGAATCTCTTGAAAATATCATTGAAGGCGATACTTTAACAAGTCCAGCTCATTATAAAGTGAAGGACGATGAAACATCAGGTTTAAAACAATTTGATTTTATAACATCAAATCCACCTTTTAAAACAGACTTTTCTTCATCAAGAGATAAAATAGAAAATGATTGGAAAAATACTCAAAGATTTTTCGCAGGAGTTCCAAATATACCAAACAAAGACAAAGACAAAATGGCAATATATCTTTGTTTTATCCAACATATTTTGTATTCATTAAAAGATGGTGGCAAAGCCGCAATAGTAGTTCCAACAGGTTTTATAACCGCTAAAAGTGGTATTGAAAGAAAAATTAGAGAAAAAATCATTGATAATAAATGGCTTCGTGGTGTTATCTCAATGCCATCAAATATCTTTGCCAATACTGGAACAAATGTATCTGTTTTATTTATTGATAAAACAAATTTTGATGGTGAAGTTCTTTTAATGGACGCTTCTAAACTTGGGACAAAAGAAAAGGTAGGTAAAAACCAAAAGACAGTATTGAGCCAAGAAGAACTTGATAAAATCGTTAATGTTTTTATTGAGCATAAGGTTGAAGATGATTTCACAGTCTCAGTAACATACGACCAAATAAAAGAAAAAAATTATTCACTTGCTGCTGGTCAATACTTTGATGTTAAAATTGAGTATGTTGATTTGACACCTGAAGAATTTAATGAAAAAATGACAACATATCAAAATGAGTTGAATGATTTATTTGCGGAAGGTAATAAATTGCAAGAAGAAATACTTTCACAATTAAAGAAGGTGAAGTATGAAAAAATGTAGATTAGGAGATGTCGCAACTGTATATTTAAGCAATGTTGATAAAAAATCAAAAGAAAACCAAAAAGAAGTTGTTTTATGTAATTATGTAGATGTTTATAAAAATTGGGCTATAACAAATAAAATTGCAAAAGATTTTATGGTTTCAACAGCTTCGGATAGTGAAATAGAAAAGTTTACATTAAGAAAAGGGAATGTTGCTTTAACCAAAGATAGTGAAACAAGAGATGATATAGGAATATCAACATATATAGCAGATGATATAAATAACATGATATTGGGTTATCACAATGCTTTAATTATACCTAATGAAAAATTGTTAGATGGTAAATATCTTAATGCTTATCTTCATTCGCAAACAGCAAAAAGATATTTTGAATTAAATGCAAGTGGAAGTGGTCAAAGATACACACTAACGATAGACTCAATTTTGGATTTGATTGTCTATATGCCAGAATTAGATGAACAAAGAAGAATTGGAAATATTTTTTCAAGTATTGATAAAAAAATTGAAAATAATAATGCGATAAATAATAATTTACAAGAACTTATGAATACTTTTTATGATTATTATTTCATAAAGCAAGCGCAAAATAATGTGTCAAACTGTTCAAAACTTCTTTGTAAAGACATATTAGAAGTGAAAACTGGGAAAGAAGATGCAAACTTTGGAAACTCAAATGGCAAGTATAAATTCTTTACTTGCTCAAAAGAAACTATAAATTGTGATAAACCAGCATTTAGTGGTCAATCAATTTTAATAGCTGGCAATGGTGATTTTAATGTAAAGCATTATAATGGCGAATTTAATGCTTATCAGAGGACTTATGTATTAATCCCAAGTGATAGTTTATACTATGGGACATTATATATGTCAGCATTAAAACTCGTTCAAAAGTTTAAAAAGGCATCTTCCGGTTCTATTGTTAAATTTATAAGCAAATCAGATGTCGAAAATATCGAGATAATTATACCAAATAACCACAATTTACTTTTATCTCTTAATAAATACTTAGATTATATTGAAAAAAATGAAAAAGAAAATGAAAGATTAATAAAAATTCGCAATTTTATTTTACCCTTACTCATGAATGGTCAAGCTATCATTGATGAATAGTTTGGTAAATTATTATTTATTTTAATAATGGGCAAAAAGAGTTTAATACCCATAAATCAGTATTTCAAAATATTGATGTTTGTGTTATTGATTTTGATTTTAAAAATGAAATAAAAAAACTCGAAGTTCATTTTAACTATGATATGATTGAACCACTTATTGTTGAAGTTAAAACTGAATTATATAAGGGACTTATAACAGATGAAAAGATTGAACTTCTTCAAAAATTAAACGTAAAACATTCTTGTGGAACAAATCTGATAGCTATTAGACTTGCTAATGCAAATAATAATGTAGCATTAACAAAAATTTCTTTATTTGATAATGATAAACAATTGATGGGAATTTTTAAAGTTGAAGACGGAATGTTTTACAAATCTATAACAGATTTAGCTTTTGGGAAATATTTTTACAAAGTTCATCAATATGATAAGAATGATAATTTGATTGTTGAAACAGATTATATTGACTTTTTATTAAGCGCACCATATTATGGGCCTAGTCCTGTTGTTATTCGCTAAGGAGAAAAAATGAATTATTTATATTTTGATATAGAATGTTGTGATGGCAAACATATATGTTCTTTTGGTTATGTTATTATAGATGAAAATTTTAATATTTTAGAGAAGAACGATATAGTAATAAACCCACAATGGAGATTTAAACTTGGGCGTGATGGATTTGACCCAAGGATAAATTTAGCATATACAGAAAGCACATTCCAAAAGCAGAAAACATTTAAGTATTATTATGAAGATATAAAAAATTTATTAACTCGTTCAAATCAAATACTTTTAGGACATAGTATTACAGCAGACATACAATATCTAAAAATTGCTTGTGAAAGATATGATTGTGATAATATTGATTTAGATGTGTATGATACACAAGATTTTTATTATCAATTGAATAAAAAATATAAAACTAGGAGTCTTGATAATATTGTAAACGATCTAGGAATTGATATTTCAAACTTAAAAGAACATAAAAGTTGTGATGATGCTGAAATTTCAATGTTAGTTACCAAAGAAATTTGTGATAAGTTAAGTATAACTTTAAGCGATTTATTGGAATTATGTGATAAAAGTAAAAGAAATGGAGATAAGCACGAGCTAAGTGAAAAAACATTAAGAAGAAAATTCTCAAGAGATTTAAAAAATATTGCAGAAAAGTATTCTGACAGATTTTCTTGGAAAGCAATTTGTATCTCGGATACGATAAAAGAAACTGATTATGAATTAAGAATTGCCCTTATAAAAGAAATATTTAAAAATGGATATAATTACACATGCAAAGCGTCAGAATGTGATTATTTTGTTCATAATAATGAGTATGGTAAAAGAGATTTGTCTTGTGACCATAATATAGAAGATAACCATAAGGACATTAAAAAGATAACAATTGAAGAGCTGTCAAAAATGTTAAAAATAGAAATTAATGAACATGGTGAGTATATAAAACATGAAGAAAACAATTGCAAGGATACTGCATTTAATACTGCTCTAATTGAGAGTTTAAAAAAGAAAGGCATTTCTTATGAGGATTGGTTAAAACAATTTGAAAACTAACAAATGAAAAGAAATAATTATTTTATTGATTTTCAATTTACAGCCTTAACTTTTTGAAAGAAGTTGTCCTTAAACATATGACGGTATATAAAATTTAATAACTTACATAAAAAATAACTCAATTTTTATTGGGTTATTTTTTATTGTAATTTTTTTTAAATTCAAATGCTGAACTCTTGAAGTAGATAAAATTTTTATATAAAAATATTCCCGAGTGTTCAAATAGTGAACACACGAGAGATATATTTGTTATTGAAGTAAGAAAATAAAAAAGTTTTCTCGTTACACACAATGGGTGTGTTGCGGGAATTATGTATTTGGCTTGTATAAATCTTTTTCGTTTGACTAAATGGCTGTAAAACGAGATTGATAAATAAAAATACTAAAATTATTTTTCCCCGATATACCACTCACTAATAAATCGACTATGCAAAAATATTTTTGTCGGTGTAAAGAATGTGTTTATACGGCATTGTTAAAATTAAGTTAAAAAAATAACATCACACAATGCGTGTGATGTATGGGTTAAAAATTCTTTTTGAAAAAGTTTTTTCGTGGGGTCGTCCGTTAATATGGGTTTTGTTGTGCTATTTCAGAAATAACATTAAATATCTTTCGTTTTTGTCTTCAAAAACATGGAAACCTAATCTCTTATAAAGATTAACTGCTTTTACATTTTCCTTGTAAACATATAAATACATCTTGTTATGTTTTTTGAGTTCATTCTTTATGATATCCGAGCCTATGCCCAAATTACGATATTGGGGTAGTAAATAAATTTCATCAAGAAGAACGCCGTCTTCATAATCTCTAACTAAAAAAACTCCCAATTTTTCATTTTTATTTTTGATTATTCTATAATCCTTTAAAAATTTATTCGTAAACCTATCAACATAGGATAAAATTTGCTCTCTTTCTTCATTAGAAATGTTTTTTGCATAATCGAAAATCGTTGTAATTTTTGCTCTTTTTATAAAATCAAAATCGTCATCATTTGCTTTTGTTAAATAATACATAGTCTTCATATAATTATGATAACACACAAAATAAAAAAAGTATATTTTTTCATCTTATTTTTTGTGTATGCCGTTTTTTAATCATTCAATTAGTAGATAGATTTTAATAAATCTAGATTTAGAAAGAGATTGATAGCCATTAACATTAAATATAAAGAATATATTAATTAATAGTCCGGGAAAACAATAAATATAAAAAACGACTTTAATTAGCCGTTTTTCTTATTTACTAAAAATAAAATCAAGAATTATTTTAGCTATTTCGATATTTGGGCATTCCTTCATGTCTGGAATTCTAATAGCAAGGCATCCTTTGCTTTTACCTTTATTAACAGATGAAATGTAAGCATTAAATTCATTTTGAAAAAGCTTAAAGTTTTCTAATTTTATAAATGATTGTTTTTCTGAATATACAATACTCCACATTTTATTAAATTTATTATAATCTTCTGAATTATGATTGTTGGAGTCATCTAAACTTACAACTTTTATGTAATCATTTTCATAAGTCATTGGCCTACTATTCCAACATTTGTTAGTTTCAAGGATATTATTGTAAATATATAAAATTTGTTTTAATATTTCTATATTCATAAGGCTCCTTAAAAAAGCTTAAATTTCAAATTTGGTGTGACTATGCAGATTTGAACTGCAGACCTATCGCTTAGGAGGCGATCGCTCTATCCAGCTGAGCTATAGCCACATATTGAGGAATATGTTAAGGTTGGGTGAACTTTTGGTGAACTTTGGTTTTATGTGAGTTTCAAGTAAGCGCAAATTGTCAGTGTTTTAGGAGTGTTTAGAGGTTTTTATTTTGTCCAAGTCGATACTTAGGAGGCGATCGCTCTATCCAGCTGAGCTATATCCACATATTTTGTATATTTACCCTCAAAGTGATAAAAGGTTTAACCTTTTCAACGGTAATAATATATCACTTGGTGCGTGAAAAGTCAACGAAAGGAAAGGGTGAGCGGAGGTGAGAGAGTAGTTTTTCTGGGGCGGAGAAATAAAAGCGTATGAATAAGGCTTTTTTGATTTGCGAAATTAAAGAGTTGTTGTATAATTTTGAGTGTAAAAGTTTTAGCACAAAAATCGCAAGTGCTATTAGGGGAGAAAAGCTTGAAGTTTATTGTTTTTGCGGATTTGCATTATAACAGAGAAAAATATACCGAGGAAACTCCTCGCAAGCTTTGTCATTTGGCGGGGCCAGTCTTGGATCAGCTTATAGCTGATGTAAAAAATGAAAGCTTAGATTTTGTGGCGTGCCTTGGGGACATTGTGCAAGATGAAAAAGTTAGAAAAAACAACTTGTCAAATCTGCAAACAATGCTAGAAAAAATAAAGGGCTTTGGAGTCCCTGCATATTATGCTATTGGTAATCATGATATTACAGCTATTGGCGAGAAAAAATTAAAAGAAGTCTTTGGTAAAAAGTCATTAAGCTATTCGGTAGATATTGATGGAGTGCATCTTATATTTTTAGGATTAAGACTTGAATCTGCTGATTGGGACGGATATTCTGACGGCTATCTCCCAAAAGAGGACTTTAAGTGGCTAAAAGCAGATATTGCGAAGACCAATGCCCCTTGCATAATCTTTTCTCATTATAGCTTATTTGATGATGATATGACTGGCAATTACTGGTTTGAAGGGCATAAAAACGAGGCTTTGCTTGACAATAGAGAAGATTTTATTGAGATCCTAAAGGGTAAAAATGTTTTAGCTTATTTTGCTGGGCATCAACATTGGACTAGATATATCAATGCCGGAAATTGCACAGCGTATGTCGTTGGTTCTATGACGGAAAATATGCACTTTGACAATAAACCAGACGGAGTGTACTTTTTAGTAGAAACTGATGGCAAAAAGATAAATGTTATTGAAAAAAGAGTAAATTTGGAGAAAAATATTTGCAATGAATAACGAACTAAAATATTTGATAAAACTAGTCAAAAGGGCGGCGAAGTTAATAACCAATGATGTGCAGGTTAGTGCCAAGGACGACAAAGGAGACCTAGTTACCAACTTTGATTATGAGATAGAGAAGTTTATAACTGACAGATTGAAAAGGGATTTTCCTGACTTTGGCATTGTGTCAGAAGAGTATAACAGCGACAAAAAGCTAACCGAAAATTGCTTCGTGCTTGACCCTATAGATGGCACAATCAATTTTGCCCATGGGCTTCCTCTTTGGGGTATTCAAATAACTTGCATCAAAGATTGCAAAATGCATGCAACTTGTATCTATTTGCCAAAGCTAGGCGAGCTATATACCGCCGATGAAGAAAAGTCATATTTTAATGGCAAAGAGATGCATGTAAGTAGTGACAGCCCTAACAAATGTATATATGTGTACGAAGACCCAGTTAGATTGCCGGGACCTGCTGAGATGTTTGAGGTTTCGCCACTTTATAGAGATTTGGGATGCTCGTCAATCAACTTTGCGTGGACGGCAAGAGGACTTGTTGGTGGCACTGTGTTTAGAAAAGAAACTCTTTGGGACTATATCCCCGGGCAGCACTTGGTAAAAAATGCCGGCGGTTATATCCTAAACAAAAAGTATAAGCATATAGGTGCAAATAGCGAAGAACTCCTAAAAGCTCTTGATAAAAATACTAAGACTAAAAAGTAAAAAGATGACTTTAATATATAGGAAAATAAAAAAGTAGCATAACATATATGCTACTTTTTATTTGTTGTATTTTTTCAAAATTCCCAAAGCTTATCTTTTGTCAAAGTCCATATTCATTTTGCTAGGAGTGGCGTCTATTTGGTTAAGGTATTTGCCTGAGTATAGAGTTTGTTCGCCCTGAACTTGCTCGTAGTATAGTTGACCTATCTCGGTGTTTGGATAAATTCTAATAGGTTGAATGCATTGAATCTCTAGTGCCCAAGTGCCCTTAAATCCAACATCACCAAAGCCTGCGGTTGCGTGGATAAACAATCCAAGTCTGCCGATAGATGATCTACCATCTATACAAGGTACAAAATTGCGTGTCTCTGTATATTCGTTAGTTCTGCCAAGGTACAACTTGTTAGGCTCTAACACAAGGCCTTCTTCTGGGATTATTACTTTGTGTGTCTTGTTTGGCTTTTTCATATCTAGCACATTTTCGTCATATACAACTAGCTCATTGTTAAGTGTGATGTTATAACTATTTGGGTTAAGACGGCTCTCGTCAAAAGGTTTAATAACTATATTCCCAAGCTCTATTTGTCTTTTTATCTCTTTTCCGGTAATCATTGATTTTTCTCCTCATGTAAAAAAGATATTAGCATAAAATTTGTTTCTAGCCAAATATTTTGGCTATTTTGCGTCAAAAACATCAATTTTTGGTTATTAAAGATGCATTTTTTGTAGGACGAGGGAATAAAGTGTGGTATACTTTTTTTGAGGAGAGGGAATATGAAAGGGCTTGTGGTTGTTCCAAAGTCAAAGGCTGAAGTAACCCGCAAGATGCTAAATGAGTATCTAACGGAACTCTCGGAGTTTGACCCGGACATAAAATTTGATAAAAACGGAACCCCTATCTATAGGTGGTTTGATGTTTATTTTATAGATAAAGACAGATTCCCTTTGTATCTTGTTGTAGACGGAGAAGTCGCAGGGCTTGCACTAATACGAGAGCTAGAGGACAACTTATATGACTTTGCGGAGTTTTATGTTCGTCCTGAGTTTAGAAAAGACGGCAATAGCATTTACTTTGTAAAAAGTGTAACCGAGCTGTTTGATGGCGAGTTCACATTCGCTACAAGATTTACCAATCCTAGGGCTATAAAATTTTGGACAAAGGTTGCTGGGCTATTTGAAGATGCAAGCTTTGTAGATGACGAAATTTGGCGTACATGGAATGTAAGGAGGAGAAATGTTAAAAGTAACTAATTTAGTAAAAAAGTATGGCAGCAAAAAGGCTGTTGATGATATATCTTTTGAGGTAAACAGTGGAGATATTACAGCGTTTATCGGTCACAACGGCGCCGGAAAAACTACTACACTTAAAGCTATCGTTGGACTTATTGGTATAGACGGCGGAGATATTACAGTAGACGGACACTCTATCAAAAAAGAGCCTCTTGAGGTCAAAAAAATAGTTGGCTATTTGCCAGACAATCCTGATCTTTATGAGAGCCTAAAAGGTATCGATTACCTTAACTTTATTGCAGATGTATTTAAGGTAGATAGTGCTACTCGAAAATCTAGGATAGAAGAGTATTCTAAGAGATTGGAACTAGTTGAAGCACTAAAAGCTCCTATTAGCTCATACTCACATGGTATGAAGCAAAAAATAGCTATAATATCTGTTCTTGTACATAAACCTAAGCTATACATATTTGACGAGCCTTTTGTGGGACTTGACCCTAAGGTAAGTCATGAGTTTAAGAAAATAATGCAAGAAGAGGTAGAAAATGGTGCTGCTGTTTTGTTTTCGACACACGTACTAGAAGTTGCCGAAAAGTTGTGTAGCAATGTAATTATAATCAAAAACGGCAAGCTTGTAGGTAGCGGCAAGATGCAAGATGTTAAGGGAGACAAAGGTCTTGAAAATATATTCTTGGAGTTAGAAAATGAATAATGTATTTAGGATGATAAAAGTCAACTTTGTCACCATGTTAAAAAATACATTTAGAGCTAAGACCAAAAAAGGCAAAGCGGCAAGTTTGACTTTTCCAATATTGATTATGGGGCTTATTATGGCGGCGATGTTTGTTTCATATAGGTCCGCCGTGCAAGTTTTTGCAGCCCTTAACCTCACAGATTATATCTTTATCCAGAGCGGTATAACAACAATATTATTTATTGTTATTATGATGGCGATATCTGGTAGCGGATATATTTTCAAAACAAAAGACTACGAACTACTAGGCTCGTTACCTATACCAAAGTGGCAAGTCGTTTGCTCTAAGATAGCAAGTGTATTCTTGCTAGGACTTTTGTATGCGTTTATCACATTTTTCTCAGCGGTTGTATTGTATCTCGTATACTCACCTATGACCGTGCTTGGGACTATATCTGCACTAATTGGATTTTTGATTGTTCCTATCATCCCTACAAGTATAGGACTATTGATAGGTCTTGGATTTTTGGCTATTGCCAGCAGAGTAAAGCATAAAAATGCATTGATTGTCGTTGTTGCGTTACTATTTTTTGCGGCATACTTATTATTTATTACTTACTTTGACCAGATTTCAAAATTTTTGGCAAACAGCGGAGTTAACTTCATCAAAGTCGCAAGATACGTTTTGCCTAGCATGGCAATGTATATTACAGGCTTTATAAGGGGCTCAGTGCTTGATATTGTACTTCTTGTAGCGATTACAGCGGCTGTGTTCGGCGGCGTTTTGTGGCTAGTTATAGCGTCTTATGATAGAATTAACAAAAGACTTGCTGTTAGCAATTTTGCTATATCAAAAAGAGCTGCTAGTTATAAGCAATCTGGAGTTATGCCTGCACTAATCAAAAAAGAATTTAGGCAGTACTTTTCATATCCTTCTTGGGTGCTTAATACAACTTTTGGACTTATCATTTCGGTTATCGCACCGATTATTCTATATATAAGCCATGCAGAGAAGGCTTTTACTGGCGAGATGGCGAGCGATATAACTTTTGCGATGGTACTTATATGTGCGCTAACTGCAATGGTGGTTATAGGCAATACAACAAGTGCTAGCATTAGTAGCGAGGGTAAAAACTTTTATTTAACCAAATCTCTACCGGTAAAAATAAACAATATATTTGCGGCTAAGATTTTATTTAACTTTATTTTGGACTTGCCGTTCTGTCTAGCAGCATCTACGCTTACAATGATTTTCTTTAATGCATACTTTGGCGTGCTTACAGGTATTGCACTATTTGTAGTCCCTATGTTTGCAAGTCTTTCAATGTCCTGCGTGGGACTTATGGTAAACTTACTTTATCCTAAAATAGAGTGGCAAAACATTTCTGAAGTAGTTAAGTCTGGGCTTCCTATATTTATAGTTAATATCGGCGGAGTAATACTTAATGTAGCCGCTGTGGGGGCGACATCTTCGCTAAAACTTGCGGAATCTGTTGTCCTTGCTATTTATGTTGGTATGTATGCACTGCTTCTTATGATATCTTTTACCGTCCTAAAAACAAAGGGCGAAAAGCTATATAATAGAATTTAGTCATTATAAATAAAGTTTTGTAATATAAAAAGCAACTTATTTTTAAGTTGTGATAATAATATTATGGATTATATCGTTACTTTAATTTTTGTATTAGGATTATAGACTTCTTGTGCTAGATGCTAAATAGGCAATAATTATGGCTGTAATTATCATATCAAATTAAAATAATAAATTTCTTTATTAGTTGTTAAATAACTTATTGCTTATAATGTTCAAAAACAAGATAATAAAAACAACAAAAAAAAGACATCAAGTTAATGATGTCTTTTTTATTTTAATCAATATTATTTAAGATTGAAGAAAGCGTCTCTGCGAAGGTATTTAGCAGCTTTTCCTAGTTCTTCTTCTATTCTTAGTAGTTGATTGTATTTTGCAACCCTATCAGTTCTTGATGGAGCACCAGTCTTGATTTGACCAGCGTTAAGAGCTACAGATAGGTCAGCGATTGTTACATCTTCTGTCTCGCCACTTCTGTGTGATACCACTGCTGTGTAGCCAGCTCTGTTTGCCATTTGGATAGCGTTAAGAGTTTCGGTCAAAGTACCGATTTGGTTAAGCTTGATAAGGATTGAGTTTGTAACTCCAAGGTCTATACCTTTGCTTAGTCTCTTGGTGTTAGTTACGAATAGGTCATCACCTACTAGTTGAATCTTTTTGCCAAGATGAGCTGTCATCTTCTTCCAGCCTTCCCAGTCTTCTTCTGCAAGACCATCTTCTAGAGAAATGATTGGGTATTTGCTTGCCATCTCGTCCCAGTAAGCTATCATCTCATCACAAGTAAACTCTTTACCTGTCTTCCAGAAGTAGTAGTTACCCTCGTGACCAATCTTTTTAGCCTCGTCATACATCTCAGTAGCTGCTGCGTCTATAGCGATGCAAATATCTTTACCTGGCTTGTAACCAGCTTTTTCGATTGCTTCTACAATGCTTTGAAGAGCTTCTTCATCACTCTTTAGGTTTGGAGCAAAGCCGCCTTCATCACCAACTGATGTTGCGTAACCTTTTGCTTTCAAAACTGATTTTAGGTTGTGGAATACTTCTGCGCACCATCTTAGGCACTCAGCAAATGATTTTGCGCCAACTGGCATAATCATAAACTCTTGAACATTGACACTGTTGTCAGCGTGTTTACCACCGTTTAGGATATTCATCATAGGTACTGGTAGTGTGCATGCATTGCATCCGCCGATATAGTTATATAGTGGTAGTCCGCAAGCTTCTGCAGCTGCTTTTGCAACAGCTAGTGATACGCCTAGTATTGCGTTAGCGCCTAGTCTGCCTTTGTTAGGTGTTCCGTCTAGAGCTATCATTGCGTTATCTATTTCTACTTGGTTTAGAGCGTTCATACCAACAACTAGATTTTTTAGTTCTGTGTTTACAGCGTTTACAGCTTTTTCTACTGATTTTCCTAGGTATTTAGATTTGTCTCCATCTCTTAGCTCAACTGCCTCAAATGAACCTGTTGATGCACCACTAGGAACAGCGGCTCTGCCGGTAAATCCTCCGTCCAAAACTACTTCAACCTCAACTGTTGGGTTGCCTCTTGAGTCTAGCACTTGTCTGCCGACTACATCCAAAATTTCAATGTAATTTTTCATATTTGTCCCCTTTTATTTTATAAAAAGCCCATCAAAAAACCTATATAACTTCTCGATTACTTTTTACACTTTCATTATATAATTGAGCCTCAATATAGTCAAATAAATGAGGCTCAAAAAATGTTTATTTATGTTGTTTCGTTCTAATAACCATTGCTTCTAGGCTGCGCAAATCATTATTAGGTGTTTGGTTGCTAAATAGTACTTCGCCCTTAGGAGTAGGTATTGCTTTATCGCTAAAGTTAGCAATTACTAAATAATCTGCGTTTTGACATTTGATGCTATAACCCAAAACTCTGCCTTTTTTGAAGAACTTATATTTTCCGTCTTTGATATCGTCTCCAATAGTTTTTCTCATCTTAAATAGTCTAATGTATGTATTCAAAATAGAGTCTTTGTCCTCTAAACTATTTTTTACATTGACTACCTTGTAATCTTTGTTTACATAAGTCCAAGGTTTGTGAGTAGAGAATCCTGCATATTTTGAGTCGTCCCACTGCATACAAGTTCTGCCGTTATCTCTAGAACTTTCTTTTAGGTTCTCGAAAGCTTTTTCTATATTGTCGGTGTTTTCAAAAATCATTTTAGCGTTGACATCTTTGAAGTCTTTTGGACTCTTGAACTCATAGTTTTTCATACCAATTTCTTCGCCGTTGTATATGATAGGAGTACCTTTTAGCATGTACATAAGAGTAGCAAGGCTAGTTTCGGCGTCTTTTGGATCTTTTTCGCCTCTTATCTTACTAATTAGTCTAGGGCAGTCGTGATTTAGCCAGAAAAGTGCTGACCAGCCGCCTTTTGAAGAAATGCTTTCTTTATTTTTAAGTGACTTATATAGCTTCTTTAGATCAACAGTGTGATTTACATCATCAAATATTTTTAGATGCTCAAAGCTAAATACTACATCAAGCTCGTTTTCGGTAGTGTACTTGATAACATCTTTTTTCTTAGTGTGTCTGCCTAGCTCGCCGATAGTAAGAAGATTATTTTTGCTAAATGTCTTATAAAATCTCTTAAGGTATTCGTGAGTGTTAGGTCTATCAGAAAAGCTGTCATCAGTCTTGCCAACTTTGCCGTCAGCAAAGGTTAAATCTTTGCCGATATGAGCGGTAGCGTCCACACGGAAGCCGTCAACATGAAGCTTAGCGAAGTACTCAATAACTTGTTCCATCGCTCTAAAAGCCTCTTCGCACTCGTAGTTAATATCTGGCATTTTTTCTGAGAAGATTTTTAAGAAATATTGACCACGCTCTTTGTTATATCCCCAAGCAGAACCTGAGAAAAATGATTCCCAGTTGTTAGGTGGCATTAACTTGCCGTCAACCATTTTTCCATCTCTCCAGATATAGAAGTTAGTATATGGATCCTCTCTTTTGATACTTTTCAAGAACCAAATATGCTCATCAGATGTGTGATTCATAACAAGGTCAATAAGTACCTTTATACCTTTTTTGTGGGCTTGTTTGATGAGCTTTTTTAGGTCGTCGTTTGTACCAAAGATTTTGTCGACTTTGTAATAATCTCTTATATCATAGCCATTGTCGTCCATTGGAGAGTCATAAAATGGGCATACCCAAATAAAATCAACTCCAATATTTTTTAGATAATCAAGTTTAGAAGTTATGCCGTTAAGGTCTCCCATACCGTCATCGTTTGAGTCACAAAAACTCCTAATGTAGATTTGGTAACCTACCGCATTTTTCCACCATTTATCCATAAAAATTTTTCTCCTTTCATTTTTTTAATAAATCAAAATAGTTGCTAAAAAATTGATTTTTCATAATTTAATCGTAACATAAAGTTACAAAAAAGTTAAATAAATAACAAAAAAAATGATAGGTTTTTTGCCTATCATTTTACAATTTCTATCTCAATAGCACATGTTCCGTACTTAGCTATATTGCTAGCAGAATAGTATTTTTTCATATCTTCAGGATTCGCAGTTTCGTCATCTTTATAGCCAAGCAATTTTTTGTCAAAGGCTTTGTACAATTCGTCAAAGTTGTTAAACTTATAAATATTACAAATAACAGTTTTGATAACCTTAGTATAGTCGTCTATTAGATAAAAGTAAAGAAAATCCCCCGATTTTAGAAGCGCTCTTTTTTCATCAAATAGTCGCATTTCGATAGTCTTATTACCACTTGCTATATTATCAAAAGGCTCTTTTTTAAGCTTCATGCTATACTTCTTTGAGCCCTCTATATACTTGTGGCTATTTTTGTACCACTTGTACATGCCAGCCATACTCTCTGGCTTATTTTTTAGACCGCAACGCTCATAAAACTTTTCATTGCCATAAGTAGGGCATAGCTCTAACAAAAACTCGTCTCTGCCGTCATCTACAAACTCTTGGACTTTGTCTGTTAACGCTTTTAGCATCTTAGTGCCGTAACCTTTGCCTTGATACTCAGGGGCTATAATTACATCGCATAGAAGTCCGTGACTGGCGTAGTCACCTACTATACGAGCCATACCTATGCAGTTATTGTCCTCAAATAGAGATATCTTAAACATTGAGCCGTCAAGTGACTTTTTGACTATGTCAATGTCAAGAGGCTTCCAACCAGCCGCAACATGCAGTCTATTGAAGTCTTCTACTGTTACATCATAAACAATTTTCATATTTATGCTCCTAATAATTTTATTTTAGCAAAAAATATAAAAAATTCAAACAACTACCTTTAATTTATTTGTGATTTTCAAAAAATTGTTATACTATAAAAGTAGGAGAAACAATATGAAAAAAGTTTTATATGCATTTTCAATTTCGCTTGCTATAGCACTATGTGCATTTACTCTTGTAGGTTGCGGCGGTTATACTCTTAATACTTCTAATATTATAGGCGTATGGGAAGTTGACACCAACGGCGGCAACACATATATCACTCGTATTGAGTTCAAAAAAGGCGAGATTGAGGACCAAGGCGAGTTTTCTTATTATAAAGACGGCGGAACAACTAAGTATTCAGGCTCTTGGAGTAAGAGAAGCGATGGACAATACAATGTTGTATTTAGTGATGACCCAGTAACAGGCGAAACTGGAACTAAGGCATCTATCGCAACACTTGCCGAGGGTAAATTGCTTGTTCAACATGCAACAAGTTCAGAGAAACCTGTCACAATCTATTATCACAAAGTTAGAGATTAGACAACTTTCGCCAAAAACTAAATAAATATCTTAAAAGACTACAAAAATACAATTTTGTAGTTTTTTTTGTTATTTTCGTACTATTGTATAATGACTTTGCTTGTAGATTTTATCTACAAAAAAATCATTAACGAAGGTGAAAAATGAAAAATATAACAAAAAACATTTTTAAGTATTTATTACTACTAGGACTATTTTATCTTTTGTCAAGGGCAGAGGTAAATAATAGCTTGCGTATTTTTGCATTGCCGCTTGCAGGTGTCTTGCTTGCCCAAAACAGCGACAATGTGCCCGTATTTATTGCCTTTGGCGTTGCGGAGTTTTTGGCAACATTTGATTTTAAGATAACTATCACATCACTAGTTTTTGGCGGAGTTATGATGCTAGGCAGACTTATCAACAAAAAGTTAAAAATAAAAAACGGACTTGCACTATGTAGCTTTTACTTTTTGGCAGGGTGTTTGCCCAAGGTGTTTTTTGTTTTTGGGTACAACAACATTGTTTCTAGCCTTATCTTTTGCGGACTTTCTTGCGGTATATTTGTGGCGACTTATGTTTTTGTTACCACTTACAAAAAGCGAAAAAGCTATTTAAGATTTAGCTTAGATGAGATAGCTTGCGGACTTGTGACAGTTATAGGTGTATTTTGCGGACTATATAGACTTAATATTCCGTATGTAGATCTAGTTAGACTTATAGCGCCTCTTCTTATGCTAATAGCGTGCTATGCAGAGCTAGATAGTTTATGCCTTTGCCTTGGCACTATCTTTGGTATAGGCGTATGCCTTGGCGGAGCGGGTGTTGAATATATTGCATTATTTTCTTGTATGGCTATAGTTACTAAACTTTTCAAAAGCGAAATTAGATTGTTTTCAGCTGTTTCGTGCGTGTGTATTGACATAATATTTGGGCTTTATTTTAATGTTTTTGCTAGCTACACAATTTTTAATACGATAGCGGTTTTTGTCTCTGGTGGTATCTTTATGCTACTCCCTAAAAAACTGTTTGACTATGTGATAATCAACTATTCTAAGCCTAGTACCAAGATGGCGTATCGTAATCTCATTGGCGAAAGTTCTAGTGACATGGCAAAAAGGCTACTTGAACTTTCGGACATATTCTTTGATATGGATTTAGGTTACCGCAAACTTGTTAGAGGTTCTTTGCCACTTGATGAGTGTAAAGATATGTTTGTGTCTGAGCTTACAGAGGACTGTTGCAAAACTTGCGAAAATTATCTTGAGTGCCATAGAAAGTTTGGCGTTGAGACGGCGGACACATTTAGAGAGCTCGCTAATATTGGATTTGAAAAAGGCAAAATAACACTGCTTGAACTTCCAGCATTTTTGACAAGTAGATGTTTGAGGCTTAATGTAATGCTGCCAGAGATAAATGGTCTTATATCTAAGTTCAAAAAAGACGGCGAAGTGATTGAAATGCAGGATGATAGCAAACTTTTGATTGCAGAGCAGATACGAGGCGTGTCTAAGCTATTTTATGAACTTTCGCAAAAGGCTGGCGAAAAGCTAACTTTTGACACAAAAAAAGAGGTTGAGATAATAGAAGAACTTGCGTATAACGATATTATTTGTAGCGAGGTCGCCGTATACCAAAAGGACAAAAACAACTGTAAAATAAATATGGTTATTAGAAATGAGGATTTTCATAATGACAAACTTCTAAAGTGTGTAGAAAAAGTGTGCCACCAGAGGCTTAACATAACAAGCACTACGCCGGCGCTCATCAGTGGGCTTATGGTTTTGGGACTAGAAACTGCACCTAAGTATGATATTGTTTTTGGTGTGGCAAAAACGACTAAAAGCGACAGTACAGCATCTGGCGATAATTATAGTTTGCTTAAACTATCTGGAAGCAGATTTTTGATGGCAATATGCGATGGTATGGGTAGTGGTGATAAGGCTAAGGATATGTCGGATAAAGTCGCTAGCCTTATTGAGAACTTTTATAGAGCGGACTTTGATAGTGAGATTATACTTAACTCTATCAACAAGCTTCTTGGTATTAAAGGTCGAGACAACTTCTCGACTGTTGATATATGTAATATTGATTTATCATCTAGCCTTGTTGATTTTGTTAAACTAGGAGCGGTTGCAAGTTTTATTAAACATCAAGACACCATAACTAAGATAGAGAGCGGAGCGCTTCCTGTTGGGGTGCTCGAAGAAGTAAGCCCTAAGATTACTAAGACAAGCCTTAACTTTGGGGATATGGTAGTGCTTGTAAGTGACGGCATAGCAGATAGCCTAGGGGACGAAATGCTTGAAAATATTATTCTATCTAGCAAATGCCTTGCCCCTCAAGAAATGGCAGATACGATACTTAATAAGGCAAAAAATGCATGCATGGACGCACCTATTGATGATATGACAGTACTCGTTGGAAAAGTCTTCAAAAATATCTAATAAAAATTACAATAGGTATTGAAAAATTACAGCAAATAATATATACTACTATTGTATGTGCTAAAAATTAGCAAAAAATAATATAAAAATCATTTTTTGGAGTACAAAAGTGGAAAAAGTATTAGAAGCGATTAGAAAAAACAAACTTATGCTAAGAGGCGAAACAATAGGTATAGGTGTTAGCGGTGGAGCTGACTCTATGGCGCTTTTGCATTATCTTAACAGCATAAAAGAAGACTTGGACATAGATATAGTCGCAATAACAGTTGACCACGGCCTTAGAGAAAATGCGGATAGCGATTGTGACTTTGTAATGAATTATTGCAGAGAGAATAGAATAAGATGTCACAAGTTCAAAGTAGATTCTAATAAGATAGCCAAAGAAAGAGGTTTGTCTATAGAGCAAGCCGCAAGAGAGGCTAGATATGGAGTGTTTGATGCCCTTATCAAAAAAGGCATTGTAGATAAGATAGCTCTAGCTCATCACATGGGCGACCAAGCCGAAACTATACTTTTGCACATTTTGAGAGGCGCAGGACTTGTAGGTGCGGGTGGTATGGAATATGTTCGTGACGGCGTATATATTAGACCTTTCCTTAATGTAACAAAAGATGAGATTATCAAATATAACTACGAGAACGGCATAGAAAATGTTGAAGACGAAACAAACGCCGACAGCACTTTTAGCAGAAATTATCTTCGTAACAAAATAATGCCACTTCTTCGCAAAAAGTTCCCTGCCGTTGACCAAAACTTAGTTAACTTTGGCAAAGCTTGCAAAGAAGACGATGATTTTATTTCTAAACAAGCAAACTTTGATGCAATAATCACTGAGCCTACAACAGTTAAGATTCCGCTTAACTATTTTATATACCCAGCTAGCCTAACTAGCCGTATGGTTATGAAGGCCTTTGACTCACTAGGAGTTGTAGCAGATATTGAGCGTAAACATATTAAGATGGTCATTGACCTTGCCAAAGCCGAAAACGGCAAGAAGATTGACCTTCCACACAAGACAACCGCTATCAAAGAGTATGAGTATATAACTCTTGTACACAAAGAAAAGAAAGTAATAACAGATAGCTACTCTATGAAGGTAGGCAAAGTTAAATTTGCTAATATGTACGAGATAGATGTTAAACGTACTAAAATGTTTGTTTTAAGACCTGGTGTGCAACTAATGGACGTTAAAAAGATTCCTACTGGCGCTACTTGGAGAGTAAGACAAAAGGGCGACAAGTTCGAAAAATTTGGCGGCGGTACAAAACCTCTTAGAACTTATCTTATTGACAAAAAGATCCCTGCAAGACTAAGAGATTCTCTTCCTGTCCTTGCAAAAGATGACGAAGTATACTGTATTTTGGGTGTAGAGATAAGCAACAAAGTAAAAGTAGACGAAACAACCAAAATGGCATACCAAGTAACATATAAAGAAATAAAAGAAGAAAAATAACCCAAAAAGCTACGAACTAAAATGTTCGTAGTTTTTTATTTGCTATGCAAAAAACTTATTGACAAAATTTAGAACTTGCTGTTAAACTTACAGAGTATGAAATGATAAGGCATTTCAAATTTTTTATTTAGCGGAGGAAAGGTCCTATAGCTTTATAAGTTTATTTTTTATAAATGTTTTTACCTAGGACTTTTTTCTATGCTTTGAATAAAATGATAAAAAAAAGGGGGTAGACCATGTACAAAAAAATACGAGAACAAATAGAATCTAACCAACTAAAACAGGTCAAAGAAGAGCTAAAAGACATGCATGTCCAAGATATAGCTGACCTTTTGGAGCACATAGAGTCCCCGATAGACCTTATCAAAGTTTTTAAGATTTTGCCAAAAGATGTTGGTGCAGAAGTTTTTAGTTATACCGAGAGTGATATTCAGGAAAAACTAGTTTCTGCTCTTAGTGATAAAGAACTAGGATATATCATAGAAGAAATGTATATTGACGATGCGGTTGACTTGGTTGAGGAGATGCCAGCCAATGTCGTAGAAAGAATACTAAAAACTTCTACCAAAGAGACAAGAGCGTTAATCAATAAATATTTAGGCTATGCAGATGATACCGCCGGGACTATTATGACTCCGGAGTTTATCGACCTAAAAGAAAATCAAACAATAGCTTCTTGCCTAAAAAGAATCAAAAGACTAGGCGAAAATGTAGAAACAATCAACGTTATGTATATAACAGACACTTCAAGAATACTAAAAGGCGTTGTGTCAATAAGAGATATACTTCTTGCTGATGAAGAGGCAAAAGTCGGCTCTATCATGGACGAAAATGTAATCTATGCAGATACATCAACCGACCAAGAAGAGATAGCAAGACTATTTAGACAATACAACTTTTTGGCTTTGCCTATCGTTGACAAAGAAAAAAGACTTGTTGGTATCGTAACTATTGATGACGTGATCGATGTCATCGAAGAAGAAACAACCGAAGATATTTCTAAGATGGCTGCTGTTACACCTAACGAAAAACCATACTTAAAAACTAGTCCATTTAGACTATGGCTTAATAGAGCGCCATGGCTTATGCTTCTTATGATATCTGCCACTTTTACAGGTTTAATTATCAGCAAAAACGAAGCCCTTTTGAGCAACGGCTTTTATGGAATATTGCTTACTGCATGTATACCTATGATGATGGATACGGGTGGTAATGCCGGCGGTCAAGCATCTGCAACTATTATTCGTAGTATAGCCCTTAATGAAGTTGAGTTTAAGGACATATTCAAAGTCATGCTCAAAGAGTTTTTGACAGGTGTGTTACTTGGTTTAACTTTGGGTGTTGCTTGTTTTGGTAAGATTATGCTTATAGATGGATTGCTATTCCATACAGAAGGCGTCAACGCACTATCTGCAGCTATCATTTCACTAAGTATGACTTTTACCATTATTGTTGCCAAACTTATTGGCTGTATGTTACCTATTATCGCTAAAAAATGTAAACTAGACCCAGCAGTTATGGCAAGCCCATTTATTACAACAATAGTAGATGCATTGTCACTACTAATCTACTGCGGACTAGCACTTACTTTCCTTATGTAAAAAAACTTTTTTAGAACGCCAAAAAAATAAAAAGGTGGTCTAGATATAATTAAATTACTTAATAAAAATCACAAAAAACGGGTAAAAAACGCTCGTTTTTTTGTTTATATTACTATTAAAGGCTCGTATGTTTTTAACTTTTAGTTTGTAAAGAGGCCTCAAAGTATCAAAAAACTTAATGCACGAATAAACTTTTTATACAGGAGAAAAAGTATGAAAAGTTTATTTGACGGTGTGTGCGTTGCGCTAGCTACACCATTTTTAGAGAACGATAGAGTAGATTTTGTGTCACTCGAAAGGCTTATTGATAATTGTATCAAGGGTGGCGTGCACGCAATAGCAATACTTGCTACTACTGGCGAGAGCCCGACCGTAACCGAAAAAGAGCGTAATTTAATAATCAAATTTGCAAGAAAAAGAATAAATGGCGATGTCAAACTAATTATCGGCACAGGTAGTAACAATATGGATAAGGCAATAAACAATACTATCATAGCGAAAAAGCTGGGTGCAGACGGGGTACTAGTTGTTACGCCTTATTATAACAAGACAACGCAGGAGGGCATAGTAGAGTATTATAGGGCTCTTAGCCAAATAGGTGTGCCAATTATAGCATATAATGTTCCGTCACGCACAGGGCTAAATATCGACCTAAAAACGGCAAAAAGACTAATAAAAGAAGACTTGATTGTCGGCATAAAAGAAAGTACGTCGGATATAAATAGAATAATAGAGCTTATACATATTTGCGATGGTAAAATTGCAGTTTATAGCGGCGAAGACAACCTTAACTATTTGTTTTATGTTTTGGGTGGCGATGGGGCTGTGAGTGTGACGGCTAATATTTTGCCACACGAAGTCGTTAAACTATACGACCTAGTCAAAGCACAAAAAATCAAAAAAGCCAAAAAGCTTGCATATAGACTAGATAATATCAATAAACTTATGTTTTGCGAAACCAACCCCTCGCCAGTAAAACGTGCCTTAAATATTTTGGGCCTATCATCTAACTATGTCCGTCCGCCACTTGTTAAAGTATCAAATCACAACGCAGAGAAAATAAAAAAAGAACTGCTAAAACTGACAAAAAATTATTGACCATAAGCCCCTTACGAAAGAGCAAAATAGCAGACAAAAAAGTTTTATAAAAAAAGAAACATTTGCAACCTTAATTCAAACTCAAAAAAGTAAGAGTAATGACTATAAAAAGTTATTACAAATTTACAAAAATAAAGCACTATAAAAAAATGAAAAAGAGCAATACAAAAGTGCTCTTTTTTTTGTGACTTTTTCGAAAAAATAAATTTACAATCTATCAAAAAAACCGCTTGATTTTTTGACGAGTTTCTTTATCATATCAATAGCACCGAGTGTAAAGATTTTTCTGGAGCTCGCTCTATGAGATATAGTCACGACTTCGTCATCTAGATAAAAACTAATTTCGTGATAGCCAAATTCTGTACCTGCTCTAAGCGGAAAAACTTGCACATTTTTTTGACCATTTTGCTCTAAGACTTTGATGAGTTTTTTTGCTGTTCCGCTAGGGCTATCAAGTTTTGTCTTATGATGAACTTCGTATAGAGTAGTGTCGGCGTTTTTCAGTTTTTTTGTTAGTATGGGCAAAATGTCAAATATGGCATTTATACCAATACTTGCATTTTGGTTATAGAGTACAGGTATATCTTTTGATGCTTTTAGCATCATTTCTAGGCTTTCAGCCGAACATGTGGTCGAGAATATGGCAAGCGGAGTATGCGTTTTTAGGGCGTAGTTTATGCTATCTTTTTTATCATTTTGGGTAGAAAAATCCACAATTACATCAACTTTCTCATTAACCGACCATATATTCGTATATATTGGCACTTGTGCTATATCGCCCATATTTAGGCTGCTGGACCATTTGGTCGGTATTTTAGGATTATTTTTTGTGTCATTTTCTATATCTTGGGCTATTAACTTATCTACGCCGTAGACCGTGTAGTCGGCGGGAGTTTTTAGAAACTCGTCTTTTAGCATTGTTCCCATCTTCCCACAGATGCCTATGATTAGTATTTTTAGCATTATTTTTACCTCTTAAAATTTTTAGTTTTGATTTTTTATTTGATAATTTTAGTTTTTTGCGAGTTTAATATTTTTAGATAATTTTTGATTATGGCAATTTTGGTTATTTTTTGTTATCTATTTAACTTATAATTTTTGCACATTTTTAACAGCTTGTTGTTCATTTGATTTTTTTAATTTTTGGCTAATCAAATTTTGGATTTTTGAGAAGTTGTGCAATTTTACAAAAATTCAAATTTATCATTTACAAGATAACTAAGAGGTATATCTAGTATTGTGTATGCTCCGTATTTTTTTGTTTCTGTTAGTTTGAATACCGCTTTTGCGTAGGCTACGAGTACGCTTGCTGTGAAGTCCGGATTTGACTTAAGCGTGAGCGAAAAATTGACAGTGTTGCCACTAGATAAAACAGTACCTTTGTGGGCAAAATTTTTTAGCTTATCAAGACGCTCTTGCGATACAAAGTTTACTATTGTTTTGTACCCCAAGAAGTAGTCTGGCATAGAGATTATTTTTTGTTTAATTTGAGCTCTATCTTGTTTATTTGCTACGATATAACAGTGGCGTTCGTGCATTGACTTTTGGTCTATTTTTTCGTTTCCATTTTTTATTTCATTTAGAGCTATTTTGCTAGGTACAGTAAATTGAAGTCCGTCCACCACACCCTCAATATTTTTTATTGCCTGAGTGTGCCCTTGGCTCAAACCCTTACCCCAAAAAGTATATGGGGTTAGCCCTAGACAAGATATAAGCGTACGCATATAACTAAATAGCCCTGGGTCCCACCCAAAAGAACATAGTGATATTTTGTTATGTTTTTTTGCTAGCATATCTATTTCTTTTATATATTGTCTTAGTCTGTTATGATTGTCATAACTATCTATTATGTTGAAGTCTTTTATGTAGTTTCGTCCGTCATTTTCAAGGTTTGTTTTTGAGCCCGAGCAGACAAATAGTAAATCTATTTTGTCCTTATAATCATATATTTTTGATACATGTATAGTGTCAGGTATTATTCGATTAGAGAATATGCCTATAAGTTCAAAGTCTGTTGAGGCTTCTAATTTTTGTTTTAGAGCATGACCGAGATTGCCATAGCCTAGTATTGCTACTTTTAGTTTCATAGTTTATTTTCCTTTTTTCTAAAAAATTTTTATACAAATATTTATGATTGTTTTGTTATTTTGTTGTCAATATGAATAAAAAATGATAAATTATAATTAGTATTATAGGAGGGTTAAAATATGAAAAATAAAACTAAAGCACTTATAGCTGGTCTTGCTGTTTTGCCTCTGGCACTTGTTGCTGGTTGCGGTAAACCTGCAAAAGTAGGTTCTTTTGACGACAAAGTGTTTAATTTTGAGAGTAGAACATATTCTAGTCAAACTGAAATCTCTAATGAAAATTCATTTGGCACAGAGATGACTAAGCCTACAACAGCAAATGGTGAGGTTGTTGGAACTCAAACTAACAGCGATGGCTCTAAGGTTATCACTATGACCAAGGTTGAAGAAGACGAGTATAACGCATACAAATCTCAAGTTGAGAAGACAACTGTTGCTACCGGTGAGGGTACATATAAGGTAGAGTACGATGCAGAGACTAAGACTATGACTATTACATACACTTTACCAGAGGGCACACCAGCTCCTACTGGTCCATCAGCTTTTAGGACAGTTAACCTTATAGACTCATCTAAACAAAGCCTATATATCAAGTACACAATGGATTTGGAGACAAGTTTTCCTGTTGAGACAAGAGAAGAAGCTTATGCTGAATGGGAAAAAGAGAATCCAGGAGTTGAAGATGCTGACAATGCTAAAAAAGAAAAGTATTATCAACAAATACTTGCCAACAGACCAAAAGGTCAATTAGCAGCTGAGATTGCTACCAGAAAGAATTCAAAGGGCGGAGTTGATTCATCACTTGCTATGTATCTTAAAGAGACCAACTTCTTAGAGATTATGGGCAACGAAATGTACAAGCAACTTCAAATTCCATCAGGTACATTACTAACTATGAATTATAAAAATTCAACAATTGATGGAGTGAATTATGCTTTGTCATATATGGCTTCATTCAACACTGCTGTAGGAGTTATACCAGAATCTAAAATATACATGAAGTCTACATTAGGCGAAGAAATATCATCAGCTCCTTTTGAAATAAATAATTCAGAATTTGATATCATTGGTAATTCTTATGACGAATTGATAGGTATGTATGCTTCTACCGGCTACGAAAAAGTTGGCGAAAATGTTTATTACTTTGAGGAGTTCAAAGTTCCTGATCAAGATTCAAGTGGAAGTTCAACTTCAACAAGTCTCGTTAAGTTCTATTTTAATGGCAACGATCTAATCTATGCATACACTTCAGGTTCGCTTGTTGAGATCTATGTTTCTAACACAGTACCAAGTCATATGTTTGAGACTAGAATCCCTGAGGGATATAAGGATATGTCTATAAAGAAAGGTCTTTAAGATTTGAATAAAAAATAAAGCATGAGGTGTTGCCTTATGCTTTTTTTGTGCCATTTTTTACTTTTGGCAAATATAATCTTAACGATAATATGTAGTAATAATAAATATTTGTTGTCCAAAATTGGTTGGAATTTTGGGCTTAATTTGATAAACTAAAATTAGCAAAAAGTTTGGAGGGAAAATTAAAATATGTGCGCATGCAATATGCTAGGTAGCGAAAAACAAGAAAAGGAGTTTTCTGCTATCTTAGAGAAAAATAAAGGCAACGCTGGCGGCGTTATGGAAGTTTTGCAAAAGACTCAAGGTATATATGGCTTTATACCTAAGCAAGCCGTTGTAAGAATTGCCGAAAGCCTTGGGGTTAGTCAATCAAGAGTTTATGGTATAGTGACTTTTTATAGTCAGTTTACTCTTACGCCTAAGGCAAAATATAACATAGATATTTGTTTGGGGACGGCATGTTTTGTCCTTGGGGCAAACGATGTCTATGAACATATCCTAAAAAGATTAAACTTACAGCCGGGCGAAACTAGTGCTGACGGCAAGTGGGTAGTCACATCTTGTAGATGCCTTGGCTGTTGCGGTATAGCTCCTGCTATGACTATTAACGGCGAAGTTTACGGAAAATTAACTATTGGCAAAGTCGATGAGATTTTGGACAAATACGACAAGAGGTAGTGGATATGACATTAGAAGAACTAAACGCAATAAAAGAAAAATATAGAGCCGAAGTCGACTTTAGGAAAAAGGGCGACAAAAGCGGTGTTTCATATGATTATGAAGTAGTAGTGTGTGGCGGTACTGGTTGCCGTAGCTGTAAGTCAAAACTTGTCCAAAAGATTATGGAGGAGTGCATCAAGGCTAACGGACTTGAAAAGAAAGTTAGAGTTGGTGGCGTAGGCTGTTTTGGTATGTGCGCACAAGGTCCTATTGTGCTAGTTTACCCAGAGGGAACTTTTTATACCAAAGTCTCAGTTGAAGACATTGAGGACATAGTTCTTAATCACTTCCGTGACGGTAAGGTAGTAGAGAGGTTACTCCTTGACGAAAATGGCAAGAAAAAGGCTACCAAGCACGACCTTAACTTTTGTAAAAAGCAAATGTACATTGCTCGTAATGACAACGAGTATATGAGATTAGAAAATATCCTTAACGACTATATTACTTTAGACGGATATAGAGCACTTTATAAGGCACTAACTGAGATGACTCCAGAAGAAGTTATTAAGACCATTAAAGATTCTGGACTTAGAGGTAGAGGTGGCGCAGGCTTTTCGACCGGTACTAAGTGGGAGTTAACAAGGGCGAGCGTAGGCGACAAAAAATATGTCGTATGTAACGCAGACGAGGGTGACCCAGGCGCTTTTATGGATAGAAGTATTATTGAGGGCAATCCTCATGCTATCATTGAGGCGATGGCTATTTGCGGCTATGCAATAGGCGCTGATGAGGGCTTTGTTTATATTAGAGCAGAGTATCCGCTAGCTGGCGAGAGATTGAGCAACGCTATTGCCGAGTGTAACAAATGCGGACTTCTTGGCAAAAATATTTTTGGCACAGATTTTAGTTTCAAACTTTCTATTAAGTATGGTGCAGGAGCGTTTGTGTGCGGAGAAGAAACAGCTCTACTTAGGTCTATTGAGGGCAAGCGTGGTGAGCCTACTCTTAAACCTCCGTATCCTGCCCAAAGCGGACTTTATGGCAAGCCAACAGTTATTAACAATGTTGAGACTTTTGCCAATGTCGCTCAAATAATTCTAAATGGCGCAGATTGGTATTCTTCTATAGGTACAGAAGATAGCAAGGGCACTAAAGTTTTTGCACTAACAGGCAAAGTAAAACATTCTGGACTAATAGAACTTCCTATGGGTACAACTATTAGAGAAGTTATCTATGATATAGGCGGCGGCATGCTTACAGATAAGCCTTTTAAGGCTGTCCAAATGGGTGGCCCTAGTGGTGGCTGTATGCCTAAGGAACTACTAGATACTCCTATTGATTATAAGAGTCTTCAAGAGGCCGGCAGTATGATGGGTAGCGGAGGTATGATAGTCGTGGACGAAGGCACTTGCATGGTTGACTTCGCAAAATTTTTCCTTGACTTTACATGTGATGAAAGTTGTGGCAAATGCACTCCATGCCGTATAGGTAATACAAGAATAAAAGAAATTTTGGAAAAGATAACAAACGGCACTGCCGAGATGGAAGACCTTGATAAACTAGAGGAACTTTGTGATTATGTCAAGTCAAACTCACTATGCGGTCTAGGTCAAACATCGCCAAACCCAGTGCTATCTACTCTTAGATATTTTAGAGACGAATATATAGAGCATATTAGAGACAAAAAGTGTAGAGCAGGCGTGTGCAAAGCTCTTGCTAGCTACAAAATAACAGATAAGTGTATAGGCTGCTCTGCATGTAGTAGACAGTGCCCAGTCGGTGCTATTAGCGGCGTTATTAAGAAAAGATTTAACATAGACCAAAGCAAATGTATCAAGTGTGGCGCTTGCCAAAAGACTTGCAGATTTGGTGCTATCATAAAGGAGTAGGGATATGCAGATAACTATCAATAAAAATGTTTATGAAGCAAATGCTGGCGAAAGTATATTAGATGTCGCTAGAAGAAATCATGTAGATATTCCTACACTTTGCTATATAAAAGAGATTAACGAAGTAGGTAGTTGTAGACTATGCGTTGTAGAGGTTGAGGGTATGAAAAATCTTGTGACCTCTTGCACAACAAAAGTGCGTGACGGCATGGTAGTTACTACATACAACGAGCGTATACATAAGGCTCGAAAAACAGCCATAGAACTTTTGCTTAGCAATCACAATAGCAAGTGTCTAAGCTGCGATAAAAATACTAAGTGTACTTTGCAAAGACTAAGTTATGAGCTTGGCTGTGACGAAGATAGATTTGCCGGCAAAAAGATAGAGATGAAACCTGACCACTCTAATGGCGCTATTGTTAGAGATGCTAGCAAATGTATTCTTTGCGGTAAGTGTGCGGCAGTGTGCTCAGCTATACAAGGTATAGAGGCTATAGGAAAAATAAATAGAGGTTTTGATACACAGATAGGTTGTGCATTTGAGTCTCCAGTTGGCGAGTCCTCTTGTATAGGCTGTGGTCAATGCGTACTAGTTTGTCCATGCGGTGCACTTACTCAAGAGTATAATATTACCAAGGCGCAGAAACTTCTTGCGGACAAAAATACAAAAGTCGTTGCACAAGTAGCCCCAGCTGTTAGAGTAGCTATTGGCGAAGAGTGGGATGGCAATTTGGGCGAGTTTAACGAAGGAAAAATGATAACCGCTTTAAGACTTCTTGGTTTTGATAAAGTCTACGATGTTAATGTTGGCGCTGACCTAACTATTATAGAAGAGAGCAATGAGCTACTAGATAGAATAAATAACGGCGGTAAACTACCTATGTTTACTAGTTGTTGCCCTGCATGGTATAACTATGTAGAAAAAATGCGTCCAGAGTTTGTAGAAAATTTGAGTACATGTAGATCTCCTAATGAGATGTTGGGTAGTGTAATCAAATATATTGAACCCGAGACAAAAGTTGTATCAATTATGCCTTGCACCGCAAAAAAGCGTGAAATCAAAAAGTTCGGTAAGGTAGATGTATCACTTACTACTCGTGAGCTTGTTCGTATGATAAGAGGAGCAAAGATAGACTTTGCTAACCTTGAAGAAGGTGAATTTGACAAGCCTTTTGGCGAGTATAGTGGCGGCGGACTAATATTTGGCGCAACGGGTGGTGTTATGGAGGCTGCTCTTAGAGTGGCTATACACAAATTAACAGGCGAGGATAAAGTAGACTATACCGAAGTCCGTAATAGTACAGGCATAAAAGAAGCTACTGTATCTGCCGGCAATACAAAAATAAATATAGCTGTCGTTCATGGTATCAAAAACGCTCAAACTCTTCTTGACGAGATAAGAGATGGCAAAAAGAACTTGCATTTTGTAGAAGTTATGGCGTGCCCTGGGGGCTGTGTCAATGGCGGCGGTCAACCTTTTGTAGATTATGATAAGGTCTGTCGTGAGACCGTTTGTCAATCTCGTGCTAAGACCTTATATGAAACAGACAAAAAGATGTCTGTTAGATATAGTGACAAGAGCCCTGTTGTAAAATATGTTTACGATGAAGTTTTGAAAAATAACAAAGAACTTGCTCACAAACTTTTTCATATATGCAAAGACTAAAAAGTAAAATTATATTAAGCTAAAAGCTAATATATCAATTATATAATTATTATGTCATTAGACTAAATAAACAAAGCCTCAAAAAACTGAGATTAACTTTTTGAGGTCAAAAGTTTAACAAAAATAAATTATTATGCTAAGATAATTGTGCAATAAGATTTTAACTATTGTAAGCACAAAATTACTTGCCTCAATTTTTACGCCGCATTATATTGCTACGGCGATAAAATACAAGAAACTATCAGCCGTAATAGGTTTGCTTTTTAGTTAGTTGCTTAACAGAGTTAGGTAGCAAAATTTAGAAATTTTGGAGGAAATATGGAACACTTAGATGCCGAGTCTCAAAAGAAGTGGGACAAAAGATATATGGAACTAGCCGAACTTGTTGCCACATGGAGTACATGTTTTAGACCTAATAGAAAGATAGGCGCTGTGCTAGTTAAGAAAAATAGAATACTAACCGTAGGCTATAATGGTGCTCCATCTGGCGTAAAAAACTGCTTTGAGCGTGGGGAGTGCCTAAGAGAAAAATTAGGTATAGAGAGCGGCACAAAAAGAGAAATTTGTTACTCAATAGATGCCGAACAAAATGCCATCGTTCAAGCTGCTAAATTAGGCCTAAATACCGAGGGTAGTACAATCTATGTAACTCATCAACCTTGCTCAATCTGCACTCGAATGCTAATAAGTGCAGGCGTAAGGAGAGTGGTATATAAGTATCCTTATCCTGACGAATTTTCTATGAAGTTATTTGAAGAGGCTGGCGTAAAAGTCGAAAAAATGGAAGACTAATTTTGCAAGAACCTAGCTTTTATTAAAATTTAGTTTTTTGCCAGCATTGGACTTTTATCTAGCATATATCACGCAAAATTTTGAATTACAATGATTATAAAAGTTTTAATAAAATAAAAAAAAGAAGCTACATTTTGTAGCTTCTTTTTTGGTTTAATTTATTTACTTTGTTTAACTAATTTTGTTTCTCATTATCTTGTAATAAATATCTTATAGTTACGACATTAGGCTATTAAGAATTATCGTTTAGATTATTCTTCATCGCCTTGACCATGTCCAGAGTTTCCTCCTTGTCCGCCGTTATCACCTTGACTAGCATTATTGTCTTGCTTTTTGCTAATGTCCACTCCGCAAACAATATCTTTGTAAGCGGTGTATAATTCTGGAGAACTATTTTTATAGTATTCCTCTAGCTCAGCTAAAGCTTCTTTTCCGCATTCCTTTGTCATGTCTCTTAGTCCATATAGAGATTCTACCTCAAATGGGTCGATGTTTTTATATTTTCTTTGGAAGTCTATTAGGCTCAAAACTTTTGGAGCTTCTTCACCTTCAAAGTAAGGGATTGGAACGCCTTGTTCTCTTAATACTCTTGCCATATCAATGAACTCTTTGGTCTCTTCGGCAAGGCTTTCAATATCATAGTCAGCTCTGTCAGTTGACACCAAAAAGTCTGCTAGCATTTTCATATCATGCACTTGAGATGCTGGCTTGAATGATAGTGGGTCAAAATCTTTTGTGTTAATGTGGTATTCTTTTAATTCAACAATAGAGTCTTCGCCATTTGGCCAATATCTGCCATATTGTGTAGGGAATTTTTCTGCATCTACAAAGAATAGACTACTAAAATATTCTGGGTAACAGTTATTATCTTGTTGTTCGGTTACTTGTCTTTCAAACTTTATACTTTCAAGAGCGATATGAATGCTACTTCTTAATGCTCTTGCGTCTTTTGTGTTTAGCTTAAATAAGAAAATATAATTTTCGCCTTCAATCAAATTGCCGTTAGTTTGTTCAGCGCCTTGATATTTTTTGCCGTCAACACCAAGATCTTTTTGCATAAAGGCTGTTTCTTTCTTTACTTCGGCGGTAAGTCTTGCGATCTCGTCCATATTGCCTTCTGTTTGGGCTTCCTTTATCTTTTTGCCAAGATCTCTAAAACTTCTTTCGTATTCTTCAAACTTGTCAAGTTCTTCAGCTGAGCAATATCTTAGACAAGGAACTTTACCAGCTTTTAGATTCTTTTCTACATATCTTGCAAGCACTTCTGTTTCGTAATCAATAGAATTGGCTTTTGTTACCTTATATTTATTTTTTGCCATATATGTTCCCTCCATATTTGTTATTATAATTGTACCTTTTTTGGCGTCTTTTGTCAATAGCAGCCCAATAAGTAAAATAATACCTTGTGCATAAAATATTTGCTTTCAAAAATAAATGGTGTTATACTTGATTTTGGTGAAACAAAATGACATACGAAGAAAGTGTTAAACAAAAATTAAATAGCCTAAAAAATAAAGAAAACATTTATGTTCTTGGCATAGAGAGTAGTTGTGACGAAACTTCTATATCTATCGTAAAAAACGGCAGAGAAGTTTTGACCAATATCATTTCTAGCCAAATTGAAATACACAAGCGCTTTGGTGGTGTTGTGCCGGAGGTGGCATCTCGTAACCATGTTGAGGCTATAGACAATGTTTTGAAAGAGGCATTAGAAGAAGCTAAACTTGACCTATGCGAGATAGATGCAATAGCTGTAACTTATGGCGCAGGTCTTATAGGCGCTCTTATGGTAGGTGTTGCGTACGCAAAATCTCTAGCATATAGCTTGGGACTTCCACTTGTTAAAGTAAATCATATCAAAGGTCACATGGCAGCTAACTACATAGCTGACAAGACTTTGGAGCCACCTTTTATTGGCTTAATTGTTAGCGGCGGACACACTGCCATTGTTAGAGTTGATGACTATCTTAACCAAACATTTATCGGCTCAACTCTAGACGATGCTATTGGCGAAGCTTATGACAAGGTCGCAAGAGTTTTGGGACTAGAATACCCAGGCGGACCTAAGATCGATAAACTTGCCAAAGAAGGAAAAAAGAGCATTGACTTTGTAAAAATTGACACCCTAAAACATACTTACAACATTAGTTATAGCGGACTAAAAACAGCTGTAATAAATTATGTTCATAAACTAAACCAAAATGGCGAGGAGCTAAATATTCCTGACATCTGTGCATCTTTCCAGACAGAAGCCGTTGATGGTCTTGTCGAGAGAACTGTAAGAGCAGCCAAAGAATACAATATGGACAAAATTTGTATCGCTGGTGGTGTAGCAGCTAATAGCTACCTAAGAGGTAAGATAACCGAAGAAGGCGAGAAAAACGGCATAAAAGTTTATGCTCCACCTATTAGACTATGTACAGACAATGCAGCTATGATAGCTTGTCTTGGCTATTATAATCTTATCAATAATAGTGGTATTAGTGATATGACTTTATCTGCTGAGCCTAGCCTAAAAATTTAGTAGAAAATAAAAAATACCTACAACTCTCAAATATATTTTTTGGGAGTTGTTTTTTAATCTCTTATTTTCTTAGTTATCTTTTTATAACAAAAAATTTTTACTTTTCACTTTTTGTGAAACATTTGGCAAGAATAAAAAGTTTCACAGCCGAATACATTATAGAGTTAGCGTATATTTTGTGGACAACCACTTGATTTTTGTGGATAAATGTGGATAACTCTGTGGATAAGTGGGTAAAATCGGCTCTGTCAAGTGTTTTTCTACATTTTTTTCAAAAGAATTCTAAGTTTTTTGAGTTATCCACAAAAACTTTTGGGGGATAAATGTTTTTTGCCTTTCACAAAAAGTCTTTGTATTTTCTAATAATTTTTGCATTTTTTCTTGCAAGTGTATGTATTTATTCGGCTGCAAAAACTGAATTTGTGTCCGTTCCTCGCCGTGATGTTACAGTTGTGATTGACGCAGGTCACGGCGGAGTAGACGGTGGGTCTGTCGGCAAGTTTACGGGAGTTATTGAGAGCAATCTCAATCTTATCTATGCCAAAAATTTAAGGGAGAAACTCACAGCTTATGGGTTTAGGGTCGTGATGACAAGAAGTGACGGAAATGGGCTATATGACCCACTCGCAAAAAATCTCAAAAAAAGTGATATGAAAAAGCGAAAAGAAATAATTGAAAGCTCCAACGCCGATTTAGTTCTTTCTGTTCACATGAATAGTTACCCAAGAGAAAGTTCTCATGGCTCACAGGTATTTTTTGCTAAGGGTAACGAAAGTGGCGAAAAGCTAGCGAGTAGTGTTCAGCAAGAGTTAAAGAGTTTGCTAAATAATACAAACAAGACTGCCAAAGTTGGAGATTATTTTATAGTCAATTGCACCAGCCTTCCGGCATGCCTTATTGAGTGCGGATTTTTGAGCAATAGAGAAGAAGAGAGTCTTCTTCAAACAAAAGATTATCAAGACAAATTTTGCTATGCAGTGACTTGCGGCGTGATTGCGTTCTTTGGGGTAAGCTTTTGATAGACTCAAAATTAAAATGGGCTTTTTATGGCCCATTTTTCTTTTTTGACAATTTTTTATTAACTAAAAAAATTGCTTTTTAATTATTATATTTTGTGGTATAATATGCCGTATGGAAAACACAATTGATATATTTAACATGCAGGCCAAGTCCGACAAAGATATTTTGCTCATCAATCCGCAAAGTCTAGCATTTGTTGGAGATGCCGTTTATAGCTTATTTATTCGTACACATTTTTGCATGGTTTCTAATGCCCGTAGTCGCAAACTTCACAAGATGTCGACTGACTTTGTGAAAGCCACTGCTCAGAGCAAGTCTCTTGATGATATTTATGATAGTTTGACAGAGGACGAGCAAGCCGTAGCCAAAAGAGCCCGCAACACAAAAGTTAACACTATGTCTAAGCATGCCAAAATGATTGAGTACAAAAAAAGTACCGCTTTTGAGGCTCTGCTAGGTTACTTGTTTTTGTGTGGCAAAAAAGAAAGATTAAATGAGATACTAAATTTATCAGTTAAAAATTTTGGAGAAATAAAATGATTATCGAAGGAAAAAATAGCGTTTATGAGGCACTTTCTGCCGGAAAAACTTTTAATAAACTAATGGTAGCTAAGGGACTAACTGACGAGCACAGCAACAGAATTATAAGTCTAGCTAGAGAAAAAAATGTTTCTATCAACTTTGTAGACAAAAAAGTTCTTGATAGAGCAAGCGAAACTGGTCGTCATCAAGGCTTCGTTGCAGAGATTACAGACTTTGTTTATAGCGAGATAGAAGATATTATCGCACTAGCTGGCAGTCGTGGAGAGCAACCTTTTGTAGTTATTCTTGACAATATTGAGGACCCACACAATTTGGGCAGCATAGTTAGAGTCTGTGAGTGTGCCGGTGTTCATGGTGTAGTTATACCAAAGATGAGAGCTTGCGCTGTCAATGCAACTGTTATTAAGACAAGTGCTGGCGCTTGCAACCATTTACCTATATGCAGAACTGCCAACATCAACCAAATGATTGAAAGACTTAAAAAAGAAGGCTTTTGGGTTTATGGTGCAGATATGGAAGGCGAGTATGTATATAAGACCAACCTTACAGGCCCAGTAGCAATAGTTATCGGTAATGAAGGTAAAGGTATATCAAGACTAACTGGTGAGCTTTGTGATGGTATGATCAAACTACCTATGTACGGAAAAGTTAATTCGCTTAATGCTTCTACCGCTACTAGCGCCATAGTATATGAGATAGTAAGACAAAGGAATTTCAAATGATAACTGACGAAGAACTAGTAAAAAAAGTTGCTAGCGGTGATGAAATGGCCTTTGAGGAGATAACCAAAAGATACAACCAGAGGCTTAATAGTATAACAAGAAAATATTTCTTAGTCGGCGCAGGTCCTGATGACCTAATGCAAGAGGCTATGATAGGACTATATTCTGCTTGCTTAAGCTACAAAGAAGACAGTGGAATACCCTTCAAAAATTTTGCTAGCCTATGCGTTACAAGAAGGCTACTTCAAGCGGTCAAGCTTGCCAGCAGAGATAAAAACAAAGCTATGATGGGGTACTTTTCTATAGATACCCAAGGCAAAATTGTCGTAGGCAAAACTGACGAAGAGGACAACGAAGAAGTAGGCTTTTATGTTTGTGCGGAGAGTTTGAACCCAGAAGAGAGTATGTTATCTCACGAAAAAATCGCCGAGATAAATACTTCTATTAACGAAAAGCTTAGTGACTTTGAGAGACGAGTTTTGAAACTATATATAGAAGGCTATAACTATATAGAAATTTCTAAAAAACTTGCAAAAGACCCTAAAAGCATTGACAATGCCCTAAATAGGATTAAAATAAAACTGAAATATCTAAAAAAATAAAAGGAAACAAAATTATGTGTGCAGTTGCTTTGTATCGTAAATACAGACCAACGACTTTTGACAAAGTCATAGGACAAGACCATATCACTACTACTTTGATTAACCAGATCAAAAGCGGAAATATTGCTCACGCATACCTATTTACTGGTAGTCGTGGAACAGGTAAAACTACTTGTGCTAAGATTTTTTCTAAGGCGATTAACTGTCTAAGTCCTGTTAATGGCTCTCCATGTGGCAAATGTGCTGTTTGCAAAGCTTTAGAAGACGAAGCTAATATGGATATATTAGAGATAGATGCTGCATCTAATAATGGTGTTGATGAGATAAGAGAAATTAGAGACAAAGTCAAATTCCCACCCGTTAACGCAAAATACAAAGTCTACATAATAGACGAGGTGCACATGCTAAGTATCAACGCATTTAATGCCTTGCTAAAAACTCTAGAAGAGCCACCTGCACATGCGGTATTTATCTTAGCTACTACCGAGGTTAGAAAACTTCCTGCAACTATACTTTCAAGATGTTTAAGATTTGACTTTAGACTTGTTAGCGTCAACCTTCTTGAAAAATTACTAAAAGACATCTTTGACGAGATGAAGATAGAATATGATGAAGATTCTCTAAAAGTCATCGCAAAAGCTGGCGAGGGCTCAGTAAGAGATACTTTATCAATAGCCGATAGCGTAATAGCTTATGGCAATAACAAAGTAACATATAGCACAGTACTTGATGTACTTGGCATATCAGACAGAGAGAGCATAATCAAACTTGCTGACAATATGATATCTGGAGATATCGGCGGAGTTTTGGACGAAGTCCACGCTGCTTTTGTCAGTGGCAAAAACTTAATCTCTCTATCAAAAGATTTGACAACACACTTTAGAGACCTAATGGTTATCAAAAGTTGTAAAGATAGCACTGACATTTTGGCACTTCCTGCTGAGATGTATGAGAGACTAAAATCTCAAAGTGACAAAGTAAGCACCAAGAAACTACTTGCCTTTATGGAAAAGCTAAGCAGCATAGAGGGCGACCTAAAATATGCGCTTAACCCAAGAGTTTTGCTTGAGATAACATGCCTTGAGTGTGCAAGCCTTGATGAAAATGGTGCAAAAAAAAACTAATTAAAGAAAATTACACAAAAACAGTAGTAAATGATGTTCATCTAGACCCAGACGCTACGGCTACTGCTTTATGGGGCAGAGTAGTTTTCGCTTTAAGACAAAAAGAATATACTGCCCTATATACAGCGTGCGGAGATGTCCGCAAGGTATCTCTTGATGGGGACAAACTCATAGTATGTATAGAAGATGAATATCTATATAACATTATCGCAGGCAAGACCAACCTTGAACTTTTGGAACAGACGCTAAGAACTATTGACAGTGTCGCAAAAATCGAGATTGTGTACTCAAAACCTGAAGATTATGTCCAAAAAGATTTGGAAATCCTAAAAAGAAAATTTGGCAACAGCCTAAAAATAAAAGAGTAAAAAGGAGAATTTTTGTTATGTATAAAGGTGGATTCGGTGGCGGATTTGGAGGCTTCGGCGGAGGTAATATGCAAAATATGCTAAAACAAGCCCAAAAGATGCAAGAAGATTTGCAAAGAAAAAATCAAGAACTAGAAGATATGGAAGTCATAGGCACTTGTAGTGGCAATATGGTAGAGGTTGTTTGCTCAGGTCACGGCGTTGTCAAAGCCGTAAGAATTAAACCTGAGGCAGTTGACCCAGACGATGTTGAGATGCTAGAAGATTTGATACTAGCCGCTATCAACGATGCTCAAGCTCAAGCCGAAAAGACTAAAAAAGATACCCTAGGACCTATGGGCGGAGGTATGTTTTAATAATGGGAAATGTTAAATCCCTAGAAAGACTTATTGGTGCTTTTATGATGCTTCCGGGCGTTGGATACAAAACTGCACAGAGATATGCATATAGCATTTTGTCAAGCGATAGACAAAAAGTCCAAGACCTATCTCAAGCAATTATTGACGCAAAAGACAATGTCAAGTTTTGTAAGCGTTGCGGAAACTTCGCAGAGGACGAATACTGTGATATTTGCAAGACTAGAGAGAGCAATATTATTTGTGTTGTAAAAGAGCCAAAAGATGTTGCTGTCCTTGAAAAAGTGCGTAATTTTAACTGCTTATATCATGTTTTGCATGGTTGCATCAATCCTATGGAGGGCAAAACTGCAGACGATATCAAACTAAAAGAGCTACTAATAAGAGTTAATCTTGAGGATATAAAAGAAGTAATCGTAGCGACAAACCCTGATGTTGAGGGTGAGGCTACCGCTTTATATATTGCAAAAATTCTAAAACCTCTTGGTATCAAAGTCACACGCCTAGCGCAAGGTATATCTATGGGCGCAGAGCTTGAGTATGCCGATGAGGTAACTTTGACCAAAGCTATCGAAGCTCGTAAAGAGTTATAAAATATAGCTTATAAAATCTAAAATATATTAAATCTAAACAGCCTAAAACTATGGAGTTATCATAGCTTTAAGCTGTTTTTTTGTTGCATTTTTAACAAAAAAAGCTGCTATTTCATATAGATTATAAGTAAAATAAATGCAATATTACAGGGCTATAAGATAGAGCTATAAGTTATAATAGGCTAGTAAAATAATCGGTAAAAACGCCCTAAAATATAGGTAAAAAAGTGCTAAAAATTAGCAAAAAACCCTCAAAAATAGCCCAAAATTGTCACCAAAAATAACTAAAATTGCACAAAATAACCTAAGATAATACATAGTTATAGACCTAAAAAAGGTACTCAAATGATGTAAAAATAGAAATCCAAAAAGGTAAAATATGAGCGGAAATTATAATGATTATATAGATAGATTTGACGCAAAAGACTTTGAAAAATTAGCCAGAGAATACGCAAAAAAGTACCAAAATAACGGCTCAATTATGGGGCTAAATGATAGCCAAAGTGAGACGGAAAATGAGTATAATTTTGCCCAAAATGACGGACAAAATATTGAGCAATTTTTTGCTAATTTTGAGAGCCTTATTGGGACTTTAATTGAATTTGATTTTGATAGTATTTACATAAAAAAATACACCAATTTTGCCTCAAAAAATATCAAAAAAAATATAGAGATAAACGCCCTAACTAAGAGCCTTTGCAAGACGTATTTTGAGCTAAAAGGCGAGCCGTATTTTTGCCCAATAAATAGCCATAAAAAAGAGTTAAATAATGGCAAAAATCTGCATACATATAAAAACCCTAAAAGCCTTATAAATAGCGGAAAAGATAGAATTTCTGGCAGCTCAAATTACCTAGATAATACATACAAAAATTGCCGCACAAATGAGCAAAATACTGATGATAAAAATCTTGCTATTTTGGCTCTCGCAAAAGACGCTCTTTGGCAGTTAAATAGCTTAAAAAATACGCCTGCAAAAAGGCAACTTTTTGATAACTTAATTTTAACTTTGAAGTATATTTACAAGGGTTATTTTGACTAATATTTTTGTATCGTTTTTTTTGGTCAAGATAACGAAAAAAACTACCTTAATTTAGGTAATTTTTTTTAGAAAAATTAAATAGTAAAAACTTAAGTTTTGCAAAATAAAAAAGGCTATATTTTTATGAGAGTATTTAGAGACGGTATAGAGAGTATTTAGAGAAGGTGCAGAGCGTATTTAGGACAGTTATATGAGGGGTATAGTGAAGAGAAGTTTTTGAGAAGGCTTAGAGAAGGTTTTTTGTTGTCTTTATGCCTTTAATGTATGGAAATTGCTGGCGTAAATTGCCACAAAATATTGATGATTTACAGATTGCTTTGCTTGTACAAAATTTTCTCTTGTAAAAAAGTTTGGAAAAGTGCTCTAAAATCTGTTTTTTTTCTTGCCAAAGGGTGGGCTTGTGTATATAATATAATTATATTATTATGTACAACTAGTTTTTTATCTTGTTTTGCCAAAAGGAAGAAGGTAAATAAAAGTCGATTAAAACTTCTTTTGCTTGGCAAAATAAGTGTGGACTTGTTGGACTAATTACTGGACAAGCACTTTTTTAGGCTATAGCCTAGAAATGTTTGACTTGCCCAAATGTTAATTTTAAGGAGAGATTAAAATGGCAACAGAATCAAGAAGAAAAGGTATTAAGCTTGTTATTGCTTTGTGCGTTATAGTGGCACTTGCTGTAACAGGCGTTCTAATTTGGACTTCTAGAAGAGCAACTATAAGATTTTACAACCTTGACGATGTAGAGTCTAACTTAACTAGTATGTCGGTTTCTATCGGTGGTACGATAGATCAGCCTAAGGATCCCGTGGCAAAAGACCAGGGATATTCTTTTGGTGGTTGGTACTCAGATCCAAACTGCTTAACAGAGTTCGACTTTGACCTACCTATCCAAAAGGACACTACAATCTATGTAAAATGGGTTCGTAAAAGTTTTACGGTTACAGTTCTTAGAGCTACAACTGGTGGTAACTTCTATGAAGTTTTGTGGACAGGTTCTGCCAAGTACAAAGAATCAATTTCTTTGCCGGGCACCAGCACATTTATGAACTACAGCTGGATGGGCGCTGATGATGCAAGACAATATCCATTTAGAAGAGCCAACCAAAACTTCCTTGGATTTGCAACCAGAGATAATGGCATAGGAGATTACAACTATACATATCTTCCTGATTCAAGTTTCACCATTCCTAATACATCTGTCCAACTTTACGCTGTATTTAGAGGTGACGAGAGAAGCTTTATCTTCAAGCCTAATGATGGCGAGGGCTCAGAGAAGACAGAAAAAGGTTACTTCAACGAGAACTTTACTGTTCCTACAAGCGAAGGCCTAAGCAAAAAGTACTATACATTTGCTTACTGGTGTACAAATGCTGATGGTATTCCTAGAGATAGCGAAGGTAATACTCTTGCTGATGTTGTAGACCCAGTTACTGGCGAAGTAACAGAAAAAGCAGAAAACAACGAAAACTGTGTCAATGTATATTGGCCAGGACAAACTTTCAAGATAAATAATACAGAGCCTATGACTCTATATGCTATCTGGAAGAGAAATAAAGTAAACATCATGATTGACGCAAGAGGCGGCTTAAACTCTCTAGGAACTGACGGCGACAACCTAGTAGATGCAGGTTTGGAAGGTGGCTACGACCTAAGCACTATTACTAAACCTACAAGAGATGGTTACAGACTAATTAGTTACAACACACAAGAGAATGGACTAGGAACTACTTATTCACTAGACGCAGTATTGCAAGTCGAAGAAGAAGATATAGCCCTATATGCTATTTGGCAAAGACATTTGACTATTGGCTATACTCTTAACACCAACAAGGCTAGCGATGACAAACTTACAGAAGCTGGCGGTTATGAGGATTTTGTCGGTATAGACGGGGAATCCTTTACAGTGAAAGACATTCCAGTCACAGTTGATATACCCAACTTTAGATTCTTAGGCTGGAGCTTAGATAGCGAAGCTACACAAGCTGAGTATCACAGCGGCGATACATTTGTTTTAAGAGAATCAGACTTTGATGGTGGCGTAGATAAGATTTATCTATATGGTATCTGGCAAGGTGACGCAAGAGTACTAAGACTAAAGAACACTTCTGATAACCAAATACAAGAAATAAGCAGCTACTTTGGTAGACTAGAAAGATTAACAACAACTCCAGTTAACGTAGATGTTAACTACATGTTCGTAGGTTGGGGTACTGTTGAAGAGTACAACTACAAAAATCCAGATAGCTACACAGGTAGAATTTATGAAGTAGGCTCACAATTTGAGATGGGTACAAATACCGAAATTGGCGAGTCTCGTGATATACTATATTCACTATGGTGCCCATATAGCTATGACATTACTTACTATACTCAAGGCGGAAGATTAACAGCTATATCTGCCGAAGATCAAACTAATGGTTACTACATCAAAGATTATGTTTACAAAGAAACAATAACTCTTTACTCACAAGTTGAGAGAGAGGGTTATAGATTTATGGGCTGGGCATACAGCTCTAACTCACAAGAGTGTGCTTTCCCTACAGAGGGCGAAAATGGTTATACTCTTGTTATGCCAGGCAATCCAATTCAGCTATACGCAGTATGGCAAAAAGAATATACAGTAACATTCTACAACAACGCAGATGATGCTTCAGGTCTTGTTACTGCTATTACTGGCAAGATTTTGGGCGAAACAATCACTATCCCTACAAAAGAAGTTTCTAACACAGGTATCACAAGAGATAATTACTCTATTATCGGTTGGGGTAGCAAGCCAGACGGCGGAACTGTTTATGACTTTGGTACCGAGGTAGTATTAGCAAGTTCAGATATGATTTCTTACTACGCTATTTGGCAAGGTGATGCTCGTTATGTAGAAGTTTATAACGGAGTAACAAAAGTTGCTACAATAGAGGGCCACTATGGCGAAGATATTCCTCTTGCTTTTGAAGAAGAAATTGCTGACGCAGACCCAGGTCAAGAGATTGGCGGATTCTATGCAATGATTAAGACTAGCCCTACAACAGAGGCTACAAGATATGACTTTGCATACGGCTCTAATATCAAGACTACAACACTTTATTTCAAAGACGAAAACGGTGCAGCTGTTAATACTTTGAAGGTATACATTGAGTGGACTAACAAGTACTTCTCAGTTGTATACGAGCTAAACGGCGGTATCTATAACAACGACGACAATGACGATATGAGTGCATATCGTATCTACAAACAATATACTACAGAGGTTACTCTTGAGAGCGGTATTCCTACCAAGACTAGATATGAGTTCAAAGGTTGGACAGAGACTCCAGATGATGACAATCCTGTACTATATGCAGCTGGCGGGAAATTTGTAATCCCTAGCCATGATGTAACACTTTATGCTTACTGGGCAAGAATTTATTCTATCAGCTTCAACTCTAATGGCGGTACTCTTGCTGAGGGCGCTGACGAGAGTGATTTGAAAGCTGGTTCATATTCTAAAGGTACAAACTTCATCGTTCCTAACAATGTATATGAGAGAACAAATTATACTTTCAAATGTTGGAGTACAAGAGCTAGTGGCGCAACAAGTGCCGGTGGCGAAGACTACAATGTAGGCGATACACTTACTATCACAAGCGATATAACACTATATGCAGTATGGCAAGGTCAAGAGGTTAATGTAACACTTATCTCTGTAGATCCAGGCAATGCAGCATATGATACAAGAACTGTTCAAATAACTCCAACTCCTAGATATGGAGATACAATAAGTCTAGGAACATATAGTTCTGTAATACCTGCCCCAGACCAAGGTCTTACTCTAAAAGGTTGGGTAATAGGTAGACAACCTACAGAGCTTGATATCGAAGTTGAATATACTAACGATTACACAATTGATTCGGTTGGCAATATTGAGATATATGCAGTATGGTCAGCTAAAAAATTCTACTTCACAGTAGGTCTTTCTGGTGGTGTATGTAACAATAGTTACAGTGACCAAGCAGAGAGTTATGCATTTAGACAAAAGATTGATATGACCTATTATTCTAACAGAATTAAGAAAGAAGGTTATAGACTAATCGGATATTCTAATACTGCTAATGCAACAGATGCAGATTATGCAGTAGATAGTGTTATCTCTATGCCTAATGCAGGTAAAAAAGTATTCTGCGTATGGATAGAGCTTGCAATTATCACATTTGATAAAAACTGCGAGAGCGACACCTTAGAGAATTATGTATTTGAGGGCGTTCCTAACGATGCTATTGATGGTGAAATCAACTTAACTAACGTTAATAAGATGTTCACAAGAGACAACTACACATTGCTTGGTTGGTCTACATCTAGCACAGCTACAACTCCTGATGCAGGATTTAGTATCGATAACGATACATACAGAATTTTATCTACTCAAGACATTCATTTATTTGCTGTTTGGGAAGGTAGAGCTATACAAGTTGTATTTAACGCTAACGGCGGACAAGGTTCTAATACTCAAGAGCAAAGAAAATATGGCGATGTTATTGACCTAACAGTTGATAAATATAAGAGAACTCACTCTGACGAAGGCTTCTCATTTGGCGGTTGGAGTAGAGTTGCAGGTTATGACAACGCTAACTCTACAGTAGGTTCAAGCTTTACAGTAGCAACAGACGATTTAAGAGTTGAGCTTATCACTCTATATGCTATTTGGAACAAGAGATACTTTACTTTGACTCTATCTTATGGAGATTCTACACTAGGTAGCAAAGCAACTCCAGATGGATATGATTCAAGACAAGTTCAATACACTTCTACAATAGATCTTACTCAATATGTTACTCAAGCTAAGAAGAGACTTGGTTATGACTTCCTTGGCTGGGCAGAAAATCAATACGAAACAAATGCTTCTAAGATTTATGGTGCTCCAAATGCTGATGGCAACCCAACTAATGTTACATTTACTATGCCAAACAGTGCAGTAACACTTTATGCTTTGTGGAATCCAATTTATGTAGATGTTATCTACATTTCAGATACTCCATCAGGTGCAACTGCTACATGGTCAGGCGTAACTCCTGGGGTTCAAAGTTACACAAGCAAAGAACTATATCAACTATCTTTCAAACTTCCTAGCAACAAGATTACAGAATCAGTTTCTGTAGTAGTTCCTACATACAGATTTGTTGGTTGGATTTTGGACGGAGATAGCACTAAAACTATTCGTAAAGAAGGTAACTGGTTACAAGTTTCTAGCAGATCTCCTATGACTCTAAGAGCTCAATGGGAAGAAAATAGAATTACAGTTTCTGTTAATGGTAATGGTGGTATATTTACAGCAACATCTTCTGGTACTCTACAAGTATCTGTAAAAGAAATGGGTACATATACACTTCCAACAGCTACAGAACTAGTAAGAGCTGGATACAGACTTTCTGGTTATACAGTTGGTGGCAACAGATATGATTTGGCTGCTAACCCAACAATTCAAATTACTACTTCTTTGATTGACCAAGCTGATATCGCTTCTAACACGGTTAGAATTACAATGCTTTGGATTCAACAATTTACAGTTTCATTTAATGCTAATAACAAGTACAATGATGGTACAACAGGAACTATTGACGATAAGACTGTAGACTCTGGTACTGCTATTGTTTTACCAAATTGTTCTGCAACAGAAGGTTTCAATAGACCTCATTACAAATTCTTGTACTGGAATACTCAGCCAGATGGCAAGGGTACAACTTATAACGCTGGTAACTCAGTTACAGTTTATGCTTCTTATACTCTATACGCTATTTGGGAAGGCGATGACAGACAAATCACTCTAAACTTCTCAACTAACAAAGTTGGTAAATGGTCTGGCGGTGATGTAACAACCAAGACATTCTCAGGACTAAAATATGGCGACGAGATTGACCTAGGTAAGACTGATTATACTGGCGAATGCACAGAAGACGCAGGCTTTAAGCTAGGTGGCTGGACAGATATTCCTTATACTGGAGATGATGTAATATTTAAGGTAAAATTCCTATTTGGTTCTATTTACACCGTTGAAGGCGATGACGCAAGCCCTAACATTCAACTATATGCTGTATGGGAGGCAAGATCATACAAAGTTAGTTACGATACTAACGGAGGCGTATTCTCTGATGGTTCTAATAGAAAGGACGGCACAGAGATAGCTTATGGTAACAACTTTACAGTAGATGGTAGCTTAGTTGGTTACAATCCAAGTGCAACTAAACAATTCTACACACTAGTTGGTTGGTCAATTGATAGAAACTTTGACTGGAACAAGAAAAACACAAGACCAGTAAACTGGGAAGAACCAAGCAATTCATATAACTATATTTATAAATCAGGCGATACAAGCAGCGAAAAAGCAGGCTTCAAAATGCCAAGTAAAGATGTTGTATTGTATGCTATTTGGGAACCAGTTCAAATTAACATCTCTATCTATAATGATAAAGATTCTATGGGGACAGTAAGTGATACTCAAACTGTAAGATATGGCGATACTTATACTCTAAGAACTATATCTGAGGTAGATGCCGCTCAAATCAAACCTGACCATAATTTTGATAAGTGGCAACATCTTAACACTGATAAATCTACAATTTTAGGTTCTTATGCAGGTGGCACAACTCTTAAGATTTCTGAAGAGCTTATGTCAGAGAACGAAGCAACTGCACCAACTAAGACTATAATATTTGTAGGTACTTGGATTCCTCAAACAGTTTACTTTGTTATCGATGGTAACGAGGGACTATTTGGAGAGAACAATACTCACACAGTTCAATCTTCTGTTGGTAGAGAAATAGTTTTACCTAAGGTAAAAGAAACTGATACTAGCTATCAACTAACAAGAGAAAACTTTGCATTAGATTCATTCAATACTACAAGAAATGGTAGCGGCGCTAATTATAAACCAGGTGCAACTATCCAAATCCCATCTTTGAATGATAGCAGAGTAAAAGAAGAGACAATCACCTTTGGTGATGAAGAAATCACAACTTATGTATTTAGAGTTTATGCTCAATGGCAAGAGGCTGAGGCGTATATTTACCTATCAGATACTCGTAAAGAGAACCCATTCTATAAGACTTTGGGTGAGGCTATTGACGATGCTGCAACTGGTAATAGAGTAATCATTATTAAAGATTGCTACATCAAGAACAAAATTACTATTTCAAAATCTGTAACTATTGAGGCTGAGGATAGCGACAAGACTATTTATCGTTATATTGGTACAGAAGATAACAGCTTTGCAGATGCATACAAAGGCGTTTGCATAGAGGTTACAACTACTGGTCAACTTAATGTAGGTGTAGATAATGCAGATTACGAAGGCCCAGTTGTTTACTTTGATGGACAATCTGGAAAATACACAACAGTTGTCGAGTCATTCATTGTTTTGAAAGGCAGCGCAACAATTTATAATGGTGTTGTATTTAGAAACACTTATGCAGCTACTGGTGGTGCATTCTCAGTAGATGATACTAACGCTTCACTTGTGCTAAAATATGTATCATTTGATACAAATATGGCAGACGGAAATGGCGGAGCTATAGCTATAACAAAAGCTAACAATATCTCTATTTCTAACTCTAATTTCTATGGTAACGTTTCTAAGACAGGCTTTGGCGGAGCTATCTCAAATGGAGGAACTCTTGACTTACAAGCTAACTTATTTGAAAGAAACCAAGCTGCAAGAGGCGGTGCTATTTATAACACTGGTGATGTAACTGATAGAAATAACATTTACAACATCAATATCGCTCAAAACTACGGCGGCGCAATCTACAATAGTGGTAACTTGTACAGCTTAACTGGTGGCGATACTGGATATGCTGGCAATGCTGGTGGTATATTCACTAACAACACATCTAATACTGCTGGTGGTGCTGTTTATAACGATGCTACTACTGGTACAGCTGATAACATGATCATCTCTAATGTAACATTTGGTGTAGATGATGATATTGATTATGAAAAAGCTAACTCAGCTAATAGCGGTGGTGCAGTATTCAATGCAGGTAAGATTAACATAAGCTCAAGCAGATTCTACTTCAACAACACAGTAGATAATGGCGAAGGCGGTGCTATTGGAACAAATGGCACTAAGGCTACATTATTTATCAAAGGTTGTACTTTGAAGGGCAACAAGGCTAACAAAGGTAATGGTGGTGCTCTATATGTAGCAAGTGGTATCGCAACAATCGGCGAGGACGGCGCATCTTCTTCAGTTAACACATTTATCGGTAATAGTGTAACAACTGGCAAAGGTCATGCAATGGTTGTAGCTGGCGGTACTGTAAATGTTTACTATGCTATATTTAGAGAGCATGTATTTACAGAGAATTCTAACTATGGCGGCGTAGTTAACCAAAATGGTGGTGTTCTAAACTTCTTCGGTGGTACAATCACTGAAAATACTCTTCTAAGCATAGATAGCAATGATGTCGGCGGATATGGCGGTGGCTTGCTAATAAGCAACGGCACTTGCAATATTAAGAACTTAACTATAGATAACAATACTGCTAAATACGGCGGTGGTATCGCTATCATTGGTAGTGGTTCTGTAGTTATGACAAACGGCGAAATTTACGCTAATAAGGCAGGTCTTGGCGGAGGTATTTATCTAAGAGATTCTAACTCTTCTTTGACTCTTAACGGCGGAATAATCGGTGCTCCTAATGAAGAGCAAGGTAACCAAGCTGTGGGCTTTGATGACTCAAATTTAGGCCTAGGCGGTGGTATTTATGCCAAAGGTACAGTAAATATCAATGGTGCAACTATTAGATATAACTATACTAACGGAAATGGTGGCGGTATCTATACTAATGGTATACTTAACCTAGTTTCTGGTAAGATCAACAACAACTCTTGTGCTAGAAGTGGTGGTGCTATATATGCAGACGCTACTGGTGGCGGAACTAACGGCTCTGTAAGATTTAAGTGCAGCAGCTCAGTAAGTTTTGTTATCGAGGGCAACCTATGCGCAGATGGTTCATACCCACTATGTGTATATGACGAGAGTTCTGTAGGTTATGCTAATGGTATTTATACTGAGACAAAAGTTATAATTTCTGGTTATATGGTTATAGGTTACAACAGTGATGAAAGTATCCTAAACGATATATTCCTAGCAGTAAGAGACACAGCAACCAACCCTACAAGCAAGATTGTAGTGTTTGATTCAGGTGAATCTTACAAGCTAAACTCTGAGACTAAGATTTGTATCAGTTCTATAGTAGCTGTAATGGGTGATAAACTTGTATTATTCCCAAGCGTAACAGACGCTAAGAACGAGATTGGCAAATTCTCATTTGCTGGCGATGATGCAGGTTTTAGACTAGATGAAAAATATCTAAAACTAGGCAACTATGCTGCAACTATTATAAGAGGTGGCAACGAAGTGTTCTATTCAACACTTACTGAGGCATACCTTGACGCAGTTAGTGGCGAAACAATCAATGTATATAAGAATATCGTATTAACTAATGATTTAGCAGTATACGAAGAGTCAAATGGTCTAGCAGATATCCAAGAGGCAGCTCTTGGCGAAAACAAAGTTGCTGGCGTATCTATTCAAGATACATTCTACATCTCTAAGAAGATTACTTTGGTATCTGGTGGCGATTATTCAATCACTAGAGGCGATTTGACAGGTGACATGTTCACAGTTGTAGGCGATGGACAACTAATACTAGGCACTAAGACTCCTGGCAGCACAATGCTTACTATAAAAGGTGGCGGAGATGTTACAACAGGCAGTATTGTCAAAGTAGAGTTCTCTGAGAGCTTCACAACAGGTGCTTTGGCTGACGAGTATCAATTAACAGTTTATAATGGTGCTAAACTTACTCAAAACAAAGCCGAAAAGGGTGGCGCTATATACAACCTAGGTAAAGTAGTTGTAAAAGGTGGCGACATCACTAGAAACAAAGCAGAATCAGATGACGGCGGTTTAGGCGGTGGTATTTATAGCGAAGGATCTACTTCATTCTTGTACCTAACTGAGGACGCTAAGATCAGTTATAATACAGCTTATGAGGGTGGTGGTATCTTCATCAACTCAGACAGCGATGATTCTAATGCTTTGGTTATGGATAGTGAAACAGCAGCAGTAACTTATAATACAAGTACTTATGCTGGTGGTGGTATCTATATACAAGACGGCGCATTCAATATGACAGCTGGCGAAATTTCTTATAATACTTCTAACGAAATGGGCGGCTCATACCCAGGCGGTGGCGGTGTATATCTAGCTAGTGGATCTAGCATGACAACCAATGCCAAAGCTGCAAACAATGAGACCAATGCTGCATATATTCAAATCAAAAACAACAAGACCAAATCAGCAGGCGGTGGCGTTGCGGTAGATAATGCAACATTCACATTCAATATCGGTTATATTACCGAAAATAACGCAACTGTCGGTGGTGGTGTAGCGATAATCAATACATCTAATGCCGAGGGTGCAACTGGTAAATTTATCAGTAAAAATACTGGTTACTTCAACCATATTGTTGCAAATACAGCAACTAATGGCGGTGCTATCAATATCGTAAAAGGTAGCGCAACACTATCATATATCAAGATTACCGAAAACAAAGCAAGCAACGGCGCTGGTATATATGTAGAAGATACTTTGTCTGTCGGCTACAGAACATATGTCGGTGACGCAAGCACTGGTAAAGGTAACACTGCAGAGACTAATGGTGGCGGAATATTCATCAGCAATGATGGTAGTCTAACACAATTTGAAGGTAACACAAGTTCAGCCCAAAACCTAATAGTATCTGCTAACGAAGCAACCAATGGTATGGGTGGAGGTATCTGTAACTATGGTACTATGACATTCGGCTATTATAATGATATCTATGGCAACCGTGCTGCAACAGGTGGTGGTATCGCTAATGCAGATACAACAAGTAAATTTTACATCAACGCTTATGGCGAAGTTTATAGAAATACAGCAACTGGCGAAATGCTAGGTGGCGGCGGACTATATAATATTGGTCTTGTTCAATTTAACAAAGGTTTCCAATTTGGTTCTACAAGCACAATTGCTAATGGTAACAGTGCCGTTCGTGGTGGTGGTGTTTACAACGGCGGTGATTTCATTATTGGTAGCGAGACTGAGAAGAAAGCAGTTGGAGAAGTTAAAATATCATATAATACTGCATCACTATTTGGTGGTGGTCTATATATGTCTAATGGTAAATACGCCGATTATAATACTTCATGCGTAAATATCAATAATAATGTTCAAACACTATCTGCCGGTGGTGGCGGCGGTGTATGTATCGATGGTGGTACAGTTGTAACTAAGTACTATCCTAACTACAATATGAACGGGACAACTCTAAATTATAATTGTTGGATGAGAGTTGACGCTAATAGTTCTAATGGTACTGGTGGTGGTATGCTTATCACAGGTACTAGTGAAAGTGGTGTTATTCTAAATTCATTCTATTGTACTTCTAATAGTGCAACTGGTCGTGGTGGCGGCTTAGCTGTACTAGGCGCAAGCAAAGTATATCTAGGTAGTGATTCACTAGGCGAGAATAATGGTACTAGTCATATATCTTCTAACAACACAAGCTCTGTTGGTGCTTGTATGTACCTTGATACAATTCTATATATTCAATCTAACTTAACTACTTATTGGATGGGCAATACTGCTTGGGCAGGAGAGATATATCTTGCTAACCCAAGAGCTTACCTAGAGTTTAAGAAGAGAACAGATTCTACATCTTATTATCCAGTCATTAGTCAACTAAATATTAGAGCTAATAGCTATACTGATGGTAGACGTATTGCTAGATTCTATGAATACATTAAGACTATTCAAGAAGTTGGTAATGGTGGCGAAATGGTTAATGTAGAATATACAACAACATTTGCCGAAGATTACTACAAGAAGTTTGTATGTAATGTTTCTAACAACTATGGCGTAGGTTATGATGACAACGGTTATGTAGTATTTGCAGAGCCAGTAGCTTATAACTATAATAGAGGTACATATCATGCGACTCTTGCTCAAGCTTGCGACGCAGCTGCTAATGGTAGTGTTATTGTAATCCTAAAATCTCACACAGTAACTGACCAAGTTAAGATTATTGATAAAGGTCTTTTCTTTGTTCTTTCAAGCGATATAATTCTTACTCGTAGCCCTAAATTACTTGGTGATATGTTTAGAATATTTACTTCTACACTTAACACCGATTATAATGTTTATTTTAACTATAACTGGGGTGTTCCAGGTTATGGAATATTTAAGAATGTTTACTTTGGTAACAATACCCTTACCCTAGATGGCAACAAAGATAATCCAACTTTGAAACAACAGACTATCAATAAATGGGGAAAAGAAGATACTTATGGGAGCTATTCTACAAGAGGTAGTTTGATAGGTGCTAATGGTGGACTATATAGACTTGATGAGAATAATAAAGTAGTTCCTCAAACAACGAATGCTTCTTATTTGTTTGGACATCAAATTATTAGTGCTAGCCAAAATCTATATATTAATGGTAATAAAATAACTGAGACTACTCATGGTAACTGGAATGTATGGCCAGCAAGAGCAAGCTTAAGTGTCCGTAATATGTCATTCAAAAATAACTTCTCAGCTTATGCTGGTGGTGCTATTACTTACAAAGGATATTGTTCAGGCAGTACCTACCGTACTTTGAGTGTTCAAAACTGCACATTTGAAAATAATGAAACTGGCTACTATAGCTGGCAAGCTACAACTCGTGGTGAGTGGTATTCATTCTATCAGTCAGGTGCTGGCGGTGGTGCAATATTTGCACTAGGCGGATATAGCGATATTAGAAACTGCACATTTACAGATAATACATCTGCATCACATGGCGGAGCTGTTTCATCTATTCTTCAAGAGTGTGGTAACTCTGCAGGCATTTATATTACTAACTGCACATTCTCTAATAATAGAGCTTTGTATGGTAATGGTGGTGCTATAGAAATCATATCTAACAAGGGCAATATTAGCTGGGATAATATGTTCTTCTATAACAACTCTGCTTATACTAAAGGTGGCGCTGTATACTTCACAAGAACAACTAAGACATATCAAGACCTTATTGATGAAGGATATGTTCATGGTAACGGACATAATATATATGCTAACACCTTTAAGCCATTAAAAGATTATACATGGAATGGAAACAATTATAGTTATTTAATTCCAGTAAATGATGTTGTAAACTCAGGCTCCCCAGAAGTTTGGGATGATGTGTCTGGAAAGGCTCAGTTTAATTTATCATCGAACTGCATATTTGAAGGCAATGCTGTTGGAAATGGTTATAAAGGTGGAACTGTAACAACTAATGGCGATGGTGGTGCAATATATGCAAGACATTATCTAAGAGTTGAAACTAGTGGTTCTATAAGAATTGAAGGGAATACAGCTACAAATAATGGCGGAGGCATATATGCTCAATATGTACCACGCTTTAGAAATTCATCTGCTTTCAAGGTTTCTAGCAATACGGCTAAGAATTATGGTGGTGGTATTTATTTCTCAGAGATACCAAATTATTGTACAAGCATTGTAGTTGATGGAAATACTGCTAATTATGGCGGCGGAGTATATTTTGCTAAGAGAGGGTCGATTTATAATGTAACCTTAACAAATAATATTGCTAATAAATCTGGCGGCGGAGTATATTTCTCTGCATCAGTTAATAATTCTGTTAGAAGATGTACGATTAGTAGGAACTCTGCTGTAGAATATGGCGGGGGTATAGCTGCTCCTAATAGTGGTTCTACTTCAATAGGATTGTGTGTTTCTGGTGGCGGTGAGATAAGTTATAATAAGACAGGACTTGCTGGGGGAGGTATTTATTGTTATGGCTCACTTGCTGTTATTGGTGATAGCACAATAAGCATAATAGAAAACGAAGTTTATTCAACTAAGTCTGATCTTGGTGGCGGCGGTGGCTTATGGAGTTATTGGGAAGTAATGATAAGTGGTACTGTATCATTCCTAAATAACAAAGTAACTTCTCCAACTCCTCTGAACAGAGGCGGCGGCGGTGCTATCTTCTTATATCTAGATGAATTGTGGTTAACTGCGGCAACATTCTATAAGTCAGGTGGAAACACTTCTTCTTATAATGATATGGAAAACTGGAGAGCTTTCCCTAATGATTACCTATACTTCTATAAGAGAAGTAATCATGGATTGACAAAATACTCTTCAGGTAATGATTGGACCTGGTGGACGGATTCTTCTGATGCGACATATACTTGGGTAAGTGGTAGTAATGGTACAATATCTATCTCGGGTAATGATTCGGGAGTATCTGCTGCTGATGGTATATATTATTGGGGATCTAATATGTATGTAAGTGGCAACCTTAAGGTTACAGATGAAGTTTATTTCTATAATAGCTCTGCTACTATCAATATTGATAACTATATCAATTCAGGCGAGAGCCAACCAATGTATATTAGATATCCAAATAACCCTAATGATGGAACAGTAATGGTTAGGGCTGATAATTATGTATACTTAAATTCTGCAATCCTTGGTATATTTAATGTAGACAATGACGGCTATTATACTGAATTTAGCGGCACTTATGGAAATCCTAGTGCTCGTAAGAGCGATGTTGCTAAAGTTACTGTTAAGAAAGGTAGCGTAAGCGTAATCGTTAATGCAGATATAGCAAAAGGCGAGACTGTTAATGGCATGGGTAGTATTACCGTTCAAGTTGGCTTTGGAGACGCTATGACAACCGTTTATCAAAAAGTTAAACCTTCTTATCCGGGTCATAGACTAAAGCTGTTCCAACTTCTTAACGCTGATGGAAGTGTTAGAAAAGATTTGTGGTTAACATCTGGTTGGTTCTTCCCAACAAAATCTGAAATAGTAAACTGGTTTGGTACTGTTCCAGAGAATATCACTCTTAAAACCGTATGGTATGACGACGCTTATACTTTAACAATTGGTAAAGCTATCGATAATGGCGTCGGGGGATGGCCATGGGGTAATTCTACTAGATGGAACACATCTAACAACACTGGCAATGCCAATTATACTTATCAGATAGGTAGCAATGAGTCTATGAGAGGTGTAATGGAGTGGCTAGAAACCACAGCTTCAACTGTTGATCCAACAGTTAAAAAGAATTATCTTGAAGGGTATACTTTCTCTCACTATATGTTAGATGATAGAAAGATATATACAAAAGAAGATTTCTATCCATATACAAATGGAAGAGCGTTGTATATGTGTTTTGTAAAATCTACTTATAAATTAACATTTACAGCTGGGGCTGATGGTGAGTTATTAACCACCAACAATGTTCTTACTGTTAAATATCAAGCAAATGCTACAATGCTTTCTGGTAACCTTGTATATAGAAGCGGATACAAACTAAAAGCTTGGCTTGGTTCTGATGGACAAACTTATGAACTAAACAAAAACTATAATAAATTTACTCAAGATATGACATTCGAACCTATTTGGGAAGCTACAACATATCAAGTTAGAGTTTATTACAACTATCCTGATGGTGGTACATCATTTAAGGTATATTCAGTTTATGCAGGCGAGTTACTTGCCGGAAAACTAAATCAATCTCCTATTGCTAACCCAATGGGCTACACCCTAAAAGGCTATGCAACAGCAGCTTCTTCTTCAACCGAAGGCTATCAAGAAATTGATGAGACTTACGAGATGCCAGGTCAAGACTTGATTGTTTATGCTCAATGGAGCCCAATTAAAGTAGTAATTAGTTACTATGATGAGAAACAATTAAATCTTCTATATCAAGAAGAAGTCGATTTTGGTACTGATATAGAACTTGCAAAAATTACTGGTGTTACATTGTGGTTGAATGTTGGTTCTCAAACTGTTTACAACCCAGGCGGTTCTTACTATGTATCTAATACTGGACAATATTATCTAATATTCAGGGCTTATAGCTTATCGTCTTGACAAAAGATGATTTAAGTTAAAAGCACTGCAAAGCAAAAAAAAGAGACTAAAGCAATTTAGCCTCTTTTTTGTTTGTAAACAAATATTATTTTGCCACCCACTATATAATAACGCCACGATATATTAACGCTGCTATATAATAATGCCGCTATATAATAAGATATATAATAAATATAACAATATATATAAAATATAATAAGCTATTTAATAAAATAAAGTATTTAACAAAATGCAATAGGGTATTTAATAAAACATATAATATATAAAAATATTATCTTATATAACGCCTTATATTATAACAACTTTCATTACAATCACTCTAATAAAGATATATTTATCTGTTCTTGGTCGGTTATTCTTTATGCTTTGACGGATTATTTTCTTTGTTTCAGCTGATTATTTTGTGTTTTGAAAGGGTATTTTCTGTTCTTTTGCTGATTATTTCTTAGGCTACCGCCTCATTTATTTATATTATTTTTATTTATTTTTTATAAGTTTTTTCTGTTTTTTGTGCCGAGTTTTGGTTGTTTTTCGCCCAAAAAGTGCGAACGCCGGGGGTAGTGTTCGTACTTTTACCAAAAATACCAAAATTTCTTCAATTTTTTGAAAAAAAGTTGTTGACACTAAGTCTTCTATATGGTATTCTAACACCGTCACTAACAAAGAGCAGTTGCTCAATAGTGACTGAACCATTACAATTGAATAGTTAAGGTTTATTTAAGTTTCTTGTTAATTCAAGAGAGAATAATCTAGCAAACTTTTTATAAAGCCAGTTTTTATAGCAAGTTTTGAGCAGATTATCTAATGTACGATATATTCACATTTCGTGTTTATATACAATTAACATTAGAGTTTGATCCTGGCTCAGGACGAACGCTGGCGGCGTGCTTAATACATGCAAGTCGAACGAAGTTAGTTGCTACACAAAACAATTTTACATAAGTTGTTTTGTGTAGTGATTGACTTAGTGGCGGACGGGTGAGTAACGCGTGAATAATCTGCCTTACACAGGGGGACAACAGTTAGAAATGACTGCTAATACCGCATAAGACCACAACACCGCATGGTGAAGGGGTAAAATGGAGCAATCCGGTGTAAGATGAGTTCGCGTATCATTAGCTAGTTGGTGGGGTAATGGCCTACCAAGGCGACGATGGTTAGCCGACCTGAGAGGGTGATCGGCCACACTGGAACTGAGACACGGTCCAGACTCCTACGGGAGGCAGCAGTAAGGAATATTGGGCAATGGAGGAAACTCTGACCCAGCAACGCCGCGTGAAGGAAGAAGGTCTTCGGATTGTAAACTTCTGTTATTAGGGAAGAAGATAGTGACGGTACCTAATGAGAAAGCCCCGGCTAACTATGTGCCAGCAGCCGCGGTAATACATAGGGGGCAAGCGTTGTCCGGAATGACTGGGCGTAAAGGGTGTGTAGGTGGTTTGTTAAGTTAAATGTGAAAGCCTGTGGCTTAACCACAGAATTGCATTTAATACTGGCAGACTAGAGTGCAGGAGAGGTAAGTGGAATTCCTAGTGTAGCGGTGGAATGCGTAGATATTAGGAGGAACACCAGAGGCGAAGGCGGCTTACTGGACTGTTACTGACACTGAGGCACGAAAGCATGGGGAGCAAACAGGATTAGATACCCTGGTAGTCCATGCCCTAAACGATGAATACTAAACGTGGGAGGTATCGACTCCTTCCGTGTTGTAGCTAACGCAATAAGTATTCCGCCTGGGGAGTACGGTCGCAAGATTAAAACTCAAAGGAATTGACGGGGACCCGCACAAGCAGCGGA
>CAKVLS010000004.1 GCA_934757865.1 uncultured Clostridia bacterium | reverse complement strand
TTATATTTAATTGTCTAACAAAAAAGAGCATATTTTTAAGTATGCTCTTTATCTTTTAGTATAAACTATGTAATGTTAAAATTTGAATAAGTTTTTCTCCTATTTTTTTTATTATTGTAAACAAATATTATTTGTTGTTAAGGTTAAAGTGTATGTTGCTTATTGGTGACAATCCTTGGCAACATCAGTAATATTTGTTTCTTTTTCAGTTAAGAGAGAAAAACACCCTAATCATTTGTAGATTAAAGTGCTTATATTCCGCTAGTTTCAAACAGCATTGACTAAGTTAGGTATTTTTTTTATAAATTGATAATAAATTACTTCATGCATGTTAACAATTTAGGCGATTTTTGTGTAAATTATTTGTGAAAAAACAAATTTGTGGTAATATATTAAATATGGAGTTATTATGTGGGGCTTTAAGAAAAAAAACAAAGAAATAACTGAATATAAAAAGAACTCAAAAGTAAAACTTGGCATAGCTTTTGGAGGCGGTGGTGCTAGAGGTTTTGTGCATCTTGGCGTCCTAAAAGCCTTTGAAGAAATGGGTATAGAGTTTGATGCTGTAGCTGGTACTTCTGTTGGCTCTATTGTGGGTGCTTTTTATGCGGCAGGCTATGATAGTACTAAACTTATTGAGATAGGCAAGACTATAAGAACTAAAGATATAAGAAATAGCAAGTTTTTTTTCATACCATCATCAACTGTTGGTATCGAAAATCTTATAACCAACAACCTTGGCAATGTCAATTTTTCTGCTCTAAAAAAGCCTCTTGCCATAGTCGCAGTTGACCTTGTGAGCGGAGATGAAATAGTTTTTACAAGAGGTAATGTTGCAAAATGCGTTGCTGGGAGTTGCTGTTATCCAGGGGCATTTAATCCTGTTGAGTACGAAAATATGCATTTAGTTGACGGCGGACTTCAAAATAATATTCCGTCCGACACACTTAAACTTTTTGATTGTGACTATGTTATAGCGGTAGACGCCAACCCATCAAGGGGCGAGGGCACTACTTCACTCAAACTTATGGATGTGCTTGGTGCTAGCCTAAGTATCGGTACTAAGTCAAATTCTGTAAAAGGTTATATGTTTGCAGATATTGTTATCAAGCCAGATACTAAGAGATTTAGTTCAACTAAGCCAAAGGGTATGGAAGAAATGATAGAAGAGGGCTATGCTGCAGCTAAACTTTTGATGCCAGATATCCTAAAAATTATATCTGTAAAACCTAAGAGAAAATCTAAGACTCCATTTAAGCGTGGAGACGGAGTGGAGGTAATATAATTTGAGAAGCCTAAAGTTTTCAAAATCAAGATTTTTACTTTTCTTGTTTGTGTCAGCATTGCTTCTTGTGAGTTTGCTATTTAGTACCAAGATAGAAACTGCTATCAATGGCAATGCAAAAGAAGTTAAAAGTGGTGCTTTGAGCGAAATAGTTGATGGAGACTTAGAACTACATTTTATATATGTAGGGCAAGGCGATAGCACAGCTATTAGACTTCCGGACGGAAAAACTATGCTAATAGATGCTGGCCCTAAAAAATCTTCTAGCGATTTGACTACATATCTTGACAATGTGTTCTTTGAGGGTAGTGACAAGACTATTGATTATTTTATTCTTACTCACACAGACGAAGACCACACAGGCGGCGCTGTTACAATACTTAATAATTATGATGTTAAGGCAGTATACAGACCTAATGTAAGAAGCAAGTCGGAGACAGAGCCTGCGGACGCTTTTGAGGTTACGACTGCTACTTGGGATAATGCTGTTAAGGCTATGGCACAAGCTGATTCTGTCATAACTATCAGTAAAGATTTAGAGATTCCAGAGTACATAGATAGCGACCCAGCCAAGAGTTATTTATTTACTTTTTATGGACCTATCAACCCACCGTATAGTGATAATAATGATTATAGTCCAGTGATGATGCTAGAAAATAACGGCAAGAAATATATGTTCACAGGAGATGCAAGCGAAGATATAGAAAAAGAATTTCTAAACACCTATAGCTCACGCCTTGCGGATTTTGATGTTGATGTTTTGAAAGTTGGTCATCACGGTAGTAGAACATCTACATGTGACGAGTTTTTGGCAGCGGTTAAACCTGAGTGGGCGGTAATTAGCTGCGGAATAGACAACAAGTATGGACATCCAAACAATGAAGTCATCAACAGACTTACCAGCGCTAATTGTCAAATTTTGCGTACAGATGTGAGCGGCTCGGTTATACTTTATTCTCATGCGGGAGATATTAAGTATATAGTAGACTTCTTTACACCTATAACAAAAGATATCAAGTGGTGGTATTTTGTAGCACTTGGCATTGGTATTATGTTTGTTATCTGCTTTACTGGCAGAAAGATAAAAGTTGACAGCGATTCAAATGGTAATGTTAGTGTTAGTTTATCAGGCGGAAAAATATCAAAAAGTAGCTCAAAATATAAAAAATCAAATTCAAGACAAAAATAACAAAAAGCATGCTTAGCCGCATGCTTTTTTGTCTAAAATAAGCATAAAAGCTAAGCCTAAAAAATAAAGTAGTCAATTTGTTTGTTTTGTCAATAAAAAAATGTTATTATATAATAAAAAAGGAGCTTAACCTTGAAAACAAATATTACATTTTTGTGTCAAGTGGATAGTTTGGCGAAATCTACTGCACAGAAAGTCGCAGATAAACTCGACCTATACTATGCAGATGTAGATGACTTTTTGGCATTTAATTTGACCTCGCCAAAAGATGAGATTATTAACACTTGCGGTATAGAATATTTGCAAAAGTTAGAAAAAGATTCTATCAAAACTGTTGCATCGTTTGAAAATTCTATCATATCTGTTGCTATCAAATATTTTATGGTGGCAGAGAGTAGACATGCCCTAAAAGATAGCAGCATGATTGTATATCTAAAATGCCCTCGTAAGGCGTTTGATAAGTATGTTTTGGGACTAAAAGATGAGCCAAAGAAACTAGAACTTGGCAATCAAAAAGCTGTTTTTGATGACTATGACAAAATGTGTACAAGAAGCTCTGATATAATAATCGAACTAAAAGATTTTAACGAAAAAGGCGCATACAAAAAAGCACTAAAAGTAATAAACAATTATTTTAAGTAAAGGACAAATTTTATTATGAAATTGGACGAAAAGATAGTTAATTATTTGAGAGTAATGGGTTGTAATATGATTACTAACGCCAAGTCTGGACATCCAGGTGTTGTTCTTAGCGGAGCACCTATTCTTTATTCCGTTTACAAAAATGCTATGATAAATAGCAGCGACAGCAACTTTTTTAATAGAGACAGAATAGTAGTTTCTGCGGGTCATGCGTCAGCACTATATTATGCTACACTTAATTTGTTTGGCTATGATATTGATATAAATGACCTTAAAAACTTCCGTAAATACGGTTCTAACACCCCAGGACACCCAGAAGTTCATATCACAGACGGCGTAGACTGCTCTACAGGACCTCTTGGACAAGGTGTCGCTAATGCTGTAGGACTTGCACTCGCTGAGTCATACCTTGCCGCTAGATACAATCAAGATGACTGCAATCTAATCGACCACTATACATATTGTTTTTGCGGAGACGGCTGCCTTATGGAAGGCGTAGCTTTGGAAGCTATATCTCTAGCAGGGCACTTGAAACTTAACAAACTTATAATGTTATATGACTACAATAGAGTAACAATAGATGGATCTCTAAACTTAGCAAACAACGAAGATGTTAAAGCGAAATTCCTTGCTCAAAATTGGAATGTATTAGAGGTAAAAGACGGCAACTCAGTAGAGGAGATAGAGGTAGCTCTTAACCTTGCCAAAAATAGCCGCAACAAACCAACTCTAATTATGATAAATACTGTGCTTGGCTATGGCAGTGACCTAGCTGGCGATAGCAAATGCCACGGCAATCCATTTAAGCCAGATGAAGTGCTTAATATCAAGGCAAACCTTGGCTACTACGAAGAAGATTGGGCAATTCCTAGCGATATCAAAAAAGCAATAGATAAGATAAACAAATCAAAACTAAAAGATTACAAAACTTATCAAAAACTTTTGGAAAAATATAAGACAAAATATTATAGCGACTATATAGAACTAAGAGACGCTGTCGATGGCAAAAAGTATGATGTTTCTCAAGTGCTAGCTCAAAATATGCATAAGTTTAGCGATAGCCAAAGCACAAGAGAAATAAATAGCATAATTCTAAATGCAGTTTCAAAAGTAGCACCATTTATGATAGGCGGTACTGCTGACCTTACATCATCAACTAAGATAGTTCTAAAAGAAGAGGACTTTTACACTCCAACCAACCGTGCCGGTAAAAACTTGCACTTTGGTATAAGAGAGCACGCAATGGGAGCTATCTGCAATGGTATATCTTTGCACGGCGGACTACTTCCTTTCTGCGGAACATACCTTGCATTTGAAAATTATATGGAGCCAGCTATACACATGGCAGCATTGATGCCAACTCCAGTGCTATTTACATTTACTCATGATAGCATACAAGTAGGAGAGGACGGACCTAGTCATCAACCTATTGAACAAATATCAACTCTAAGAGCTATGCCTAACATTAGAACATTTAGACCAGCCAACTTTGAGGAGTGTTTAGTTGCCTATGATGTGGCTCTTAACACAAGATACCCAACAGCCCTTGTACTTACAAGACAAAGCGTTAACAGAGTTTCTGGAAGCGTTTCTGGGGCTAAAAAAGGCGCTTATCTCGTAAAAGAAGAAAAAGATGCAAAAATAACTCTTCTTGCTACTGGTAGCGAAGTTAGTCTTGCAATGGAAGTTGCTAAAATTCTTGATAAGAAAAAACTAAAAACTAATGTTGTTAGTTGCCCATGTCTTGAACTTTTTGACGATCAAAACAAAGATTACAAAGAAAAGATTTTGAACGCAAAAACTGACATATTCGCAATAGAGGCAAGCAGTGACAATGTATGGTATAAGTACATCTCAAATCCAGAGAACTTATTTAATATAACAGAATTTGGCAAGAGCGGAAATGCTGATGTTGTGTACAAAAGTTTTGGTTTTAGCGATATAAAAATATCTAACAAAATTCTAAAAAAACTTGGCATAAAAGACTAATCTTTTTTGTAAAAATAAATAATAAAAAGGCAGTAAAATCTACTGCCTTTTTTATTTATATCAAAAACTTTTTATTTTTTGTTTAGCAAAATTCTTTTATTATTAAAATTGTTTTAATAATTTTTTAGCATGTTAGTTTTTTTGATTATTCCCGAGAGTTTTTTACTTTTTGTCAGGATTTTCTGGAGCTCTGTTTGCAAGTTCTAGGTAGCTTTCGTATCTAGCTTTTGCGTGCTCTTTGCTTTCTTCAAATAGTTTGTTTGCTAAGTCTTTGCTTAGTTTTTTAAGAGCGGTATATCTGCTTTCGCCTTCCAAAAATTCTTTATAATCAATAGTAGGTTCTTTACTATCTAGTACAAATGGATTTTTACCTTGAAGTGTTAATTCTGGGTTGTATCTATATAGATGCCAGTAGCCTGCTTGAACGGCTTTCTTTATTTCCATTTGAGCGCCACTCATATTGATGCCGTGGTTGATACATGGAGCATAAGCAATTATCAAGCTTGGGCCATTGTAAGCTTCAGCCTCAGACATGGCTTTGACTACTTGATTCATATCAGCGCCCATACCAACTTGTGCTACATAGACATTTTTGTAACTCATAGCCATCATACCAAGGTCTTTTTTGTTAGTTCTCTTACCGCTACTTGCAAATTTTGCAACAGCTGCAGTTGGAGTAGACTTAGATGTTTGACCTCCGGTGTTAGAATACACCTCTGTATCTAGTACTAAGATGTTAACATTTTCGCCACTAGCAAGTACATGATCTAGTCCGCCGTAACCTATATCGTATGCCCAGCCATCGCCACCTATTATCCAAGTGCATTCTTTTACAAATGCGTCTCTTAGAGTGTAAAGTTCGCTAGATTTATCTAACATAGGTATGATTTTTAGTGATAGCTCATAAGTCTTGTTGCCATCGTCAAAGTTGTTTAGCCACTCGTTAAGTAGATCTACAAGCTCGCCTTTATTAGAGCTTACATATTCCAAAACTTTTTCTTTTAGGCTAGCTCTCTTGTTACGCTTTGCGATCTCGATACCAAGACCAAACTCTGCGTTGTCTTCAAACAAGCTGCTTGCCCAAGCTGGACCTCTTCCATCTTCGTTCTTTGAGTATGGGCAAGTTGGGGCAGAGCCAGAGTAAATACTGCTGCAACCTGTTGCGTTAGCAACAACCATACGATTGCCAAATAGTTGTGTAGCAAGTTTGATATACGGAGTTTCTCCACAACCAGCACATGCACCGCTAAACTCAAAGTAAGGTTTTTTGAATTGGCTACCTTTTAGAGTATTTGGCTTAAATATTGTGTCTGGATTTGTGATAGTTTTTGCAAACTCGTAATTTTCTTTTTCTTTATTATCTTCGTCAACTGCAAGTTTCATTTCTAGAGCTTTTTGTTTAGCAGGGCAAACTGCAACGCAGTTTTTGCAGCCAGTACAATCGGCTACATCTACTTGCATTCTAAACTCATATCCAGGAACGCCTAGTGCGTCTTTTGTCTCAAAAGATTTTGGAGCGTTTGCCATGTCTTCTTTTTTAACAAGTACAGGTCTTATAGCTGCGTGTGGGCAAACCATACTGCACATGTTGCATTGAATACAATTTTCTTTTATCCAGCAAGGAGCTTCTACGGCTATGCCACGCTTTTCGTATTTTGCAGTGTCAGTAGGAATATATCCTGCTGGGTCAAAACTTGATACTGGTAGGTCATCGCCTTTTTTGTGCTCAATTTTTTGGATAAAGTCAGTATAATATTTGTCTGTAATTGCGTTTTCTTCTTTAATTCCGGTAGATTTTAGCTCATCAAGTTTAAGTTCGTACATATGTGCAACTGAATCTTTGATAGCTTTTACATTGGCATTAACTATTTCTTCGCCCTTTCTTTTATATGTCTTTTTAGCTGCCTCAATCAAAAGATTTTCAACAACATTATAGTCAATAATATTAGTTAGCTTGAAGAAACAACTTTGCATTACTACATTGATTCTTTGGCCAAGACCGGCATTTTTTGAAACCTCGTTGGCATTGATTACATATAGTTTCGCATTTTTTGCTTTTAGAGTGTTAATGAAGTTGTCTGGCAAAATTTTAAGTAAAGTATCCTTATCAAAAGGAGCATTAAGAAGGAAAGTTCCGTTTTGTTTTAGGTCTCCCGCCATATCGTACTTGTTAACGAAGCTTATATTATGACATGCGATAAAGTCTGCATTAGAGATAAGATATGGTGCGTTAGTTGGATTTTTACCAAATCTTAAATGCGAAATTGTAAGGCTGCCAGATTTTTTAGAATCGTATTCAAAATAACCTTGGCAGTTAAGGTCGGTATTTTCACCGATGATTTTGATTGAGTTTTTGTTAGCGCTTACTGTACCATCACTACCTAGTCCATAAAATTTGCAGTGATAGTTGCCATCGTCTAGGTGGAAGTTCTTGTCAACTGTAAGAGAAGTATTTGTAACATCGTCTGTGATGCCGACAGTAAATGACTTTTTGCCGCCGTCCTTAGCATTTTCTACTACGGCTTTTACCATAGCTGGGGTGAATTCTTTTCCGCCTACGCCATATCTTCCGCCAAATACTTCTACATTTCTGCCGTTTGTGAATAGGGCGGTGCAAACATCTTTGTAAAGAGGCTCGCCATCAGCGCCACTTTCTTTTGTCCTATCAAGAACAACTACTTTCTTAACGCTTGCTGGTATAGCATCGCTTAGGTGTTTACCAGAGAATGGTCTATATAGTCTGCATATTACAAGACCAGTGTTGGTGTCTAGATGCTTTAGGGTTTCGATTACTGTTTGGCTACCGCTACCCATCATAACTATTACAGTGTCAGGGTTCTTAGGTCCATAATAATCAAATAGGTTATACTTTCTCTTGGTGATTGATTCTACATCTTTCATTGCACTCTCTACTGCGTCTATTGCCTTATTATAATATTTGTTGCATGCCTCTCTGTTTTGGAAATAAATATCTGGGTTTTGGGCAGTGCCTTGTTGATGAGGGTTAGTTGATGCAAGACTTCTTTCTTTGAAGGCTCTTACTGCATCCATAGGTAAAATTTTCTTTAAGTCCTCATAATCAATATCTTCAATCTTTTGGATCTCGTGAGAAGTTCTAAATCCGTCAAAGAAGTGAATAAAAGGAACAGAAGATTTTAGGCTGGCAATATGTGCAACCGCCGCCATATCCATAGCTTCTTGTACAGAGGTACTACATAGCATACCAAAACCTGTAGCTCTACATGCCATAACATCTGTATGGTCGCCAAAGATAGATAGGGCGTGAGTAGATAGAGCTCTTGCGCTTACATGGAATACGCAAGGTAATAGTTCGCCTGCTATCTTATACATATTAGGTATCATAAGTAGTAGACCTTGGCTACAAGTAAATGTAGAAGTTAGTTGTCCTGCAACTAATCCGCCGTGAACAGCACCAGCTGCGCCCGCTTCACTTTGCATTTGTGTAACAGATACTTGTCTACCGAATAGGTTTTTTACGCCTTTGCTAGCCATCTCGTCAATGTTTTCAGCCATATTAGAAGATGGGGTAATTGGGTAAATAGCTGCCATCTCGCTAAAAGCATAAGCAATTTTTGAGGCGGCGGTATTTCCGTCTATTGTAATTTTACTCAAAATCAAAAATCCTCCATTTATTTAATACAATTTCAGTATATATTTTTGCGCCCAAAAAGTCAAATTGTGGTTATATTTATTTTTACTATTTCCCAAAATATGTTAAAATATTTACAGGGTAAAAAATTTATGAAAAATATATGTCTTTTGCTTGAGTACCTTGGCAAAAACTACTCTGGCTACCAAAAACAAATAAATGCAGTGTCTATTCAGCAAGTTTTAGAAGATGCTATCTTTGAAGCGCTTGGCGAGAGAGTAGATACTTTTGCTAGCGGAAGAACAGACGCTAAGGTCAATGCCTTAGGACAAGTCGTTAATTTCTTTACCTCATCTCGTATCGCTCCCGAAAAGATGGCTATCTGCATCAATAGGCATTTGCCACAAGATATTAGAGTAATATCTAGTAGAGAAGTGCCAGAGGACTTTAATAGTAGGCTTTCTGCTAAGAGCAAAACTTATGAGTATAGGCTTGTATACAAGCGTCCACTATCCGTTTTTGAGATAGATAGAGCTGTATCTTATAGCTATACACTAGATTTTGACCTCCTAAAAAGAGTATTAAAAAAGTTTGAGGGCGAGCACGACTTTTCGTCATTTATGGCGAGCGGTAGCAATATCAAAGACAAGACCGTTAGAACAATTTATTCTTTTACCTTTGAAAAATTGGGCGACAATGTAACATTTACTATTCGTGGCAATGGCTTTCTTTATAATATGGTAAGAATACTAATAGGCACTAGCCTTGATATCGCAAGAGGAGTGCTTGATTACAGCGTGATAGATAAACTTTTGGAGGGCAAAAACAGAAAATTGGCAGGAAAGACAGCCCCAGCTGAAGGATTGTATCTAAAATGTGTTGAGTATTAGTAACAAAGAGATTTTATAAATAAAAGTAGCAAAATAGTGCTTAAAACAGCCCAAATTTTGGGCTGTTTTTTGTTTTTTTTGAGATGTGAAAGTAGTTAAACATAAGGTAAAAAGGTAGCCAAAAATTAAATAAGCAAAGTCTCAAAAAGTACTTGACAAAGGGCATATATTATATTAAAATATATCAGTCTTAAAGTAAGATTATCGAACTAGCCCCTCGACACATCAACTAATAGGCGAAAAATTTTAATTATTTATTTACATTTCGTTGGAGGAAATTAAGTTTTATGGAAAAAACATATATGGCAAAACCTCAATCAGTGGAAAGTAAATGGTATATAGTAGACGCTACTAATATGCCACTAGGAAGACTAGCAGCTCAAGTTGCTTCAATCCTAAGAGGTAAGAACAAACCTGAGTTTACACCACATGTTGATACAGGGGATTATGTTATTGTTATAAACAGCGACAAAGTTGTTTTGACAGGTAAAAAATTGGAACAAAAGAAACATTATCATCACACAGGTTATGTTGGTGGTATGAAAGAAGAAGGATATGACAAACTTCTTGCAGAAAAATCTGACTACATGGTAACACTAGCAGTTAAAGGTATGCTACCACACAATTCATTAGGCAGAAGCATGGCTAAAAAGTTAAAAGTATACAAAGATGCTAACCATGGTCATGAAGCTCAAAAACCAGAACTAATCGTTCTAAAAGGAGTTAGAGAATAATGGCAGAAGAAGTAAAAGAAGTTAAAGCCCCAGCAAAGAAAGCTGCAAAAGCTAAAAAAGTAGCTACAGCTCCTATCCTAACTGGAAGAAGAAAGAAATCAATCGCTAGAGTAAAATTGACATCTGGTAATGGTAAAATCACTATCAACAAGAGAGATATTGATGAGTACTTTGACCTAGAGACACTTAAACTTATTGTTCGTCAACCACTTACTCTAACTAACACTCTTGACAAATATGATGTAACTGTTAACGTACAAGGTGGCGGTTTCACTGGTCAAGCAGGTGCTATTAGACAAGCTATCGCTAGAGCATTAGTTGAGCAAAGCGAAACTTACAAAGCTGAGCTAAAGAAAGCAGGCTTCTTAACTCGTGATAGCAGAATGAAAGAGAGAAAGAAATACGGCTTGAAGAAAGCTCGTAAAGCTCCACAATTCAGCAAGAGATAATATTTACAAAAAATACTCACATTTTTGTGGGTATTTTTTTATGGTATTTTGTAAAAATTTTTTAGACAAAATTATGTTTAATTGCTTTTGACTTTTTGAGTTTGTGGTATATAATGTAACAAGTGATAAGGAGCAATTTATGTTAGATATATATGATATGATTATAATAGGCGCTGGTCCTGCGGGTTTTACAGCAGGCATTTATGCAAGGCGTGCAGGGCTTAGTGTACTTATGATAGAGAAGACTATGCCGGGTGGCGCAGTTGCAATTACTAGTGAAGTTTGCAACTACCCAGGCTTCCAAAAAATCGGCGGTGCTGAGCTAGCAAACTTAATGTTTGAGCATGCTACATCACTTGGGGTTGAGACTATTTTTGAAGAAGTTTCTGGTACAGATTTTAGCCAAAATATCAAAGTCGTTAAGACTTTTAATGGAACATATAAAGCTCGTACAGTCATAATATGTTTAGGGGCGGCTACTCGTAAGCTTGCTGCCGAGGGCGAAAAAGCCTTCTTTGGTAAAGGTATCAGTTATTGTGCTACTTGTGATGGCAATTTATACAAGGACAAAACTGTCGCTGTAGTTGGTGGGGGTAACTCAGCACTAGAAGACGCTGTATATATGTCTAACATCGCCAAAAAAGTATACCTAATACATAGAAGAGATGAGTTTAGAGGGGACAATATTTTGGTAAAAGATGTCAAATCTCAAAAAAATATTGAACTTGTACTTTGTGCCAAGGTTAATAAAGTAGAAGGTAACGGAAAACTAGAAGATATAATAGTTGAAAATATCCCTACTAAACAAACATCTAAACTTGATATTGATGGACTTTTTGTATCAATAGGTAGAGGCCCAGATACAGAAGTTATTGATAAATCTGTTGCTATAAGCGAAACTGGCTACATTGTGACCGATGAAAAGATGAGAACAAGTGTAGACGGAGTATTTGCTGCAGGAGATATAAGACAATCTCCACTTAAACAAATAGTAACCGCTTGTAGTGATGGTGCAATCGCTGCGACAGCCGCTTTCCAATATATAAAAAGTAATAAATAGGAAAGAATATGCAAAAAATATTTGGTACTGATGGCGTAAGAGGAATCTTTGGGGAAGAGATAACCCCAACACTTGCTTACGACATAGGTAGAGCTCTTGCTCTCTATACCAAAGATAAAGAAAAATCTCAAATTTTGATAGCAAAAGACACCCGTAGTTCTGGCGATATACTGCTTACAAGTTTTGTGAGCGGTGCTATGTCTATGGGTGTTTTTGTTACTTATATGGGCGTGACAACTACGCCGAGCCTATCTTATACGACAAGAAACTTTGGTTTTGGGGTGGGAGTTATGATAACTGCTAGCCACAACTCGTACGAGTACAATGGTATAAAAATCTTCAAATCCAACGGCGAAAAACTCGGCGTAAAAGAAGAAAAAATACTTACAAAAATATATAAGAGCCTAAACAACTTTTCAATAGCCCCCGCTAGCAAATGCGGTAAACTTTTGATTAAATACAATCTCGGCGGTAAATATTTTAGCTATCTAAAAAGTTTGATCAAAGATAAATACTTTGACTTCTCGGTGGCGTTTGACTGTGCCAACGGCGTAACTTATAAGATACTCCAAAAACTCTTTGATAACAATTTCAAAAATGTCTTTATCATCAACATAAGCCAAAACCCTCGCAAAGTAAACTTTGAGTGCGGAGCTACCGACACAAAAAGCCTTGCTAACTTTGTCGTTAGCAACAACTTAGACTTTGGCTTTGCTTTTGACGGAGACGGCGATAGGGTGGTTATGGTAGATAGCCAAGGAGAGCTATTTGACGGTGATGATATCTTATACAATTTAGCTCTATATCTTGACAAAAAGAACAAACTAAAAAAGGCAACTGTTGTAGGTACAACTATGACCAATTTAGGTCTTGAAAAGGCTCTTAAAAAAGAGGGTATCAAACTAATAAGAGAAGATGTTGGAGATAAGTATATAGTAGATAGGCTGGTCAAAGACAAGTTATCTCTAGGTGGCGAAAAGGCTGGACATATTATACCTTATGAGTTTACTAATACAGGAGACGGCGTGATGACAAGCCTTATAATGCTCAATGTCATCAAAAAAGGCGGATTAACAAAAGTTCCAGAACTTCCGCAAGTTTTTGTCAATATCAAAGTTAGCAAAAAGGTTAAAGAGGGCTTTTTGTCCAACTCAAAAGTTAATGAATATATAGAAAAAGTCAAAAGCGAAAATGAAGACATTAGACTAGTCGTCCGCCCTAGCGGTACAGAAAATATCATAAGAATAATGGTAGAAGGCGATTCTTACGACAAGTGCAGGCTTATTGCAGATGAGATTTCAAACTTTATACAAATAAACTGCGTTTAACAAATGCAGTTTTTTTATTGTGGAGATAGCTATTTTGTTGTATAATAAAATATAGAGGAAAAGAGATGTTTTATATAACAAAAAATTGGTACGACCTTCTAAAAGACGAGTGGAATAAAGATTATTTCAAATCTCTTCAAGAGTTTTTGAAAACCGAATATAATACGAGAACTATATACCCTAAGGCAGAAAATGTTTTTAATGCACTTAATCTTATCAAATATGATGATGTCAAAGTAGTAATTATCGGGCAAGACCCATATATTAACGAAGGTCAAGCCCACGGGCTTTGCTTTTCGGTAGAGAAAGTCGCTCCGCCACCTAGCCTTGTCAATATATACAAAGAGCTAAACACAGATCTTGGTTGCTATATTCCTAAGAGTGGTAATTTGACCAAATGGGCAAAACAAGGAGTGCTACTACTTAATAGTGTGCTAACTGTTAGAGCAGGGCAAGCTTATAGTCATAAGGGTAGGGGCTGGGAAAATCTAACGCATAGGATTATAGAGCTACTTGCCGAGAGACAAGACCCTATCGTATTCATACTATGGGGTAACGGTGCTAAAAGCATAGTCAAAGGCATCGACCTATCTCATCACTTTGTGATAGAGTCCGCACACCCAAGCCCACTATCTGCATACAATGGATTTTTTGGCTCTAAGCCTTTTAGTAGAACTAACGAGTACCTAAAAAGCATTGGCAAAACTCCAATCGACTGGCAGATAGAAGATGAAAAATAATTAAACAGATAGTTAAAAGTAAAAAAAAGAGGCAAGTTAATACCTCTTTTTTATTTTTTGTTACTTATTCTCAGTTAGTTTGATATATTGTTTTACAAAGGTTGGAAGTTGTTTATGATCCTTTACAAACTTTCTTTGTCTTTGAGATATTTCTTTGTTGTTTAGGTCAATGTTAACTCTGCCTTTGTTGAAGTCAACTTCTATCTCGTCATCATCTTGTACTATTCTTAATGCTCCGTCATCGCCGTTTGGTAAAATGTTGCCGATAACCATAGCTTTTGTTCCGTCTGGAATATCGCTCTCAGTTAGTACTACAACAGAATCAAGTAAATCAAAAGCTTCTAGCGCTCTTACTGTTTGGTAAGGAACATTTCCACCTCCACAAGAGTTAGAGCCATTTTTGATAACAATTATTGTTTCTGGCTTAATGCTTTTTGCAAGTACTGCATAACTTGCTGAGTCGTCACAATCAAATACTCTTGCTTTGCCATTTATTACTTCTTTGCCAGCAATATTTAGGGCTTTTGCAAGACCTCTTCTGTCAATAAGATTTCCGTGTAATTCAGTTAAACTCTCTTTAGAACATTTTTCAAATGCGCCTGTATCTTTGATAGTTTTTAGAGCTTCGCCAAGAGTTATGTTTGTGTATGTTTTAGAATTTTCATCTAGTAGTTTTAGATTAGATAAGGCTTTAAGTAGGGCAGCTGTTCCGCCGTCTTCTGCGTAGTTTGTCATATTCTTGCTAGATGTATCGTATAGAGTGGGAACACCTTTTTGAAGAGCAAGAGCTTTGTCAAAAGGCATGTCTATATCAAGTTCACGAGCTAGCTCTAATATGCTATTTAGAGCTACAGTACTGCCACCTAGAGCAAAGTTAGTGATGATTGCATTACTAATTACTTTCTTAGTTATTAGCTTTCTAGGGCTAAATCTGTCCTTTGTAAGAGATACAATAGTTTTTGCAGTAGTTTCTGCTAGGTTCTCACGAGTTATGGTGCTAGCAAATGTTGTGCTATTGCCCATGATAGAAAGACACATAACTTCTAGTATAATATTGATTATATTAGAAGAGTTGAAGTCTGCACCATCGCCCACATATTCTATTTGAGTGTTTTCTGTTGTTTGCATATCAAAAGATGATGCTTTGCCCTTAGCAACAAGACCTGCAAGAAGTGTTAAGTCTTTTAGAGTAGCGCCATTTTGACAGCTAGAAGGACCTTCTGTTAATACAAGTGTAGGAAGATTTAGTCTAAAAGCGCCTCTTAGCATACCAATCTTACTTGATATACCTTTTGGGATAATTACTAGGCCGTCATATGACTTTTCGGTAAGAAGTAGTTCTACCATGCTAGCTAGTTGCTCTTTGTAGATATTGATAAAGTTGTTTTCGCTAGTGTACTCTTTGTAGTTGTCGCATAGGGTAGGTAGGGTGATTATCTCTGTCTCAAATCCAGTCTTCAAAATGCTATTTTGAACATTGTAAGCAAGTTTCATGCTATAATTTCTTCCACCAGAAAAGTTGTCGCTAGATACAAGTATACCAATTCTTACGCCTTCGCCGGTCTTGCCAAGCATTCTTTCTTTGGCTCTCTCGGCTACATTTTCGATACTTTTTGCTTTGAACTTTATCATTGTTTTTCTCCTTTATTAAAAAGCAGGTATAAATTATCTTTACACCTGCGGGCTTGTTTATAAAGCTATGCGACTAATTTTGTCGAAAGGCTCCAGGCAGATTTCTACCTCTAAAACTCCATTAAAGCTTCCTTATGGCACATCATTAGGTCTACTTAATGCTGCTGCGGTCAAGCTCTGACATGGTTCATAGGTAACAATTGCATAAGACCTTAATCTCAACATCTATCAAGGCATCTCTTACCGAAAGTCTTTCGCCGAGAAAAGTCATTCGACCCTGCTGTAGCGGATTGCAGGTATAGGGCACCGCTAGCTCCCCGTCTAGCATAGCAATATTATTATAAACAAAAACATACTTTTTTGCAACATTTATTTAATAATAATAATCTATTTATTTGATATTTTGACCAAAATATGCTAATATTTTTATACAAACAACTTCGAGGGGGAGTAATATGCCAAAAACCTTAGCAGAAAGATTTATTGTCGCATACAACGAGATTGACTATTCTTTGCGTACAATTTATGGATTTAAGCGTAGTATCACATTTTCGGATATGGTGCGAAAAGCCGTTACTCTTAACTCAGTAGTAAGAAAATATGAGGAATCTCTTATCGACTATGGTAGACTTCGTAACTCTATCGTTCACAAATCTAACCCTAACTATATAATAGCCGAGCCTCATGAAGATGTTGTTTTGGAACTAGAAAAAATAGCTAAACTTATCTGCACTCCACCTACAGCACTAGAAAAAATAGCTAGCAAAGATGTTTTGTGCGAAAATGCAAGTGCCTCTATAAGACAGGTACTAGAAAAAATGTCCGAGACAGGATTCTTTAATTTGCCTATATACGAGGATAACAAACTTGTAGGTGTAGCTAATGGTAGAGACATTATAGGAATTATTGGCAAAGAGCTTGCAAGCGGCACAGATATGGACAAATACCTTAACGAAACGCAAATCAAAGACGCCGTAATAGATGTTGCTGTTGAAGGTAAATATTTCAAGGTTGCAGACAAAGATTTGACTATTGAAAAAGCCCTAAACCTATTCTATGTAGACCGCAAACTTAATGTAATACTTATAACCCCAAATGGCGGATATAATGAGCGTCCAATAGGCATTATAACCAGTGCCGACATACTAGATATGAACGCAATACTAGAAAACTACTAATATATAAGTTATATTTTAATTTTGATAACTTTGATAAACAAAAAGCCTTTGCAATATTGCTGGGCTTTTTTTATTATTTCTTTTTATTTTTTACCCATAGTATGGTATAATCAAAAATAGTTGGAGAAAGTATGAGAAAATGTAACACAATAATTATCGGCGGCGGAGCTAGCGGCTGCATGGCTGCAATGACTGCTCGTGATAAGAGTTTAGCAATAATGGACAGCGGTAAGAGCCTAGCCAAAAAGTTGATGGTAACTGGCAACGGCAGATGTAATCTTACTAATACTAATATGTCAAGCGAATACTTTAACGAAAATATTGACAAATTTTTGAAAAGATTTGACGAGAAGAAGACTCTTGAGTTTTTTGAAGGTATTGGGCTTGAAACTTATGCAGATAGCGAGGGCAGAGTTTATCCTATATCTAATAGCGCAAAATCTGTCGTTGATGTTATTCTAAATAGGTTGCAAAATATTGATGCGATCTTGGGCGAAAGTGTTAAAAATATAGAGAGAAATGGTAAGACCTACTTAGTAACCACTGACAAAGAAACTTACGAGTGCAATAGACTAGTTGTTGCTTGTGGCGGCGGTGCAATGTTAGAAAATATAAAAAAGCTTGGCATAGATGTTAAGCCTTTTGTCCCAAGTTTGGTAGCCCTAAAAAGTAGCCAAATAAAAGACCTAAACGGCGTAAAACTTGCGGATGTACTAGTAACTGCTAAGTGCGGAAATGTCACAAAAAGTGAGTGCGGAGAAGTATTATTTAAGGACGGCGGAATAAGCGGAATTGTAGTATTTAATCTATCTAGCATCTTTGCAAGAAGTGGTAACTTTTGCGGCGAAATTATTATAGATATTTTGCCTAATATGAGTGAAAGTGAACTAGTTAAAAAACTCCGCAAAAGAACGGAGCTTAATGTTAATGCAGACAAACTTTTTGTTGGTATGTTTATGAGCTCGGTAGCTAACGAAATATTCAAAAATAGCAAAGTTAACACCAACAAAAACAGCCTAAAACTTACTGATGAAGAACTTGAAAAATTAGCTCATGCTATCAAAAATTTGACATACCATATTGACGGATATTTTGATAACAACCAAGTATTTTCTGGCGGCGTAAAACTTGCCTCTTTGGACGAGAATTTGCAAGCTGATAAAGTCCCAAACATGTACTTTGCGGGCGAAATTTGCGATATAGACGGCGTTTGTGGGGGTTATAACCTACAATGGGCTTGGACTAGTGGCAGAATTGTGGGAGAAAAACTATGCTAAAATTAGATCAAATATCTCTTCCTATAAGCTATACAAAAAATGATATTGTTAGCCAAATTTGTAAAAATTTGAGAGTAAAAAGTCTAGACATTTTGGACTTTGAGATTTTGAAACTTTCAGTTGACGCACGCAAAAAACCTAATGTAAAATATGTCGCATCTGTAGGTGTAAAATTAAAAGAAAATCTTGAGAAAAAATACCCAAAATTAAAGTTTGAAAAATTTGAAAAAAGACTTAAATTTGCCACAAAAAATACAAATCAAAAAATCTATGTAATTGGCTTTGGTCCATCTGGGATTTTTGCCTCTCTTGCCCTTGCTCGTATGGGACTAAAACCTGTCATTATTGAACAAGGTAAAATGGTAGACGAGAGAGAAAAAGATGTGCTTGATTTTTGGACAACTCGCAAGCTAAATAAGTATTCTAATGTACAGTTTGGTGAGGGTGGAGCAGGAACTTTTAGTGATGGCAAATTAAACACCAACTTAAATAACGATTATTGCAAAATTGTTACCAACGAGTTTGTAGACTTTGGAGCGCCAAAAGAAATCTCATATATAAACAAGCCGCACATTGGCAGCGACAAATTAAAATATGTTGTAAAGAATATAAGAGAGCATATTAAGTCGCTTGGTGGCAAGTTTATGTTCAGCACCAAACTTGTAGATATTGTTACAAAAGATAATCAAGTATCGGGCATTATAGTAGAAAATGTAGAAACTCACGAAAGGCAAGAACTTGCCGCAAATAAAGTTTTACTTTGCGTAGGACATAGCGCAAGGAGTGTCTTTGAGCTGCTAAACCAAAAAGGCGTCAAACTAGAACAAAAACCATTTGCTATGGGCGTCCGTATTGAGCAAAAGCAAAAAGATATCAATATGAGTCAGTATGGCAGTGAAAAGATTGAAGGACTACCTGCTGCTGACTATAAACTTGCTGTGCACCTAGATAATGGTAGATCAGTGTTTACATTTTGTATGTGCCCAGGCGGTGAAGTCGTGGCATCATCTAGCGAAGAGGGAACTATTGTAACCAACGGTATGAGTTATTTTGCGAGAGATAAAGAAAACGCCAACAGTGCCGTACTTGTCAATGTAAGACCAGAAGACTACGGAGATATCAGCCCGCTTGCCGGCATATATTTCCAAGAAAAATACGAAAAATTAGCCTTTGCTCTTGGTGGCGGTAACTACAACGCCCCAGCCCAAAGTGTAGGAAGCTTTTTGAAGGGCGAAGATATAAAAACCAATATCAACTACACGTATAGACCAAATGTAACTATGACTAATATTAAAGATTGTCTTCCAGACTTTGTGACTGAGAGCCTAAAAGAAGGATTGCCACTACTTAATAATAAACTTCATAACTTCGCAAAAGACGAAAACCTACTTATAGCAATAGAGAGTAGGTCTAGCTGTCCATTAACTATCGTAAGGGACGAAAATTATGAAAGTAGCCTAAAAGGTCTATACCCAGTAGGCGAAGGTGCTGGTTATGCCGGCGGTATAATGTCGTCCGCTCAAGACGGAATAAAAGTTGCCGAGAGTATATATAACAACCTATAAAAATTATCTTAAAACTACAAAAAATATGTAAACTTGTATATAAGCACATATATAAAGATCAAAAAAAACAACCTAAACATTTAGGTTGTTTTTTCTTGTATTATTTAGTTTCTGTACCTTTATTTCTTTTGGTGGGACTTTTTTGGTACACAAAATGTGTTATTATGAGTACAAGTAAAGGAGTAAATGTTATGATTTTGATTTGGGCAATGTTTGTTTTCTTCTACTCATTATATAAAGGAATAATGAAGTGGTAGAGAATTTTTGCAAAAAATTATTTTGAAAGTTTACTTTTATAAAAATTTTATATCAAGTAATAATTAACAAGGGAGAAAATTTATGGATAAGATTATTATTAAGACAAGTTTTGATTTTGACAAATACAGCAAGAAGGTGCTTACTCTTAAGTCTAATAGAGCAAGAAAAATGGTCAATAAATATTTTAAGGCAAAAAAAGTTGCTGTTGAGTTTGTAGACTGTGTGGGTAAGGATAATTATATCGAAGTTATGTATTCTCGTATGGGCAAAAAAGACAAAAAGTTTCTTGAAACTAGCTACCTTAATAACACTCATCAAAATGTCGCTTTTATCCATAGTGACCGCAAGTTTTTTGAGATGGTAGACGGATATATGCCAGCAGTGATATAGGAGTTTACTTTTGGGGTATAAGTAAAAATATTTTTTTTAATTTTAGACAAGATAAACGGTGCAAGCTATATTGCCCAAAATATTATAATAAAAATAACATATGGCAAGAGGTACTTTTCTTGCCCTATTTTTTGCCATTTTTGAGGGCGAGGAAGTCAAAAAGTAGTTGACATAGAGCCCCGTATCTAGTACACTTAGTTTAGTTAAATATTTTGCGATAATTTAGGACAAGTCTTTCAAAATCCCTTATCCAAGAGAGCTAACATTTGGTGCGAGTTAGCATAATATTTTGAGAGGTATCACCTAATAGCTGCATCCCCCAAAGAACCTATTTTTAGTAGGGTTTGCCGATTGCTCAACGTTATATGAGCCGAATATGTTAGTATTTTGTATTTTTAGTAGATATTCATCTACATAAGTGGTTGCCTTTGGGTCTTATGTGACGCAAGGGCTTTTTTTGTAAAGTATTTATCTAAATTTTATTTTGGGAGAAGATTTATGAAAAAAGAAGTTGGATTGCCAGATTTTATCAAACTAGAAAAAGACACTCTAAAATTCTGGGACGACAATAAATGTTTTGAAAAATTAGTCGAAAAGAACAAAAACAACGAGAGATTTAGATTCCTTGACGGACCTATCACCGCCAACAATAGATCTGGTGTTCACCATATTTTTGGTAGAACTCTAAAAGATATTACTATCAAGTACAATGCCATGAAAGGTAAAGATTGCCATTACCAAAACGGTTTTGATGCACAAGGTATGTGGGTTGAGGTCAATGTAGAAAAAGAACTTGGTCTTAACGGAAAACCTGAGATTTTGGATTATGGCATGGACAAATTTACTCGTAAATGTATGGAGAGAGTAAATTATTTTGCTAACGAAATCACCAACCAAAGTATCCGTATGGGTCAATGGATGGATTGGAAGAACAGTTACTTTACCAACACTGACGAAAATATCACAGCTATTTGGTATTTCCTAAAGAAATGTAACGAAAATGGCTGGATTATCCGTAAAAATAGACCTATGGTATGGTGTCCAAGATGCGGAACATCACTATCTGAGCACGAGATGGCTGGTAGTTATCACGATGTAACCCACACTGCTATATTTGCTAAATTCCCAGTAAAGGGTAAAGACTTTAAGATGGTAGCATGGACAACAACTCCATGGACTCTATCTGCCAATGTTGCCCTAGCTGTTAACCCAGACAACGACTATATTCTAGTCTTGACCGAAAGTGGCGAAAAACTAGTTGTCGGCAAAGAAGCTCTAAAAGTTATCAAGGGCGAGACAAAAGTACTAGAAGAGTTCAAGGGTGAGAAACTTGTTGGTCTTGAATATGAGACATGCTTCCCAGAACTTAGTGAGCAACAATTTGCCCACAAGATTGTTCCATGGGAAGATGTAGACAGCAACGAAGGTTGCGGAGTAGTTCATATTGCTCCGGGCTGTGGTGCTGAGGACTTTGAACTAGGCAAAAGATACAATTTGCCAGAGATTTGCCCAATAGATGACCAAGGCGTAATGCTAGATAATACAGGATTTTTGGCTGGTCACAAGACTACAGAAGTAGTTGACATGGTAGTAGACAGACTAAAAGCTGACGGAAAACTAATGTATGCTCATCCATACAAACATAGTTATCCTTTCTGCTGGAGATGTAAGACTGACCTTGTATACAAACTAATCTCTACATGGTATATAGATATGAACCCTATTAGACCAATGCTAATTAAAGCACTAGACGAAGTAGAGTTCCAACCAGAATACGGCAAGAAGAGAATGCTTGACTGGCTTAATAATATGGGTGACTGGAACATTTCTCGTAGCCGTTTCTATGGCTTGCCACTACCTTTCTATGTATGTAAAAAATGCGGTAAGGTACATGTAATAGGTAGCCTAGATGAGCTAAGAAAGAAAGCTGTTAACCCAGAAGAAATAGACAAATTGCCTAACCTTCATAGACCATGGATTGACAATGTTAAGATTAAATGTGATGAGTGCGGCGAAACTGTCGAGAGAGTACCAGAAGTTGGAGACTGCTGGCTAGACGCTGGTATCACACCATTTAGTACCAAAAAGTACTTTACAGATAAAGAATTTTTCAAAAAGAACTTCCCAAGCGAGTTTGTTTGCGAGATGATAGAGCAAATAAAGCTTTGGTTCTACTCACTACTTGTTATGAGTGTAGTTCTTACCGGACATGCTCCTTATACCAAAGTCGTAACTTACCAATATGTAAAAGACGAAAATGGTAACGAGTTCCACAAGAGCGGCGGCAACAGCCTAGACTGCGATGTAGTAGCTGACAAAGTGGGCGCTGACGCAATAAGATATGTTTATGGCGGAGCTAACCCAGTATATGATATTAGATTTGGCTATACCCTAACTGATGAAGCTAGAAGAAAGATGATGGGACTTTGGAACGCATATACTTTCTTCAATACATATGCTTCTATTGATAACCCAGATATTGCGGGTTATAAACCTGACTTTAAGTCACTTAATATCACAGATAAATGGCTTCTTACAACTGTCAATGACTTTGTTAAGAAGGCAGACGAATATTATTCTTCATACAGAAGTTACCTTGTTGTCAAAGATTTTGAGACTTTGATGGACGACCTTACCAACTTCTACATTCGTATCAACAGAAGAAGATTCTGGAAGTCAGAGAACAAAAAAGACCAAATGGATGCATACTATTGCTTGTACCATGCCCTAAAAGAAGTTACTCTTGTTATGGCTCCAATAGTGCCATTTATGACAGAGTACATTTGGCAAAATATGGTTAGAGAAGTAGAAAAGAACGAGGCTGAGTTTGTCCTAGCTGGTGGTTTCCCTACATTTAATAAAGATTATGTATTTGATGGCGTAATCGAAAAGGCTAATATCGCTCGTGATATCATAACTGTAGCTCAAAGACTAAGAAATGAAAATCAAATCAAAGTTAAACAACCTCTAAAAACTATGTACCTAATGCTAGACGATAGCAAAAAGTCAGCAGTAAGAGAGTTTGAGAGCATAATCAAAGACGAACTTAATATCAAAGAAATTGTCTTTGAGAGTGATAGCTCTAAGTTTAACGAAGTTTTCCTTGGTGTTAACTTCAAGACCGCTGGTGCTGTACTTAAAGGCGATGTTCAAAGACTAAAAGCATACCTTGCATCTATGGACGCAAAATCTATGGCAAAAGCCGTAGAAGAGTACAATAACGGCAGTGTAAAACTAGACGGCTTTGACAGTCTAAATAGTGATATATTTACCCTTAACCACAAGCCAAAAGCTGACTTTGTGATAGCTAACTCAAATGGCGTATCTATAGTTCTTGATATAACTATTGATGAGAGCCTAATGAAAGAAGGACTTTCTCGTGAGCTTATCCGTGCTATTCAGGTGCTAAGAAAAGAAGCTAACTTCAACATAGAGCAAAGAATTAGTCTATATATTGAGACTGAGGACGAAACTCTAAAAGATGTTGTTAATACCTATAAAGACAAGATTATCAGCGAAGCCCTAGTTAATAACTATGGAGATATGCAAGATCCAATAATAGATAAGACGGTAGAAATTGGTGACGAAAGCGTAAGAATTAAACTAAAGGATTAGTAAAAAAATATGATTTTTCTAAAAGAAGACGGAGCAATCTGCCTTAATGATGGCGAAGATGTAGTAGTTTTTCCGCTACTTAGTGATGAGCTTAAACTTTTGCTTGAAGATAAAAATTATTTTGAGAACTACCTTAACCTAAAGTATGAAGGTGAACCTATTGAAGAGATGAGAGAAGTTTTTTCTTCTCAGCTAAAAAGGCAAACCGAAGACCCAGATAATTGGGTCTTTCATGCTGTTTGGGTGGTGGCGTCTATCAAGTATAGGGCGATAGTAGGTTCTCTTACTATGCACGGAGTGCCAGATAGTCTAGGTAGACTAGATATAGGATATGGCATTGCCAAACTTTATAGAAGACAGGGCATTATGACAAGTGCTGTATCTCTTATTTGTGATTGGGCTTTTGATAACAACATTTTGTCAGTGACCGCCGACACAAAAGAAGATAATATCCCTTCAATAAGAGTGTTAGAAAAGAATAATTTTTATATAACAAAACACGAAAATGGAATGATATATTTCCAAAAGGATAGAAAATGAAATATAATAACGAATGGAAAGATTATGCAGTTATCAAGACCGGTAACGGCGAAAAACTAGAAAAATGGGGCAATGTATTGCTTTTGAGACCAGACCCACAAGTTATCTGGAAGACAAATGAAGACCTTAGCAGTTACAAAGGACTTAATGCTCATTATCACCGTATAGGTGGTGGCGGAGAGTGGGAATACCTAAAACCCACCCCAAAAGAGTGGAAAGTTACTTGGCGTGACCTTACTTTTAAGGTTAAGCCTATGGGATTTAAGCATACAGGACTTTTCCCGGAGCAAGCCGTCAACTGGGCGACTATGATAGACCTTATCAAAAAAGCCAATAGACCTATCAAAGTTCTTAATCTTTTTGCCTATACTGGCGGCGCAACTGTTGCGTGTACATCAGCAGGCGCAGTAGTTACACATGTAGACAGCGCAAAAAATATGGTCGAGAGAGCGGGCGAGAACTTAGAGGCATCTGGACTTAGAGAAAGACCAGTAAGATTTATTGTTGACGACTGCAAAAAGTTTGTCCAAAGAGAAATAAAACGTGGCAATAAGTATGACGCAATCATTATGGACCCACCTAGCTACGGCAGAGGCCCAACAGGCGAGATGTGGAAGATAGAAGAAAATTTATTTGACCTTGTATCACTTTGTCGTGATGTTTTGGTAGATAATCCATTATTTTTCCTTATCAATAGCTACACAACTGGACTTCAGCCTACCGTTATGCAAAGTATCCTTTGCAAAGTCCTTAATGTTAGCCCAGATGTAGTTGATGCGTATGAAGTTTGCCTTCCTACCCAAGAGGGAATTTTCCTTCCTTGCGGTTGTAGTGCTATGTTTGTTGGAAAATAATTTTATAATTATGTTAACCACCTTGATTTTTTGAGGTGGTTATTATATACTAAGAGAGTAAAATAAGTAAAAAATAAGGAAATTTTTATGGAAGACCTACAAATAATTTATGAAGATAACCATTTGCTAGTAGTTATCAAACCTCAAAATGTACCCGTTCAAGAAGACGAGAGCAAAGACAAAGATTTGTTAACTATGCTAAAAGAGTATTTGGTAGAAAAATACAACAAACCAGGCAAAGCATATTTGGGGCTAGTACACAGACTAGATAGACCAACAGGCGGAGTTATGGTGTTCGCCAAGACCTCAAAAGCAGCCGAAAGACTATGCGAGCAAATTAAAACTGGCGAAATGGAGAAGACATATCTAACAGTCGTTGAGGGCGAGCCAAGAATCAAAGCCGATAGACTTTCGCATTACCTAAAAAAAGACGAAAAGACCAACACAGTAACTGTTTGCCCTAAGTTAGAAAATGGTGCAAAACTTGCTGAGCTTGACTATAAAGTACTAGATACAAAAGACAACTTATCTCTTGTAAAAGTTAAACTTTTAACCGGCAGAAGCCATCAAATAAGAGTTCAAATGAGAACATTAGGCACGCCTATATACAGTGACCTAAAGTATGGTACAAGCACTAAGACCAAAGCTCCAACTAAGATGGCTCTATGGGCTACCGACCTTAAGTTTACCCACCCAACAACTAAAGAGCGTATGGCTTTTAGAGTTTACCCACCACAAGATGAGATGCCTTGGAAAAAGTTTAATTTAGACAAATTTTTGGAAACAAAAGTCGAAGAATAATGATTATATATAGTTGGTATAAACGCTCACAAAATAATAAATATTATTAGGTAAAATAATTATATATAAAAACCTCAATAACAATTATAGCAACTAACAATAGTTAAAAATAAAAAAAGCTGGCAAAATTGCCAGCCTTTTTTATTTTATTTATAAGCTGTTTTAAGTGTAATTGTGTCTTAATTTTTGGCTATTATATTGATAATTATTTGTTTTATTTTTTATTTTAATTTTTGATTTTATACTTTATTTAGGACTTTTAGTCTATGTTTGAGGAACTACTTTTTGACTGGAATATCTGTAACAGCACCGCCCGTTGTCATGATTGTTGTCGCAACACTACATGCATTTTTTAGGGCGGTTATTGTGACTTTGGCGGGGTCTATTATGCCGGCTTTCATTAGGTCGCAGAACTTATCATTTAGTCCGTCGTAACCATAGTTGTCATAGGCTTTTTCGTGTGAGATTTGAGCCAAAATTACATCGCCATTTTTACCGCAATTTTCGGCGATTTGTCTTAGCGGACTTTCGATTACTTTTTGCATAATTTTGATAGCTATGATATGTTCAGGTTCTGCTTTTTCCAAAAAGTCAAGATAGGATTTTAGCTTAAAAATTCCGCATCCGCCACCTATCAAAATGCCTTGCTCAATAGCAGAGTTTGTCGCAGATAATGCGTCTTCTATTCTAAGCTTTTTTTCTTCTAATTCTATCTCAGTATCAGCACCTACAGATATAACTGCTAGTCCTCCGCAAAGTCTAGAAAGTCTAAGTTTTATTTGTTCTTTTTCATCTTCATTTGCCGTCTTTAATTTCTCTTTTAGGGCGGTACTTTTTTCTTTTATTTTTTCTTTGTTTGACGCCTTGCAAAGTAGAGTAGTTGTGTCTTTTGTGATGATAATATTTTCGGCATTGCCAAGGTCATTGATACTCACTGATTTTATATTGTCGCCTTTGCTTTCGCTATAAAAATTAGTGCCACAAAGTAAACTCAAATCTTCCAAAATATCAGCTCTTTTTTCGCCATAAAAAGGCGCTTTAATTATACCTATTTGGATAGCTCCACGCACCTTATTGACGATAAGGGTTTTTAGGACTTCGTCATCAACATCATCACAGATGATAAGTAACTTTTCGTTATTTGTAGCTATAGCTTCAAGAATATGTAAAATTTCTTGCATATTTTGCAATTTTTTATCAAAAATCAACACTTTTGCTTTGTCAAATTTAATTATTTGCTTATTTGTGTCATTACATAGGTATGGTGTTATATAGCCCGTATCTAGGCGTATTCCGTCTACGACCGACAGTTCGGTCGATGAGTTGTTGCTTTGGGATAATGTTATAACTCCGTCTTCACCGACCAAGCGTTTGGCTTTTGCTATCATTTCGCCTATTTCGGGACTTGCAGAAGATATAGTAGCAATATTTTTTATCTCATTATTTGTTGTTATTGGGGTAGCCATTTCGGCAAGTTTTTTGGTCAAAAGTTTAGTTATGTAACGCAAGCTTGTAGACAAAAGTATTGAGCTTATTTCGTCTAGTTTTTTGAAGCTTTCTTTTATGATACTTTGGGCAAGAACGATGGCTGTTGTTGTGCCGTCTCCAGCTACTTCATTGGTCTTGATGCTAGCTTCTTTTATAAGCTTGGCGCCCATATTTTCTAAGGGGTTTTCAAGCTCAATTTCTTTGGCTATAGTAACGCCGTCATTAGTGATAAGAGGTGGTAAATAATTTCTGTCAAGGGCGACATTATTTCCCTTTGGACCAAGGGTGATTTTGACTATGTCAGCAACCTTATTTATGCCGATTAAAAGTGCGTTTTTTGCCTCTTCATTTTTTGCTATTAGTTTTGGCATTTTTCTTCCTCCACTATGGCTAAGATATCTGTTTGTTTAACAATGTAATAGGTGTTATCATCTAGTCTAATTTTGACAGCGGAGTAGTCTTCAAAAAGTACATAATCGCCCTGTTTTACTGCCATTGGGATTTTGTCTTTTTCGCCTTCGCCATTACCTACTTCAAGCACTTTTGCGATGCTATAATTTCCTTCTTCTTGAAGAGTTAAAGTTATACCAGTTTTTGTTGTTTGATTACGCTTTTTTGGCTCAACCAAAACTCTGTCAAATAATGGTTTAATTTGCATATATTTCTCCTTTTTTTAATATGTATATTCTAAGCAAAAAGTTTTTTGCACACTTTTAGTATAAGATGAGAAAAAGTGAGTTTCAATTTTTTATGACAAAAAATTATAACGACTATGTTTATAAAAGGCCTAAGAAAAAGAAGTTTGGATTTTGGTTTTTGATTATAATGTTTTGCATTTGCTTATTTGTAGCGTTTAATGTTGCAGACATTGTGTCTAGCCTAATTATTGGCAAAGGCAGTATTTTTTATAACGGCAAATATTACATATCTTCGTCTACATATTATGCCGTGTCTATTGGTAGTTTCAAAAATCAGGACGAGGCGGAGTCTTGTGCTACTTCCGTAAAAAAACAAGGCGGGGCGGGGTATGTGCATTTGAGCGGGAATTATTATGTTTTGCTCGCTATGTATTCAAGCACTATAGACGCTCAGTCTGTGATAAGTAAGTTAAAGTCAAGTGGCGTAAGTGCAAGCATCATCAATGTTAATATTCCAAGACTAAATTTTAAGTTTAGTGACAAGGACAAAAATTTAGTAAAAGCGGCAGAGAGTTTTCTTGATGTCTACGAGTTTCTTTATGACTTATCAATCAAGTACGACAGCGGCTCTCTTAGTAGTGATAGTGTCAAGATGAGTGTGAAAAGCAAGATTGATGAACTTAAGTTTTTGCAAAAGCTCGAACCTACTAGCAAAGAGGGACTTGTCATAAAAGAAAATGCTATTATTATTCCGCAAAGGCTAATGCAAATAACAAATGCCCCAGCCGAGAATTATCAGCTCAACAGCGAGATAAAATATGTCTATATGCAAATAGTTTTTGATTATATCAAATTGTGTAAAAGTTTAAGTTGATTTTTGAGTCCAAAATTGCTAAAATACCTGTATGAAATGGTACACAGAAACAAAAGAACAAAATCTTGTAAAAAGCATAAATGCTAATTACCCAAGTATAAGCTTTGGGGCTCTTAATAAATTGTTTAGGAAAAAGGATATAAAAGTAAACGGCGTTAGAACTAGTAGCAATATTAGAGTTTACCCAGGGGACAAAATCGAGGTCTATTACGACTTTGAAAAGCAAACTATCAATATTGAGCGAGTTTATGAAGATGACAACTTAGTTATTGTATTCAAGCCTGCCGGTATAGAAACTTGCGGCGAGGGTAGCTTAGAGAGTTTGCTTCCAAGCTTCTTTGCGGTGCATAGGCTGGATCTTAACACCGAAGGACTTGTAATATTTGCCAAAAATCAAAAGACAAAAGAGCTTCTTGAAGATGCGTTCTTTAATAAATATATCCACAAGAAGTACTTGGCATGGGTTTTTGGTAGCCCATACAAAAATGAGATTGTACACAAAGGTTATCTTTTCAAAGATGCAAAAAAATCTCAAGTTTACATTTACGACACCAAAAAGCCAAATACAAAAGAGATTTTGACAATAATCAAAAAAGTGCAGGGGTATAACAGAACTTGCCTTGTGGAGGTTGAGATTCCTACTGGCAGAACTCACCAGATAAGGGCAGTGCTTAGTTATCTAGGTATGCCTATAATCGGTGACGAAAAGTACGGTAAAGTAGACATAAACAAGTCGCTATCTCTAAGGCGTCAATGTCTAACCGCTACTTATTTAAGTTTTGACTTTCCTAAAACTAACCTTCTTAGCTATCTTAATGGCAAGACATTTAGCCATCAGCCTAGTTGGATAGAGAAGATAGACAAGAATTTTTAGGTAGATAGCGAGATAAAATGAAAAAATACAAAAAAAATAACGGGAGCTAATACTTCCGTTATTTTTTTACTTGGTAAAATATTATCTATCTTTTTGAAAAAGTAGTGTTACCACATCTTGGGCATGGTGGCATTTTGTCATATGCACCTAGGTCAACTCTTTGACCACAGTTGCGACATGTATAACAACCACATCCTGGCTTTTCGCCGGTTACAACAGCAGACATATTTTCCCTCCTTTTATAATCACAAGTGGCAAATTATTTGTCCCTTGCTGGTGTTAGTATGTGAAGGAGCTTTTTAGTTATACAAAAAATGCAAAAAAATATTTTCCAGTTTTTGGCAGGGGTTTATGAGAACTAATCTTATTTTGAAAATTTGTGATACTTTTATTTACTTTTGAGAAGTTTAACAAAAAATGTACATAAATTAAATAAATATATATACTAAATTATTTGCAAAAAAACGGCAATTATTATAAACTAAAAATGTAAAATTGTATTTGGCAAAAAATCGCAAAATTCTACATTTTTGGAGGCAATTATGAATAGAGTAGTAGTAATAACAGGTGGTACTAGCGGTATTGGTGAGGCGTGTGCTAAGGAGTTTACAAAAAACGGTGACACAGTAGTTGTTATGTCAAGAAAAAATAACAATCACTCTCAAAACTTTTTTATGTGCGATGTATCAATAGATGCTATGGTTCATGATGTGCTAGAAAAAATCCACGATAAGTTCGGCGACTTTGATATCTTGATTAACAATGCAGGTTATGGTGTTTCGGGTGCAGTGGAACTAATTGACGAGCAAGAGTCAGAAGGCATTATTGATGTTAACTACTTCGGCGTGCTTAATTGTATCAAGCACGCTATCCCTTATATGAAAAAGGGCAGCAAGATAATCAATATGAGCTCAGCATGTGCGCTATTTCCACTACCTTTTAGAGCGCTATATTGTGCAAGTAAGTCTGCTGTTAACAACTTGAGTTTTTCGGTTGCTATGGAGGTTAAACCTCTTGGCATAGATGTTATAGCAGTGTGCCCAGGAGATGTTAAGACCAACTTTACTCGCAATAGAGTTAAGGTAAATGTAACAAATGAGCATTACGGCGCTCGTATCAAAAACGCAGCTGAGGCAATAGACTCTAGAGAAGACAAGCGTATGAGTCCAGAAGTTGTTGGTAAGAGAGTTTATAAGATATCTAACAAAAAACATCCTAAGCCTATGTTTATCGTTGGTGCTAAGTACAAATTCTTATACTTTTTGACTAAGATATTCCCTAAGCGTTGGATTTATGGATTTATTTATAGATACTTTGGCGGTTTTAAGCCGGTCAAAAAAAGTAAGTAAAAAGGAAAGCAAATATGTTTAGAAAATACACTCCAAGACCTGAGCATAGCAAACTTTTTAACGAAATGTTTACTTTGCTTAAACCAGAAAAAATAGAGTTTATAGCAGATATAGGTAGCGGCAGAACTAGTTTATATAATCTTACTGAGACTTATCCAAACGCTGTAATTGATGCAATAATGGAGACTCCTACAATGCTAGGCGTTGCACAAATGAAAAAGGCAGTCAAAGCAAGAAATTGGGAAATAGTAAAAGCCGACATTACAAAACAAAAGATAAATAGACAATATGATCTAGTAGTTGCGCATCTTGCTATCAGTAGAGGTGTAGAGCGTGGTAAAAGTGTAGAGGAGTTAAAGAGAGGTATCTTTTCGCTATACACTAAGTATTTGCTAGTGATAGAAAATCTTAATAACCCAAATATCAAGAGTTTTGATATTATCAACTATGGATTGTCACAGGGTTACAAATTAATCAAAACCTCAAAAGTGGGTACAGTAAGTTATGACAGCTTATACCACTTTGAGGGACAAAATGATATTGCATTATTGTTTGAAAAATAGGAGAAAAATTTATGCCAAAGAACGCAAAATTAAACGCCGAGCAAAATGATGACGGAAAGATAAACATAGCATTATTTTGTGATGCGTTTTATCCATCTATAGACGGCGTAGTAACAGTTGTTAATCACTACGCAAGAATTTTGAAAGATAAGGCAAATGTCTTTGTCGTAGCACCTAGAAGAAAGGGTTACAAAGATGCTTTTGACTATGAGGTAGTAAGATGCCTTGCGACAAAAGTTCCTATTCTAGGTTATGACTATGCTATGCCACAAATTGACTCAAAGTTTATAAACAATATGAAAAAGCGTAAGATTGATATCATACATATTCACTCACCTTTTAATATTGGCAAGATGGGCGTAGCTATCGCAAAAGAGAAAAAGATACCCGTTGTAGCTACAATGCACAGCCAGTTTAAGCAAGACTTTAAGAGAGCTACTAAGTCTGAGTTTATCTCTAATATTCTTCTAAAAGATGTTATGAAAGTTTTTAATAACTGCACAGAAGTGTGGGCTGTTAACGAAAACACCCAAGATGTTTTGAAATCCTATGGGTACAAAAAACCTTCTTATGTTATGAAGTCAGGCACAGAGATGTTACCTATCGACAAAGAAGCTGCTAGAAAGAAGATTTACGAAAAGCACAATATCCCAGACAATGTCCCAGTATTCTTGTTTGTCGGCAGAATGATTGTAATGAAGAGCATCTTTATGATAGCTGACAGCTTGAAGATTATTAAGGATAGAGGCATTGACTTTAGAATGATATATGTCGGCGATGGTATGGACCTTGCCGATCTAAAAAAACATGTCACCGAACTTGGTCTTGATGACAAAGTAATCTTTACAGGGTCTATCAAAGACAGGAAACTACTAGCTGAATACTATGCTGCAAGCAAGTTAATGTTATTCCCATCGGTATATGATACTGACGGACTTGTTAAGTATGAGGGTGCGTCACAACATACACCTACCGTACTTATGGAAGGTATAGCCGCGACAGCCGGAGTTGTTAACGACCACAATGGTTATATCTCTAAGCCATCTACTGAGGGCTTTGCGGAGAAGATAATAGAAGTTCTTGGCGATGAGGAAAAATATAAAGAAGTTAGCGAGAACGCTTTTAAGGAACTATACAGGACTTGGGACCAAAAAGTTGATGATGCTTACAATAGATACTTATACCTAATCGATGAGTATAAGAAAAAACAAGAGCACAAGGCAAAAATCAAACAAGACAAGAAAGAGCGTAAAGAGGCTCTAAAAAATGTTCCACGCAAAAAACGTACAATGGAAGAAAAAAATCAAATAATTAGAAAATATAACAAAAGAAAAAAGCAAATTAAAGAAAAAGAAAAACAAAGCAAAAAAGAAAATTAAAATACAAAAAGGTTAAAAGTGAGGGCGAAAATTTATGGTTGAAAACATATTTTATACAGACGCAAAAGAATCGGTAATCAAACTAGTGTGCAAAGAGTTTCCTACCATGCCCGAAAAGTTTGTTACTTATATAATGAACTTCTTATATAAGTTTTGTAATTACGAAGAAGAAGGCCGCAAGATAAGACCAAGCATACTTATCACTAGCAACATTGACACCATCGTAAAAAATGTTCCAACTAGTTATAAATTGCCACTATTCTTTGATAACAACGAGTCACAATTTAACTCTCGTATGAAAGCCCTTATGGGATTTTGCGACATTGACTGGACAGTCTTTGTCGAGATAAAAGATGACAAATTTACTTATGGTATTGTTAAGACTTTTAACAGTATCAAAGAGAAAAAATTTGTTGATTTGATGTATTTGAGCGACACTCTCAAAGAGTCAAAAATCTCACTTTTAACACTAGATGTTATGAGTTCCTTTGCTATACTTCTAAGAGGCATCAAGGGCAGTGAGGCAGTTATTAACTTTTCACTTAACGACCTAAGCTATGTCAATAGAGAAGGTGTCGTTAACCGTTTTGTTAACGCAAGCCTTTCTAAACTAAAAACTACAAAGAAAAAACTAAACGAAATCAAAATATTGTATGCTAATATTTTCAAACAAGCATTTAACGATATACACGGTGCTATATGTGTAATCGTAGACAAAGATTATGTTGACAAAGGCTACTTTGGCGATGGTATATGGCTAGAAACTCCTATTGAGTTTTCTAAGTTATTTATGCAGACCAATGGCTACTCCGAGGCCAAACTTATGAGCGTTGCGGAACTATTTATAGCAATGCTTAACTATGATGGTATTACCATAGTAGATAACGCCGGCAGAATAAGAGCATACAATGTATTTATTACCAGCAACAATAAATTAACCAATGTCGTAGGCGGAGCTCGTAAGAGAGCAGCATACACCATAGTTAACTCTAAGGTAAAGAAAGTAATCGGCGTATACTTCCAGTCACAAGACGGCGAAACTTTCTATGAAGAGGTAGTTAAATAATGACAGAAAATTCAGTATTTAACTATGAGGGACTTGCGGTTGCGGACTTTAATAGTGACCAAAACTTTGAAGACATAGTAACTAATTGTCCTGTTAATATAAAAGACGAAGAAAAAGATTATATCAAATCTTCTTATGAAGCGGGCTTTTATAGATATTGCTTAGAGTATATATACAAAAAATCTATGGCACTACTAAGAAAAGTTCTTTATAGTGCCGGCGAAACTATCGCTAACAAAATGGCGTATGTTATGGACCAAGGTTCAATACTAGGTATTAGCGATGTATTTGCACTAAGTTTGGCTAATAAGTTTGGCATCATTGATAGAGAAGACAGAATGAATATCATCAAACTTGCAGAACTTTTGCAAGCACAAAATCGTAAACTAAATGTAGGGCAGATAACAAAAGAGCAAGTAGAAAATTATGGTAAGCTATGCTTTAACTATATTTTTTACAAGGACTATTCAGCATTTAGCGAGAGTTATAAGTCACTAGTTGATATGTTAACTAGTGATAAACTTATGCCACTAACTAGCGAGTACATAACAATACTAGAAGCTACTAATGACGAAAAGACAATAGTTACAAGACTACTATTTGTGCTTTTGTTTGAGGTTAAGAAAAAAGATGAAGTCTTTATAAACAATTTCAAACTTCTAATACCAGCTCTTTGGGAAAATCTATCTATGTCCGATAAGATTTTCTTGTCACTATACATTAAACAAAACAACAACACTGAGCTTGCAGAAGAGGTTTTGAACGAGGTAAGCAATCACATTAAGATACCAGACTTCAATACCGATGTTAACCTTATAAGACATATCTTTATCAATGGTCAAGACGCTATAGCTAGCCATTTTAGTCTTAACAACACTCGTAGCGAGATAAGTGCGCTACTTAATATAAAAGACAACTTACACATACCCGCTATGTTTACAAGAAATTATATTTGCCCAACAATACTAGCATATATCGGCAACCCTTATGGATACCTAGACGAAGCTCGTAATGTTGCAAAAGAGATTTTGGCAGATATACCAAATGATAAATGGATATTCTTCTTCAAAAACTACTTCTTTGACGCACATATTATGATTAAGCTATTTTATAGCCAAAAGACCGCACAAGCATGGTGCGACCTTGTCAAAGAATACATCGGCGAGATAGAAGAAGAGATACCTAACGAAGACATAAAAAATATTCTTACAATGTCTAAGGCAAACGATGTCGATGGCGTAAGAAAATTATGTAAATCACTTTACTTAAAGTAGGAGGACAAAAATGTTAAAAGATGATGATGATGTTAGAGTTTTTGTTGCGGAGGGTTGCAGATTGCCAAAAAACCCAAAGACAATAGAAGCCGCTAGAAAAATAGGCGAATACTTAGGCAAAAAGCAATATGTATATTTGCAAGGTTGTAGCGAGTACGGGCTAATGGGCGTTACTTACAACGAGTTTATTAAGTACAACAAAAAGGTTAAACTTGTAGACCTTAGCGTTGTGTACTTTGATAGTTATAGAGACGGTATGGTAGGCGAAAGACTTCCTAATCAATGTCTTAATACAAGACTTAAGACTTTTGCCGACAATACAGATATAATTGTAGTTCTTCCGGGTGCTAACGGCACAGTACATGAGTTTGTTACTTTCTTAGAAATCAACAGACAATATCCTCATGCTTACGAGATAGTTTTAGTTAACATTGACGGCTATTATGACAAACTTCTTGAATTTTACAAAGTCCAAGAAGAAGAGGGCTTGTGCACTCCGGGCGAGTTTAATGACCTTGTTAATGTCGTTGATAATGTTGATGATGCTTTGGAACTAATCCACAGCTACAGAAGACGCCCAGCCGTTAATAGATTTATTCCTGCATATCTTAGAGAAAAGGACAAAGCAAGCTACAATAGTGGCAATAAATAATTAAATCAAATTAAATTTAATTAAATCAAATTCTACTGCCAAATTTTTGTTTGGCAGTTTGTTTTTAGGGACAAAAAATGTTAGAGTTAAAAAATATTTGCAAAACTTACAAGAGCAAAAAAGGTAGCTCTTGTAAGGCACTAAAAGATATAAATATAAAATTCCCCGACAAAGGACTTGTGTTTATTTTGGGAAAGTCAGGTAGCGGAAAGTCAACACTACTTAATGTAATAGGGGGACTAGATGCCCCAGACAGCGGAGAAATAATCATCAAAGGAAAATCAAGTAAGGATTTCAGCGGAAAAGATTATGACGCATACCGCAATACTTTTTTGGGCTTTATATTCCAAGAGTATAATGTGCTAGACGATTTTTCTGTATATGATAATGTTGCTTTGTCGCTAAAACTCCAAAACCAAAAGGTAGACAAAAACAAAATTGAAGATATCCTAAACAAGGTTGGGCTAAAAGGTTTTGAGAAACGCAAACCTAACGAACTCTCTGGTGGTCAAAAGCAAAGAGTCGCAATAGCAAGAGCACTTGTTAAGTCTACTGAGATAATACTAGGCGATGAGCCAACAGGCAACTTGGATAGTAATACCAGCAAGCAAATTTTTAAGCTACTAGGTAAACTTGCAAAAAATAAACTTGTAATAATCGTAAGTCATGATAGAGATTCTGCAGAAAAGTACGCAGACAGAATAATAGAGCTTAGTGATGGCGAAGTGATAGCTGATATTAGCAAAAGAAATGAGGGTTTTGAGGACTTTAGAGTAACAAAAAACAGCATAACAATTCCGTCTGATAGACCACTTAGTTCAAAAGAACTAAAAGAAATAAACAACACAATACTTGATAGACAAGTCAAAATTAAACGAAATAAAGATAGCAAGTTTGAAAAGACTGGCGAAGTAAAAAGCGAAAAAACTAATGGTTGCACGCTTATTCGCTCGCATTTTCCTAACAAGTATGCCGCACAACTTGGAGTTTCTAACTTTAAGACCAAAAAATTAAGACTTGTAGTGACTATTTTTTTGACGGTAGTAGCCTTAGCTCTTTTTGGTCTTAGCCAAATTTTTGCAAGTTATAATATAGCAGTTGCCTCTGCCCAGAGTTTTAGAAAAAACGATATTAGCGAGATAGTTCTAAGACAGGGCGAATATATGGCGGAATACGACTCTTTCAATATGGCAATTAGCAAAAAGTTTGATGATACCGTTTACAAAAAATTAACTACCGGTGAGCATGGAATTAAGACGCTAGATTTTTATGGGTTAGAAATGACTTATGACTCAGCATCATCTAATGATATTATATCTATTATTATGTCTATGATGATGGGAAGAGAACTTACAACTCCTTATGTAAAATCTTCAAAAGGAGTATTAGTTGCACCTTTTGAAAAATTATCTACTTATTTTGGTCAAGACTGCAACATGATAAAAGGCGAATACCCACAAGAAGGCTCTCAAAAAGTTGCAATTACAGATTATTTAGCCGATTGTATTATAAGAATAAATGGTAAAAAGTATATAAACGAAATTACAGCTTTGGGCGAAGGGTATGAACAATACCTTACAGACCTATATTCTTATATAATGTATAGAGGCATAGAAGATGTTTTGGGCGAAAAAGTAGAAGTTAGCGGAATAATCTCAACAGATTATAAGACTAAGTACAAAGATATTTTTGATGACTATGCCAAAAATCCAGAGCAATTTACCTCACGCAAAGATTATTATAAATATCAGCTTGCGGTAATTAACTATTATGGAGTACTTTTTGCTAGAGATGAGACATTTATCAATAATGTTATTGAGACTATTTCTTATTCAAAACTTACTAGATTCAAATATCGCCAAATAATGAGTGAGTACAAAAAAGGTTCTGCTTCAACTAGTTATGTATTTAAGCTAAACAAGCTTGTTGAAAAACTTGAAAATAGCGGATATACTTTGCAAGATTTGTATGACAAAAAGATTTTGTCAGCGGACGCAAAAACATATCTTGATAGCGTAGAGAACGCAATTATTTTGCCTACAACTACATATTCTAAGATTTTTAATTTACAAGAAAATATAAAGCCTGAAAATTATATCTTTGACACAAGTCTAGGCTCTGATGAACAAAAGGTTGTTATTGGATTCTTTGAAATGCTATCTTCAAATAAAGCTCCAAAACTTGATAAATATTACAATGTTGTAGGAGTTATTGATTTCGAAGCACTAGCCAAACTTATACCTAGCACTGCAAGTTATAAATCTATAGTTACTGCTATAATGAGTGACAAGTGCGTAGAAGAGTATGCAAAAGATAATAACGGGTTAAAAGGTATTTATGCTAGTCTTCCTAGTAGCGAGCGAAATGTAGAAAAATACTTAAATATAGCTAATAATAATTATGTTTATCACGAGAGTGAACTTTCAGACACATTATATCTTGTAAGCAATATTTTCAAAATTTTTAGCATTGTGTTTAGATGGGTTGCACTTATTATGGGGATATTCTCAACTATACTTCTATTCAACTTTGTTTCACTTAGCGTTATCAATAAGCAAAAAGAAATTGGTATATTGCGCGCAATAGGTGCAAAGGGCGAAGATGTCAGCAAAATATTCTTGATAGAGTCTCTAATTATGGGGGCTATTACGGTGGTATTTTCATGGATGCTTATTGGCATAGGCACTGTACTTATTAACAATGTTTTAGTTGATAGTTTCAAGAGTTATTTGCAATCAACAGTTATTGAGCGTATAACACTTTTATCAGTGGGTATTGTGCCTATAATCGCAGTTCTTGGGGCTTGCCTTGTTGTAGTGCTTGTGGCTACACTTTTGCCAGTTATCAAGATAAGCAGAATGAAACCAGTTGACGCAATCAAAAAAATATAGGAGCAAAAAAATGCAAGTAAAAACTATCGTTAGTGGAGAACTTGATAATAATACTTATGTCGTTATAAATAATGGCGAGGCTGTTGTAGTAGATGCTGCTGCGAGCATAAAGGAGCTCGAAAAAACTCTCGATGGAGCTATTGTCAAAGGCGTACTTTTGACTCACGCACACTTTGACCATATAGCCAATTTACCTGAGATTCTTAAACACTTTAATACCAAGTGTTACCTTAGCAAAAACGCTCCAAAGAAGTTTGGTGATGTAGAAGCTAACGCATCATTTTTGTCTAAGCCATTTACTATAAGTGTAGACGAGAGTAGCCTTGTGTATGTCAAAGGCGGAGATAAGATAGACCTTGCTGGACTAAGTTTTGAAGTTTTAGACTTACCGGGGCATACAGATTGCGGACTTGGATTTGTTCTAGACAATATTGTATTTAGCGGTGACACTATGTTTAACGGAGGCTACGGCAGGACTGACCTAAAAACTTCTAGTTATAGAGATTTATTATTAAGTCTTAAGACTTTGATGCGAAATTATAAAGGTTATAGACTACTTAGTGGACACGGTAGTGAATGTGTTATTAAGTAATAATGTGTTTGATTTTGATGACTTTTTGGCACAAAAAGAGCTAATTTTTGGGCAAAAAACTATTGTAAAAGCAAAAAATATTTATTTTATTTGCTAAAATATATGTGCATGTGCTAATATATACATAGGAGAAAGATATGGGACTTTTTAACTTTTTTATGAAAGGCGTTGGTTTCAGCGACAAAGATAATGGCAAAAAAAAGAAACAATCAAAAGCCGAAAACTCTATTGTTCCTGAACAAAATACTTCTAATAGATATAGCAACTTTGATAAAGGACTTGCCAATACTTTTGCTACCCAAAGTGTAGATTCTACAAGTATTGATTTGTCATCAATGCCATTTGGCACTTCTGGCAAAAATGTTCTTATTTATGCCCCAAAAGGCGATAAAGATTTGCAACTACTAATCGAGTGCCTAAGACGCCAAGAGTCTTGTATCGTTAACCTTGGAGCTATGGACAATACAACAGCTGAGAAGGTCCTTGACTTTTTGAGCGGAGCTGTATACGCACTTCGTGGAACTATCAAAAGACTTCAAGGCGACCTATTTTTGCTAACTCCTGAGGGCGTAAATATTATGACCCAGAACAACGGCAACCAGTAATTTTGTAAATAGATATTTTAATAAAGCCTACTTTATGACAAAATAATAAAATCATCTTAAAAATTTTTAAGGTGATTTTTTTGTCAGCTCTATTGCTCAAAATATTTCTGCTTGCCTTTGTGGACGCTTTTTAGTATAATACAAGAAGGAGATTTTTTTGGTGAAGAAAAATATTATTTTGAAATGCTGTATAATATGTTTCGTAGCTTTTTGCGACCTTCTTACAAAAGAACTTTTTAAGGGCAAAGCCTTTTCGCTAATCCCAGGTCTAATTGGCATCAAATGGGCAAACGAACTTAACTACGGAGCAGCTTACAATATATTTAGCGGTTACACACCACTTTTGGTTATCATAACACTTATTGTCATTGTGTTTATTGTACTATTTGATTTCAAATACAAGCCTACAAACAAACTTTATTCTGTTGGTATAAGTTTTATAATCGGCGGAGCACTAGGCAACCTAGTTGACCGTATAGCTCTAGGCGGAGTTAGAGACTTTATCGTATTCGAGTTTTGGCCAAGTTTCCCAACATTTAATGTTGCGGACAGCTTTCTTGTTATAGGCGTTATTTTGATGGTTATTTATCTTTTGTTTTTTAACAAAGAAAAAGAGAGTAAAAAGTAGCCTATGGAACATATCATTGAAGAAATAGACAAAGGCACAAGACTAGACGTCTATGTCCAAAAAATATATAGCGATAGGACAAGAAGTTTTATAAAAAATCTTATCGAAAAAGGCGACATAACAGTTAACGGCGAGAGCGTTAAAGCGGGTTTTAGTTTGAGAGTGGGCGACATTGTTGATGTCGAAGTTCCAGAGCCTATTAGTACAGACATTAGCCCAGAGAATATTCCTCTTGATATCGTGTATGAAGATAGCGATTTGCTTGTAATCAACAAGCCACAAGGTATGGTAGTGCATCCAGCAAGCGGCTGTTATACTGGAACTCTTGTCAATGCACTTTTGTATCATATTAAAGATTTGAGCGGTATTAACGGCGAGCTTAGACCTGGCATAGTTCATAGACTTGACAAAGACACTGCAGGACTTTTGCTTGTGGCAAAAAACGACTTTGCACATGTAAGTTTAGCCGAGCAGATAAAAGAAAAATCTTGCAAGAGAATATATAAGGCAATAGTGCTAGGACATCTAAAAGAAAAAGAAGGACAAATAACTACATATCTTAATCGTGGCACAAACGAGCGTAAGAAGATATTTGTCGTACCTATGGGCAAAGGCAAAATTGCAATTACTAATTATAGAGTTCTTGAAGAGTTTAAGGGGTATAGCCTAGTTGAGTACGAGCTTAAGACTGGCAGAACGCACCAGATAAGAGTTCACTCAGCATTTATTGGTCACCCAATACTAGGGGATAAAGTTTATGGAAAGCCTGATGATAGGTGGGGACTTGTTGGGCAGGCACTTTGTGCGTGCAAGATAAGTTTTACACATCCAAGGACGGGAGAAGCTATGACTTTTGAAGTTCCGCTTCCTGACTGGTTCAATAAAGTATTAGATGACCTAAAATAGTTTTACATCAAAATATATTTTGTGATATATTTTAGATAGGAGATAATTATGACTAAACAAAGAATAAAGAGAATAATAGATTTTATAGGCTTTGTGGCTGTTCTTGTTACCGCAGTGCTTGTTTTGGTCGGTAAACTTGTTCCACAGATTACTACCATTATGTACTATGTCTCTTGGGCAGTTGCATTTTTGGCGGCGGCTTTGTGTGGAGGATACTACGCTATAAGTAGACGAAATGGTATTTTTATTACTTTGTATGTAGCGGCTATGCTTGCAATTATTGTTATTTTTATTATTTTGTAAAGGTGTAGAATATGAAATTTTTTAAGTCAAAATACAACATTGCTATGCTTACTATATTTGTAGTTGGTGTAGTGCTTGTGTCCCTTGGCAGTTTGGTTGATATACTTATGCCAATAGGGCTTGATATCATAGCTGTTGCTATGTTTATGGAAGCTAACAATATTTATATCGCTAACCAAGAGCGAAAAGACATGGACGAGGTTTCGGACAGAAAAGTTACTTTTGATGCAACTAACATATCTGTTGATGAAGATGTATATTATGTCGCAGAAGATGACAAAAAAGAACTATTTAAGAAAAAAGTCAAAAAGTACAACAACACTATGTCTTTTTGTGTGCTTCTTGCAGTGTTTGGATTTATAATTTTTGGTATCACAATAGGGCTTTATATACATATTTTGTAATAGAGATATTGATGAGGTTATCACAAATTAAACTTAAATATAAAAAATGTACAAAAACACCTATTATAAGGTGTTTTTTTTGTCGCAAAAAAGCTGGCAAAAAAATCTAAACCGCCTCAAAAATGCTTGAAAATATTTGGGTGCTATGTTATACTTACAGGGTACACTTAAGATAAAAAAGTGTGCCTATCTATTAAGGAGAATACAATGAAATACGAAATTAAGACTTTGAAAGACAAAAAGATTGAGATTGAAATCAGCCTAGATGCAAAAGAATGGGAAGATGCACAAGAGGCTGCTTACAAAAAGACAAAAGGTAGATACAATATTCACGGCTTCCGTAAAGGTGCAGCTCCAAGAAAAGTTATCGAGAAAACTTATGGACCTGGAGTATTCTTTGAAGATGCTATTGACGGATGTTTTTATAGATACTATTTTGAAGTTCTTCAAAATGAAAAGAGCATAGAGCCAGTTGACGCTCCAGCTTTGAGCATTAAAGAGATTAACGAAAATGGTATAGTTATAGTTGCTACTGTTGAGAACAAGCCAGAAGTTAAACTTGGCGATTACAAAGGACTAACAGTTAAGAAAGAAGAAGTTAAGATTGGCGAAAAAGATATCAAAGCTGAACTTGACAGAATGGTAGCTTCAAGAGCAAGATTTATTGATGTTACTGACAGAGCTGTAGAGAAGGGCGACCTTGCGACTATCGACTTTAGCGGTTCAGTTGATGGCGTTAAGTTTGAGGGTGGCACAGCAGAAGACTACGATCTAGAGATTGGTTCACACAGCTTTATTGATAACTTTGAGGACCAAATTGTTGGTATGAAAGTTGGCGAGAAGAAAGATGTAAAAGTTACTTTCCCAAAAGAGTACCATGTTGAAAGCCTAAAATCAAAACCAGCTGTATTTGAAGTAACAGTAAAAGCTATCAAAGCAAAAGTTTTGCCAGAACTAAACGATGAGTTTGCTAGCGAAGTTAGCGAGTTTGAAACTCTTGCTGACCTAAAAGCAGATGTTAAGAAAAAACTAACTGAGGATGCTGAGCACGAAGCTATGCACAAGCAAGAAGCAGCTTTGATTGACGCAGTTGTTGATAATGCAAAAGTAGATATCCCAGAAGCTATGATTGAGCACCAAATTGATGACTTTATCAAAGATTTTGAGTATAGACTAAGCTATCAAGGTCTAAAATTAGAAGACTATCTATCATACATTGGTCAAAGCCTAGAAGAGCTAAGACTTTCTCGTAAAGAAGATGCTGAGAAGACAGTTAAGACAAGACTAGTACTTGAGGCTATCGTTAATGCTGAGAAACTAGATGTTACAGATGAAGATATTGTTAACAAGTACAACGAGGGTAAAGAGCATAAGAAATCTATTGAAGATATTAGAAAAGAGCTAAAAGGCGAGCAACTAGCATACCTTGAAAATGGCATTTTACTAAACAAACTTATGACTTTCTTAAAATCAAACAACAATCTATAATATTTACATAATTTTTATGGAGGTAAATTATGGGAGTAAAAAATGCTTTAGTTCCTATGGTTGTCGATAAGACAAGCGAGGGCGAGAGAAGCTATGATATTTATTCTAGACTACTTGAGGACAGAATAATATTCTTGACAGGTGAGATTGATGATGCAGTAGCTAATACTGTAGTTGCTGAGCTTATCTATCTTGAGGGCAAAAACCCAGACAAAGATATTAGTTTATATATCAATAGCCCTGGCGGTAGCGTTACTGCAGGTCTTGCGATTTTTGACACAATCAATTATATCAAATGCGATGTATGTACTATCTGTATTGGCCTTGCAGCTTCAATGGGCGCTTTCCTTCTTGCTAGTGGTACTAAGGGCAAGAGATACGCTTTGCCAAACAGCGAGATTATGATTCACCAACCTTTGGGCGGTGCACAAGGTCAAGCAAGCGACATTGAGATCCAAGCTAACCACATCAAACGCATTAAAGAAAAAATCAACAGAGTACTTAGCGAGAGAACTGGTAAATCTCTTGAGCAAATTGAAAAAGATACAGATAGAGATAACTATATGACCGCTGAGCAAGCCAAAGAATATGGTCTAATAGACGAAATATTCTACAAAAGAAAATAAAAGCCTAAACTTGTACAAGATTAGCAAAGTTTAGACTAATCAAAAAATTGATTGCTAAACTAAAAAAATATTTTTGGTTTAGCAACTTTTGTTTACGGCAAAAATATATAAGGAGAAAAATAATGCAAAAAGAAGTAAATCTAGTATGTTCTTTTTGTGGCAAGAGTCAAGCCGAGGTAAAAAGGTTAATCTCTAGCCCATCAGGAGACAGTTTTATATGTGACGAGTGCATTGATGTTTGCAAAGACATTATTAATGAAGGCAAAACTAGAGATAACAAGACTACAACAAAAGTAGATTTGCCACTTCCTCACGAGATTAAGGAAATGCTAGATTCTTATATCGTAGGACAAGATGAAGCTAAAAAAGCTCTTTCGGTTGCGGTATACAATCACTACAAGAGAATTAACTACAACGCCGAGCTAAAAGAGAACAATATGGGCGAAACTCCTATCGAGCTAGAGAAGAGTAATGTTCTTATGATAGGACCTACCGGCTGCGGCAAAACACTTCTTGCTAAGACTTTAGCTAAGATTTTGAAAGTGCCTTTTGCACAAGCAGACGCAACAACTCTTACTGAGGCTGGATATGTTGGAGAAGATGTTGAGAATATTTTACTTAAACTTATTCAAAATGCAGACTACGACATCTCAAAAGCCGAAATGGGTATCGTATACATTGACGAAATAGACAAAATCTCTAGAAAGAGCGAAAACCGTTCTATCACTCGTGATGTAAGTGGTGAAGGTGTTCAACAAGCTTTACTAAAAATTTTAGAAAGCACAGTTGCTTCAGTCCCACCTCAAGGTGGTAGAAAACACCCACAACAAGAGATGATCCAAATAGACACTACTAACATATTGTTTATTTGCGGTGGTGCTTTTGTTGGTCTTGACAAAATAGTCGAGAAGAGAATGAGCGATAGCACACTAGGATTTGGTAGTGGCGTTAAGTCAAAAGAGGAAAAAGACTCTTACGAGTATATTAGAAATATCCAACCACAAGATATGATTAAGTTTGGTCTTATTCCGGAGTTTGTTGGTAGACTACCTATTGTTGTTGGTCTTCATGAACTTAATGAGCCAGCCCTTATCCAAATTTTGACAACTCCAAAGAACTCTATCACTAAACAATACACCAAGATGTTTGATATGGACGGCATCAAACTTGAATTTGAAGATGCTTGCCTATCTGCTGTTGCAAAAAAGGCAATTAAATTAAAAACTGGAGCTAGAGGACTAAGAACAATCTTAGAAGATAGTATGATAGGACTTATGTACTCAGCTCCTGAGGATAAGACTATTGAGAAGATAATCTTAACTGACAAGTTTATTGATGGTCAATCAGAACCTATCTATGTAAGAAAACCCGTTCCTGAAGCTCCAACCAAAATAGACGACAGCATCAAAGTCTTGGACGCTGACCTAAAACAAACAGGAACAATAAGCTAAGGAAAAATTTATTATGGTAATCAAAACTGCCGAGTTTGTAAAAAGTGTTTCGAATTTTAACGATATTTACAAATCCGATTATAAAGAAGTAGCCTTTGTTGGCAGAAGCAATGTTGGCAAAAGCTCACTTATCAATTTTATGACCAATAACGGCAAACTTGCCAAGACATCATCACTACCAGGTAGAACTAGACTAATCAATTATTTTTTGATTAACAAAGAGTTCCTTTTGGTAGACTTGCCGGGTTATGGCTATGCCAAAGCAAGTAAAGAAGCCCAAGAATCTTGGGGACATTTACTTGAAAATTATCTAAAAAAATCAACTAATCTAAAAGCTGTATATATGCTACTAGATATTAGACATTTGCCTAACGATAACGATAAGCAAATGATTAAGTTTTTGTATTACTATAGTATTCCAACAGTCTTTGTTTTGACCAAGGCTGATAAACTTTCTAAAGCCGAAAGAGCAAGAAGTGTAAGCCGTATAGCTAGTGAGCTAGGGCTTGCAGTTTCTAACTTTATCATCACATCAAGTGATGGCAAACTTGGAAGAGACAATTTGCTTGACTCTCTTGACGCAAGACTAAATGCCGAAAATAATGTAGAAGACGAGGGCGAAGAAGAGCTTAACTAAATATATAATAAATTATAAGAGGGCCTATATAGGACTTCTTTTTTTAGTTATTTTTATAAAGATTTTTAAGCATTAGGGCTTGGCTATATTGTTTTAACCTTTGGGGTGTTGGCTTCATATAATAGAGTAAGGAGGTAAAATATATGTCTTTTTATACTTGTAATAGAACAGGAAATACACCAGGTGTAATTGTAGGCAATCCACTTCACGGACTATGCGAAAAGGCTTGTATCCAAACAGACAAGGTTTTGGACGCATGTATGAAACAAGTACAAGAAGTAAATTTGGAGCAAACTTTAACTGGACTTAACCCAGCTAATCCTACGCTTCCACTTACTTTTGTCAGCGCTCAAACTGCCCAAGGTACTACCCTTACTGACCTTGTTGTCGAAAGGCTTGCAGATAAGCCAAATTTTGCTAGAGTTTCAGGAAATGTAAATATACCTTTGATCGTTACATATACGGATAATAACGGAGTAACAGGCACAGGAGCTACTACCATAACAGTCCCTGTAGATGTAATACTTTTTGTACCACAGCCATCTATCGTACCATATACAATAGAAGCTTTTGGGGCGACAAGTGTACCTAGAGGAACTTATGTTAGCGGTAACACTTTCTCAATCACTGCCTGCATCACTATTATTATCAAAGTCATTGTAAGAGCAGAGATTTTGGTGCCAAGTTATGGTTATTGTAATGCACCTGTTTGTCAAGAATACACTCAAGATGCTTGCTCGGGAGTTTTGGAACTACCAATATACCCAACAGCTATCCAAAATCAAAGAATATAAAAAATAGCCCCAATTTATTTGGGGCTTTTTTATTTTTGACATTATAAGGTTTTTGTGCCATAATACATGTAGGAGAAAATATGAGAGTATTTGCTATCAGTGATTTACACTTATCTATCAATAACCCTAAACCTATGAATATTTTTGGACCTACATGGGAAAATTATGTTGACGATATTTTTGCCGATTGGGACAAAAAAGTAACTGATGACGATATGGTAATAGTAGCCGGAGATATTAGCTGGGCGATGAATCTAGAAGACGCCGTTTGTGACCTAGAACTTATAGGCAAGAACAAAGGCAAAAAAATAATAGTCCGTGGCAATCATGACTACTGGTGGAGTACTATTAGTAAAGTAAGAGGCGTCTTGCCTCCTAACTTTTATGCCCTTCAAAATGACGCTATCAAGATAGAGGACAAAGTCTTTTGCGGTTCAAGAGCGTGGAGCGTACCAGAAAAGGGCGAGCCAACACCTGAGGACAAGAAGATACTAGATAGAGAAGTTATTAGACTTCGTATGTCATTTGAAAAGGCCAAAGCCCTTGCTACAAATGGCGAAAAAATAATTGCTATACTTCATTATCCACCATTTAATAGCAAAAGAGAAGATAGTGATTTTACAAGACTTATTGAAGAGTTTGGTATAACAACTGTTGTGTATGGGCACTTACACGGCAATCAATGTAAGTCAGATCTTGTCGTTAACAAAAATGGCGTAACATACTACCTTACATCTTGCGACAAACTAGGCAACAAATTAGTTGAGATAGTGTAGATAAATAAAAAGCACTTAAGGGGTAATCTCTTAAGTGCTTTTTTACTTGTTATTTTTGCTAGTTTACAATACTTGGCTACCTTGTGAATGAGTCTCTGTGATTACTTGCTCCTCAAACTCTGGGAAAGGTTTGGTAGAAGCTTTTTGTTGCTCTAATTTTTTGTCATATCTTGCAACAAGTAATTTTTCTAGATACTTCTCGTTATCATCAGCTTGATATTCATTATCTACAAGACCCTCTTTGTAGTTGTCTTTAAGTTTCATAGCTGCATTGATGGCTTTAATTTGATAGTCATCTAATTTTTCAATAACAGAGTGCATAATATTTTTTTGTTTAGCCTCTGCAAATACATCTTTCATATCTTCGTCAAAGTTTCTGTTAACGATGTACTTTGTCTCAGCAGATAACTCTCTAAAGCGTTTGTCATATCTATATTGATGCTTAAAAAGCTCGCCCGCAAACTCTATCATAAAGTCTTCATAATAGAACTCAAAAGTCGCAAAATTAACAACTCTTTCGTGTTGGTACTTATAATACTTACCGTAGGCGTCAAACAAAAGGTCAATTTTTTGCTCTGGAGCAAGTGTTTTTGAGCTTACGATTTTGTTAGATATCGCATCTAGTGATCTGCCGTAAGGATAGCTAGTTGATGTGCTCATCTTATCAACAAGCATCTCTGGGGTCGGGAAAAAGAAAGTCCTAATATTATTGAAGAAATTTGATTTTTTTACTTTTTTATTGCCGTTTTTTAATATTGGATTCATTTTTTGTCCCCCCCCTTAATGTTATAATTCTAAACTCATTATAATTGATTTTTTTTAGATGTCAATACCAAAAAATTGTAAAAAAATTTACATACCTTGGGCTGAATCTGAAGATTGTTTTTTGTCTTCGCTTTTTTGTTGAGAAGGGCATTGAGTTGTTTTTGATTTTTTAGCTTCTAACTTTTGCTCATATCTATATATAAGTGCATCTTTTATAAATTTTTCATCATTAGAAAATTTGTATCCACTCTTATCTCTATTTGTCCAAAAGTCATCTTGTAGTTTAAGCGAGTTATTAATTATTAATGCTCCATATGAATCCAAATTGTTCATCACTTCTTCTTTATTGCCATTATTTTCTGCATTTGTAAGAAGTTTTTGAGCATTATTTCTAAGCTCTCTATTTACGATATATTCTTGTTCTTTCATACGCGCATTGAAGTAGTCGTTAAAAGATATTTTTTTGCCCATACGATAGTACTCATCTTCAATTCTAGAAAAATCCGCAGCTTCTTCATCTACTGCATATGAAACTGTAGATTGATGTTGGTATTTATAATACTTGCCGTAGGCATCAAGCAAAAGTTCAAGTCTTTGGGCTACGGGTAATTCTTTTTCATTTGTAATATATTTTGATATTTTGTCTATGCTTTTACCTACAGGGTAAGGGTTATTTTTTGACATCTCTTTTACAATTTTTATAGCGGTAATTTGCTCAGGCTCTTTTTCTTTTGGGATAAAGAGTTTTTTAATTTTTGTTAATAAAGTTGGTTTTTTGATTTCTTGTTTTTTATCTTTTATTTCTGGTTTCATTATTTATTTTCCTCACCTTTATATTATATTGCAAGTTCTTTGTAATGTCAATATTGATGTTTTTTATATATGCCTTTAAGATATATTTATTTTTTATATTTGTATTATTTTTTATATTTTTTCAAAAATATTATTTATGTATTTAACAAAAAATATTTTTTGTGTATTTTGCAAAATATTGTATTAGTTTGTTTGAAAAAAATGGCTGATTTTGGTATTATATAAGTAATAAAAACTGGAGGGAAATTATGGAAAACAAAGAACAACTTCTTCAAAATTTAGAAGAAAGTTTCGGTAATTGGTTTTTGAAGGGCGAAACCCCAAAAATGACCAATAAACTTTATCCTTACAAAGAGATGTTTAGTCCTATAAAAGTTAACAAACTTACCATAAAAAACCGTTTGGTAATGGGACCTATGGGCAACATTTCTATGTGTGAGGAGACTGGTAGACCTAACGCAAAAATGCTTGCATACTTTGAAGAGCGTGCTAAGGGCGGCGTTGGTCTTATCACAACAGGTCTTGTGCCTGTATCTCATGGAATTGATCCATCTATCACTGAGCTTGGAAAATTATCTTACTTCCCAAGAATAGATCGTAGCCGTACAGTACTTGCTGGCTGGAGAGACCTTGCATATGCTTGTCATAGTCATGGTGCTAAATTATTTATTCAGCTAACTGCTGGCCTTGGTAGAGTAGGCAACCCACAATGCTTAGTTAACAGCCTTAAACTTCCTGTTTCAGCTAGCTGGAACCCTAACTTTTATATTCCAGAGATTCCATGTGCTACTATCACCGATGGGAAAGTAAAGAAGATAGTCAAAAATATGGGACAAGGTGCTGCTGACGCAAAAGCTTGTAACATTGATGGTGTGTATTTGCATGGTCACGAAGGCTACCTAATGGAGCAATTGACTAACCCAGCATTTAACAGAAGACTTGCTGGTAGATATGCTAATTGGCAACAATTTGGTATCGACTGCGTTAAACAAATTCGTAAGAGAGTTGGAAACAATTATCCTATTATGTATAGAATTGACCTTTCACTTGCTCTTAACGCAACTTATGGCGATAAGATGAAAGGCGTAAAAGCTCTTCGTAAATACAGAAACGAGAGAAGAATAGTCGAGACTTTAGATTATATGGCTAACCTTGTTAAAGCGGGCGTTGATATGTTTGACGTTGACCTAGGTTGCTATGATAACTGGTGGCTTCCTCATCCTCCTGCTAGTATGCCAAGTGGCTGTTTCCTAGAAGTTTCTAAACTTGTAAAAGACTACTTCAAAGAGAATAATATTTTGTCAAATGCAGGCGTAGAAGTTCCTGTAGTTGCTGTAGGTAAGTTAGGTTATCCAGACCTTGCTGAAAAAGCTCTAAGAGATAATATGTGCGACATGATAATGCTAGGTAGACCACTACTTGCAGACCCAGACTGGGTAAACAAGGCTTATGCTGGTAATACAAAAGACATCATCCCATGTATCGGTTGTCACGAAGGTTGTATCAAAGAGTTTGTAGACGGCGGACACCCACAATGTGCGGTTAACCCAAGAACTGCTTTTGAAGAAGAACTTTTGAGAGATATTCCTAAGGCAGAAAAGAGCAAAAAGATTGCTGTTATTGGTGCTGGCCCTGCGGGCGTGGTAGCAGCTAAGACATTGCTTGCAAGAGGACACAAAGTTGACCTATACGAAAAATCTAAAAAGATTGGTGGTACAATCATAGCAGCTTCTGTTCCAAAATTTAAGTATGAACTAGCTAACTATGTTGAGTATCTTAACAACTTAGTTACTGGTATGAAGAAGAACAAAAACTTCACTCTAAATCTAGGCGTAGCCGCTGATGAAAAAATGTTAAAGGCTGCAAAATACGATGCTATCGTAGTTGCAACTGGTACAAAACAAAGATTCCTTCCAATCGACGGCGTTGAGAACAAAAATGTAACTTATGTTGTTGATGTTCTTAATAATCCTAAAAAATATAGCAAAGCAGATACATTTGCAATCATCGGTGGTGGTGATAGCGGCTGCGAGCTAGCATATTATTTAAAGACTGAGCTAAACAAAGATGTAACAATCATCGAAGCTACACCTAACCTAATGGCTAACTCATGTACTGCTAACCGTGGACATATTTTGCATTACCTAGAGAAGTATGGTGTAAAAGTTCACAACTGCTCATTTGTAAAATCTATCAATGCAGATAAGACCGTTACTGTTAAGAAAAATGTTTCTAAGACTGTTCCAAATCCATTTAATACATGGCAACCAATTTTGCCAGAAAATATTCCTAACCCACTTGCTAAGAAGGTTAAAGACGAGTATCAAGATATCTATGTCGAGAGCGATGTAGTAGTATTTGCTTGCGGAATATCTTCTAATGATGATTTGTATTATGGCTTAGTAAAATCAAATGCCGCTCCAGAAATATACAATGTTGGCGATAGTTTGATGCCAGGCAAAGTATTTACTGCTGTTAAGGGCGCTTATAGAAAATGTTTGAGCATTTAGGAGGAAATAAATGAAACTAACTAAAGAAGAGCAAGAGATACTTGACGGAAAACAAGGCGAAACTCTTGCCAAAGTTATGAAAACAATCGTTGAGTTTGGTGACGCTTTTGGAGCAAAAAGACTTGTCCCAGTAACTCATGACGGACACCTTGTAACATCTTTTGGTATTGGACTACTAAAACCACTATTTAGAACAATGGACGAGCTAATCGCTGCTGGCCTAAAAACTAAATACCCATTTACCGTAGACCCAAGACCTATCGATTACAAAAATGTAAAATGTAATATTCTAAACAAACTAATTTTTAGCAAAATTATGTACAGCCAACAAGCTAGATACGAAGAGCAACTAAAGAAGCTTGGTCTAAAAACTACTGACGGCTTTACATGTACTTGTTACCTAGACGAAGTAGGCAACACTCCTAAGAAAGGCGATATTCTTTCTTGGGCAGAGAGTTCTGCAGTTGTATATGCTAACTCAGTACTTGGTGCTAGATGCAACAGAAATAGCGGTATGCTAGATATTTTCTCAGCTATCGTTGGTAAAGTTCCAGAATTTGGACTACTTACTGATGAGGGTAGAAAAGCTGACTGGGTAATAGAGGTTAAGACTTCTAAACTTCCTGAGGCTCAAATACTAGGTAGTGCAATAGGCCTTAAAGTTATGGAAGATGTTCCATACATCGTTGGCCTTGATAAATTCCTTGGCAAGAAGCTAGACGACAACGCTAAGGCATATCTAAAAGATATGGGCGCTGCTAGTGCTTCAAATGGTGCAGTTGGTCTATACCATGTTGACAACTTGACCCCAGAAGCAAAAGAGCTAAAGAAAACTTTAATCAAAGACAAAGCAAAAACTTATGTTATTGATGATGCTGAGATTGAGAGAGTTTATAAGTCATATCCAATCCTTTGGAAGAACAAAGATGCAAAGCCAAAACTATGCTTTATAGGCTGTCCACATCTTACAACTTCGCAACTTCACTCTTGGGCTAACAATATTCTAAATGGCCTAAAAGAGAGCGGAAAGTCGAAGGTAAGAGTAAGAACAATCTTAACTACTAGCCCAGCTATTCGCAAAGAGTTTGAAAAGACTGATCTATATAAAGAGCTAGTTAAGACTGGAGTTAGAGTTTCTTCTATCTGTCCGCTAATGTACACCAACAACCCAATAGCTGGCAAAGCTCCAATCATCACTTCTTCTAACAAACTAAGAACATATTCTTCTGCTAGATATTATAAAGATGAAGATATACTTAATATTATCACAGGCAAGGAGGGTAAATAATATGAGTACTAAGACTTTTAAGGGTAGAGTAATAGGTGGCGGCGAGCTAAAAGGCGAAGCTATCGTATCAAGACAAGGTGTTAACACACTTGCTACTTTCCAAAAGAGCGCTCTAAAAAACGCTAAGCAAGTAATTGCATCTGACCAAAACAACCCAGATATCTATAAAAAGAACCTAACAGGCAAAATTTTATGCTTGCCAAAAACTATAGGTTCTACAACAGGCGGACTTGTTATCCAAACAGTTTGTTCTATGAAGATTAACCCAAGCGCAATGCTATTTTCTGAGGATATTGACTCTCTAGCATGCTCAGGTATTATCCTTGCTCGTAACTGGGAAAACAGCCCAATCATAGCTATTGATAGACTAGGCGACAAATTCTTAAAATATGTAGAAACTGGCGACAAAATTGAAATAGCTCAAGATGGTACTGTTACCGTTATCAAAGAAGATAAATAATATATAGATAACATAATAGTATAGATAACAATCTAAAAAAAACTAGCCAAAATAACGGCTAGTTTTTTTGTTGCATTTTATTAAATACGACAAAATACAGCATTGTATTAGTTATAGAAAATTTGCATTTTTGTGCCAAAAACGCCTCAAATTCACATAAAAATGGGCAAAAACTGCACGATTGTATATTTTTAGCCATATGAGTTTGACATATATAATATAGGCTTGTATAATGAAAAGTAGAGATAAAGGGTTATGCTAAACAATATCATAAATTATTTTGAGAAGACGGTAGCAAAAAATTATAACAAAGTTGCTATTGTAGATGAAAGTTCTAGCCTTACATTTGGCGAGCTAAAAGATAAAGCTAAGAAAATTGCGAGCAGTATTTTTGGGAGTCTAAACGGCGAAAAGCACAAAAATATTGCTTTATTTATAGATAGATCATGCGATCTTACGGCGGCAATGATGGGTGCTGTGTATAGTGGCAATGTCTACACTGTGCTAGATACTCACTCACCAAAAGATAGATTAGATAAGATACTTGATGTTTTGAGCCCAAGTGCTGTTATAGTTTCTAAGGATACAAAAGACAACTTTTGCCAAAACTTTGAATCAAAAAATGTAATTTGTATTGATGACTGCGTAGAAGCAAAAAACTCTGCAAATCTTGATGATATTATTAGTACCGACCCACTTTATATACTATTTACATCAGGCTCAACTGGCGTTCCAAAGGGCACAGTGCTTAGTCATGGCAATGTTATAAGTTATATTGAGTGGTTTATAGATACATTTAGAATAAACAACAAGACTGTTTTTGGTAGCCAAACGCCACTATATTTCAGTATGTCAGTGTCTGACTTTTTTGCAACTATTTTTGCTGGGGCGACTTATGTAATTATCCCAACTAAATATTTTGCCTTTCCGCTAAAAGCAATACAATTCATGAACGAGCAAAAAGTCAATACAATCTATTGGGTACCATCTGCTATTAGCATCATGGCAAATATTGATATGTTTAAGTATCAAAAGCCAGAACACCTTAAAAAAGTACTTTTTGCGGGCGAAGTAATGCACAATAAACCTCTTAACTATTGGAGAAACAACCTAAAAGGCGTCAAGTACTACAACTTATTTGGACCAACAGAAGCAACTGATATATGCTGTTACTATGAGGTTAATAGAAAGTTTAGAAATGACGAGAGTTTGCCTATAGGTATAGCTTGCCGAAATTGTGATTGCATGATAGTAAGTGATGGCAAAAGAGTTACAGCTCAAGATGAGATGGGCGAGCTATATATTAGAGGTAGCTTCTTAGCTCATGGTTATTACAAAAATGACGCTAAGAATAAAGAAAACTTTGTCCAAAATCCTATTCAAAGTGACTATCCAGAGGTTGTATACAAGACTGGCGATTTAGTCAAGTACAACAAGTATGGCGAAATGGAATTTTGCGGTAGAGCAGATTACCAGATTAAACATATGGGTTATAGAATAGAACTAGGCGAAATAGAAAACACCATCGTAGCTATTGAGAAGGTGCAAGATGCCGTTTGCCTATTTGATGACAAAAACGATGAAATAGTGCTTATATACACCGGCAGAATCAAAGTGGACGAATTGATGGCGACACTTAATAAAAAACTAGTTTATTATATGATGCCAGCAAAAGTTTATAAAGAGCAACTTTTACCATACAACGCCAATGGAAAAGTAGACAGAAAGGCGTTAAAAAATACATATATAAAGTAGGGAATTATTATGGAAGAGATTACAAAAATACTAAAAGAGATTTTACCAGATGTTGATGTTGAGAAACAAACAGCACTTGTTGATGACAGAATACTAACATCTATCAATATTTTGAAACTTGTTATGAAACTAAATGATGAGTTTGATATTGAGATCACTCCTATGGATATGCTACCAGAAAACTTTAACTCTGTAGCCGCTATCAAAAAACTTGTTGAAAAATTGGAAGATTAATTTTGAGTACAGAACTTTTATTCTACTACCTTATCTTTGCGGCTCTTGGTACTATCATATATTATCTTTTGCCTAAGAGATTTAGATTTATAGTGCTACTTGTGCTAAGTATGGCGGCGGTGTTTGTTTATAGTGGGCTACTAGCTTTTTATATGATAGGCACTGCATTGTCAATATATCTATTTGGACTTTTGATAGGTAAGTTGCAGAGCGACTTTGAGAAGAAAAAAGAAGGCTTAGAAAAAGACCAGAAGAAAGCCCTAAAAGCAAAGTATAAAGTAAAAAAGAGATGGTGCGTATTTGGTACCATCATTATCAATCTTGGCTTACTTGCATTTTTGAAGTATGCCAACTTTTTTGCTGGCATTTTTAATGGCATTGAAAGGCTATTTGGCGGAGCGGGTAATATACCTCTTAGAAGTATAGTTTTGCCTCTTGGTATATCTTATTATACCTTGCAAGCGATTAGCTATATAGTAGATGTTTATAGAGGTGTTTGCCCTGCGGACAAAAATATCTTAAGAGTAGGGCTTTTTGTTTGCTACTTTCCACAATTACTAGAAGGACCTTTTAGCAAATATAACGAGATAGCGTATAGCCTATATGACGGAACAGACTTTGATGCAAATAATATCAAAAAAGGACTTGCAAGAATTTGTTTTGGTATCTTTAAGCTAATTATGATAGTGCCAAGAGCGGGCGCTATAGCGGACGAAATATTTAGAAATTATGCTAGTTACAACGGATTTATGATTATTTGCGGAGTTATTTGCTTTACTATACAATTATTCTGCGAGTTTTCGGGGTGTATAGATATGGCGCAAGGCGTTAGCCATATGTTTGGTGTCAATCTTGCAGAAAACTTCAACGCACCATTTTTATCACAAGATGTTGGCGAGTTTTGGAGTAGGTGGCACATATCTCTTGGTAGGTGGTTCAAAGACTATGTCTTTTACCCAATATCAATGAGCCCTGTGTATCAAAAACTAAATAAGAAAAACACTAAGTTTGGCGCTTTTATGCAAGTATTTGTGCCTACTGTACTATCTATGAGTGCTGTTTGGCTTTTGACAGGATTGTGGCACGGCGCTAGTTTTAAGTATGTTTTGTATGGCGTATATTATCTAGTGCTTATGTTTTTACATATGTTACTTGAACCTTTATTTAAGAAACTGTACGAAAAGATTCATGTTTCTGCTGATTCAAAAGTTCTATTTGCTCTAAGAGTTGTTAAGACCTCGATTTTGGTTGGTATTGGTATGCTACTATTTAGAGCGGTTACTATTAACGATGCTTTTGGTATGTTTGGCAGAATTTTTAGCCCAGGCAAAGCCTCAATCGCAAACGACCTTGTCAACTGGCAAGATATAGTTGCTATGTGCGTATGTCTAGTGCCTGTTATAGCTGTAGGAATAATGAAATATCTAAAAGTCGACATATACGAAAAGTTATTTAAGATATCTATCTTCTGGGGAATTGTGCTTATTGAAGTATATGTGTTTATAATAATAGTTTTTGGGGCATACGGAGTAGGTTATGTACCTCCAGACCCTATTTATGGAGCGTTCTAGTATGAAAAAAGCATTACTTATAACCCTAAAAGTATTTATAATTTTACTTATACCTATTCTTATGCTTTTATATATTAACAATATTTTGATCACAAAAAGTTACACAGACAAAGGCGGAGAGAAGTATTGGCAAGGTCAAACTTATACCGCAAAAGAAAATGGCAAGGTTGAGATTGGCTTCTTTGGAAGCTCAGAAGTTAAAAACGGATTTATACCTATGGAGCTATACAAAGAATATGGCTTTTCGGCATATAACTGTGGCGTAAATAACCCTGATACTTTGAGTGCAAGTGGTATCTATAGGAATATGGAAAAGTTTATAAATACTCATCATCCTAAGATGATTTTGATTAGCCCAGAGAGTTTGTATAGTAGAAATACAACAAATATCTTTGATGACTTGCCAATATTTTATAACATATATACATATCACTCTCGCTGGAAAAATCTAAAAGCAAAAGACTTCTTCACGGCACCTACAGATGCAAAATATTATGATATCAGCAAAGGCTACTATATGCGTAAAGATATAACTAAGGTATCAAACGATGAGTCTTATATGGGTAGCCCAAAGTCAAAAGCGGCAAACTTTACATTGCACAACAAACAAAAAATTAAAAAGATGATAAAGTTATGCAAAAAGAATAATATCAAACTTGCATTTGTCGTTATGCCTACAACAAAGAATTGGAATTATTCTAAGCAAAAAGGTCTTTTGAAACTAATTAAGAAAGAGGGCATAGACCTTATTGACTTTAACGAAAATCACATGAGCTACGGTCTTGATTATGAGCAAGACTTTAGAGATAAAGGCATGCATGTTAATTTGCAAGGTGCTCAAAAGATAACAAAATATCTAGCTGATTATATAAAAGCTGAGTGTCCATCTCTTACAGATTTTAGAGGGACAGAATATTCAGTTAATCTTGATAAGGCGTTAGAGAATTATGAAAGACGCTGCTTGTAACTTTTGCGATTGCTTGGTGCTAACTAATCCGCTTAGTGTGGACGACTTGACTATTGAGAAGATGCACAAGTATTTTAGCGAGCCTATGCAAAAAAGACTTAGCAAAAACAAAACTAGTAACATACTATCAACGCTAGGTTATATGCTTTTGGTTAAACTTTTGTATGATAGATTTGGGACGCTAGTGCTCCCTGAGTATTCGTATAACAAAAATGGCAAACCTTATATAGATAGTTGCTACTTTAACATTAGCCACACAGACAGCGCTGTATGTTGCGTGATATGTGATAGAGAAGTGGGCGTAGATATAGAGGATATAATAAAAGATACATCGCTTAAAGACTATATCCTAAATGATAGCGAGAAAAAGTCCTGCCCTGATAGTAGAACGCTAACTAAGTACTTTGTCAAAAAGGAATCTCTTGTTAAGTGCGAAGGGTCAAGCGTATTCTATAATACCAAGGACATACTTGATAGAAGTGATGATTTTGAGTTTATCACTAAGTCGTATCCTGATTTTGAATTGTCAATAGCAATAAAAAAAGACTAGTTATACGCTAGTCTTTTTTTTGTTATCACTTTTTATACTGATGGACAACTTACGATATTATATTGTTTAAGTTTTGTGAATTTATTGTCCAATTTTCATTAGAGGTTATAAATGGAACTTTTTGGCAAGTTCGGTTTTTAGAGTTTTGTGCCCGAAGATAAGTGTGCCTACTATTGCTAGTCCGCATACTATTATATTTATTTCGCTAAGTATCATAAAAGTGTCTGCTTTGACAGCAAGTAAGACAATAGAAGTAACTATTAGTAAAATATATACCAAGAAAAATGGTAAGATAACTCTATACTTGTTTCGTAGTATAAAAGTCACAAAAGCAAGTGTAATCGCTGCTGCAAGTTCAATAGATGGTAATACATAGTTAAGTAGCCAATTACCTTTTGACAATATATTACATACGACAACTATAGCAACTATACCTACAAGCTGAAGAAGTATTTTTTCAAAGATGCTTCTTTTTGAAAGTATAGTATGAGCGACAAATATCCAGACATATGCAATGCTAACACCTACAAGCAAACTCCAAACTATTCCGTCCCAAGTAAGAACATTGATAAATACGCATATTGCAATTATTGCAAGCGTTATCATAAAAAATATTTTTGACAATAGATAATGTGTCTTATGTGTCTTGTCATTAGATTGACGCTTTTGATAAAAGTCCACTGTCTTTTCGTCATCGCCCTCTAAGATGTTGTAGCACAGTGGACAATACTTTTCACTGGTGCTGACATCGACATTACAATATTTACAATGTTTCATTTTTTGCCTCCCAGTTGTTGCTAAAGATTTCTACATGTACATTATTTTTTGATAGAGTAGTGAAAAACTCTCTTTCAAAGTTTGTCTCAACAAATTCTCTTGCTGAGGTAATGTACAAGTTGCCGTTATATGTTATTGCTCCTAGTTGCTGCTTGCAGGTGTATGTTGGGGCGATTGCCATTGTAAAATCTGTAACATACTTTTGCATACTTTGTGGTAGCTCTACAATACCTATATTACTGATGTTGCCTGTTTGCAAATTTTCTCCCACATAGTTATATACCATGCGGATAACAGCATCTTTTATAAACAAAGGAACTATCTTCATGAAGAAGTTCTTTTCTACCTTGACATTGTCATGGATTAGCGCGTCAAGACGCTCTTTTGATAGCCCTTCCTTCATTTGTTTTTTGCATGTTTCGATGCACTCTTCTAGGTTAAGTTCCTTTACCCCAAAGTCATGTTTTGGTCTAATAAAAAGTGAGAAATTTCGAAGGGTAGCACTGTTATAACGCTTGCGCATATTGGCAGGAACTAATATGCTAATTAGTTTATTTTTTACCTTTTTATTTCTAACATACACATTATATGCTGTATACATATATAGCCCTACAAGATACTCAGTGATAGTAGCATTGTAAGTCTTACATAAGGTTTTTAGGCCTTCTAGGTCAATTTTTGCCGTAATAATGCCATATCCGTCATAGTCAAAAGGAGTCCCGTCAACTTTGAACGCCTTTTTTTCTTTTTCAGGCTTCTTGCACTTTTTCAAATATTCTTTGTTAAAAGAGTCTTCACTGTTTGCGTTAGTGTATGGAGCATCAAGAGGTTTAATTAAATTTTCACTATCAATTTTATAACCTTTTAGACTAAGGTACATAGCGATGATACTTTTGAAAAATGAAAGTATTCCATCGCCATCTGATAGAGCATGAAAGTTAACAATAGAAATTTTGTTATACTTATAAAAAACTCTAAATAGGTATCCATTGTTCTCTTCGTCAAAGTCAAAGTAGCCTAGATAATTTGGAATTTCTTCTTTGACAACAAAAGGCTTATAGTTCTTTTCTAGATAATACCAAAAAATACCTCTTCTAAGCTTTACCTTAAAAGCAGGGTTGTTTTCTAATAACATATTAACGGCTTTTTCAAGCAAGTTTTTGTCTACATTTTCGGTCAATCTAACACTATAACTAAATAGGTTAGGTCTTCTTGGACCGCTTATTGCGGGATAAAGTTTAGCTGCGTTATCCAGTGGATACCAAGTCTTTTTTTTCATCTTTACTCCTAAAACTTATGCATAATTGATAACTTTATTATAGCACACCAAAATACTATTACCAAATATTTATATTATTATTTGCATAAATTTTGCTCTCTAAAAGTAGTTTTGTTGTAAAAATAAAAAGTATATGCTATACTAAAAATATAAAATCTTACAAAAAAAGGAAAATTTTTATGAGTGTAAGAATGAGACTGCTTAGAAAGTCTATGAAGCTTTCAAAGAAAAGCGACATCAACGCCGTAGCAAAGAAAGGCGACCAAGACCTAAAATCTGTTGTTGTAAATAAAGACTTTTTTAGAGAAGTTAATGAGTTTCTTGAGAGGCTAGTCCTTGGCGGAACATATCACGAGATAGTAGAGATAGGCGGAGTCAAATGCCATAAACTAGAAGTTAACCCTAAGAAAAAGTATTACAAAAAAACTAAGCCAAACGAAAATAAAATTTTATTATATATCCACGGCGGTGGCTTTTGTAGAGGCTTCCCACTACATGGCACTTTTTATATGAAGGCCATGATGAAGCGTCTTGGATGTAAGGCTATAGCTGTTGATTACTCTTTATCTCCAGAGTGCATTTATCCTACAGCACTTAACGAGATTGTTTCTGTGTACAAAGGACTTTTGGAGCAGTATGCCCCAGATGATATTATAGTTACTGGAGAGTCTGCGGGAGGCAACTTTGTTTTGGCGCTACTTATGTACTTAAGAGATAATAATTTGCCACTACCTAGCTGCGGAATAATGTTATCTCCATACCTAAATCTTAGAAACGATACCCCAAGCTATGAGATTAACAAAGCGACTGATGTTTGTCTAACTAAAGAAATCTTAGACCTTATGGCTATGAGCTATATCAAGGGCGACTATTGCGAGATACCTAATCCACTATGCGAAGAAGGGTATGTATCTCCAGTACTTCTTAACTTTGATGGTTTGCCACCACTTATGTTCTGCGTATGTTCAGACGAAATACTTTATGAAGATACAGCACTAGCATATTACAAGGCAAAAACTAAAAATATCAAATGCAAGCTATACACAGATAAAAAGTGTTTCCATGCATATGTAGTTATGGGCGATACCACTCCAGAATCTCGTAAGGCATGTAACGAAATAGCAAAATTTGTAACAAGTCTAGAAAAAGACTAAGGGGGCTTTATGGAATTTGAAAGGTTTTATGAGATATTTGAAAAATATGGGTTTTCAGAGTCTGCTTTTAGATTAAAAAACTCTAAAAAATTTCAATATGTATGGTTTGGAGTAACTCAAAATCCTCATAATGATAATGAATTGGTATATTGGTTTGGAAGTGAAGAAGATAATTTAAGTTGTGAATTTTCTTCATTAGACGATTTTGTTAATGCTAAAATATTTGATGGAAAATCACTCAAAGAGATTTGGAATAATACCGAAATTATTGCGTTAGATTGTATCTCTCCAAAAGAATACACAATACCACCTTTTGAAAAAAGTATTGTTTTTAATTGTAAGCATAAAGAGTTATCTACCTATGAAGAATTGAAAGCAAATAGAAAAGCGTGGCTTAAAATTTTATTTATTCCTTTTATTTGCTTGGTATTATCTTTAGTTTATTTTGTTTGTTCCTTAACAGTTATAACTTTTGATAAAACTAACAATATAATAATAAGTTCAATATTTATTGGGGTATTAATTATATTTATTTTAGTATGTTTTACTATTGCAGATGTTCAAAGAGCGAAGAAAATTAAAAATGTTTATTCATTTGATAAAAGTATAACAAAGTCTGTTTTTTATAAAGGTATTGCAAAATACTATAATGAAAGTCTTTATGAAGATGGCTTATCTCAGTTTGGTCCTTTTGAGAATTGTGGATTCATTAAAATAAAAGATGCTTATTTGGTTTTTGCTGATAGTGATGCTGAAAATTTAGAAATGGTATTCTTAAATAATTCTGTAAAAGTATGGAACAAACAAAATAATGTTGTTAAAACTTATTTATACAATGACTACAAAGATATAGAACACTTATTAAATGAAATAAAAAATCAAATTGCTTAAAGCGATTTGATTTTTTTTGTTTGAGCTAAATTCATTTAGTGGCTTTTTTATTTGCATATTTGTGCATATGAGATGTTTTACATATATAGAGTAGAGGTATTTGGTAAGTCTGTTAGTGTAGCAGGCTATTTTGCTCCATATTTTTTCTCTATATTTGTCGGTATTTGTCTTATTATAATGTTTTATATTATGTACAAGTTAGTTATTTTTACATAACTTGTTTGCCAAAATTTTGATATTTTGGGTCAAAAAAGTTTCAAAAAAGTAAAAATTTTTTTGAAAAGTGGTCAAAAGTGGTTGGAAGTGGTTAAAAAGTGTTGTATAATATAGTCAATTAAAGGACTATCTTTGATGATTTTTGGAAAAGGAGGTATGACTATGTTAAACGGCGAGTACTTTCATCAGTGTGACCAAAAGTTTAGACTAAGACTACCTGCTAAGCTTAAAAAAGAGTTTAGCGATGGCTGTTTCATAACAAAGGGCAGCGATGGTTGTTTGTTCGTGTTCTCTCGTAAGCAATTTGATGCGCTAGAAGAGAGACTTGATAGTCTACCTATTTTTGATTCCAAAGCCCAAAGACCTTTGAGACTACTTCTATCTTCGGCTTTTGAGGTAGAAGAGGACAATCAAGGCAGATTTTTGTTGCCAGCTAGCCTTAGAGAGTTTGCTGGAATTACAAAAGATGTTGTATTTATCGGCGTAGGCAACCGTGCTGAGCTATGGTCTAGAGAGAGATGGAATAAGTATAACGAAAATGCTGGAAACTTTGATGAAGTTTTGAGTGAGCTAGGCGAGTATGGAATTTAGTCATATACCAGTTATGCTAAATGAGTGTATTGATGGACTTAATATTAAGCCAAACGGCACTTATGTAGATTGCACCATGGGTGGGGCAGGACATAGCAGCGTTATAGCGGACAAACTTTCAAGTGAAGGAACACTTATTTGTATTGACAAAGATATTGAGGCAATACAGGTAGGAAAAGAGAGATTAAAAGATAAGAAGCCAAAGATAATTTTTGTAAATGAGGATTTCAAAAATTATAAATCAATACTAGCCGAAAATGGTATTGAAAAAGTAGACGGAGTGTTAATAGACCTTGGGGTGTCATCATATCAGATAGACAACGCCGAGAGAGGATTCAGTTATAGATTTGATGCTCCACTAGACATGCGTATGGACAAGAGCCAAAGTTTATCTGCGTATGAAGTAGTTAATAGCTACTCATATGAAGAGCTTATCAAAATACTTTTTGAGTATGGCGAAGAGGACTTTGCAAAATCTATCGCAAGAAACATTATAAAGACAAGAGAAACTAAAAATATAGAAACTACTGGAGAGCTTGTAAAAATTATCGAAAGTAGCGTTCCTTCAAAGGTGCTACACAAAGGCGGTAGCGTAGCCAAAAAGACCTTTCAAGCGATAAGAATTGAGGTTAACGGCGAGCTAGCAGACCTAGATAGAGCACTCAAAGAAATGATTTTTAGTTTGAATAAAGGTGGCAGGCTTGTTGTTCTTACTTTCCACTCACTAGAAGATAGAATAGTAAAAACTGTTTTCAAAGATGAGTCAACAGGTTGTATATGCCCAAAAGAACTTCCAATTTGTGTTTGTCATCACAAAGAGGTTGTTAAACTAATAAACAAAAAACCAATCGTAGCAAGCGAGAGTGAACTAAAAGTAAATTCTAGGTCAACTAGCGCTAAGCTTCGTATTGTAGAGAAGTTATAGATTAAGGAGGTTTCAAAATGAGTAGTGCAAAACTAATAACCGATCAAACAACGGATATAGATGACATCAATTTGAGCAAGGTGCAAGATTTATCTTCTATTGCAAAAAGCGAACTGAACCATTTTGATACCACCTACGAAGACGACATCGCAGAAAATTATGAAAAGATGAAAAGCGAGATGCTTGCTGAGCCTATCACAAGCACCGAGACTATAACAAAAGTAGATAACGAATTTTTCCCAACTATTAGACTAAAAGAGGATGTAGAAGAAACACCTTCACAAGTTGTTTCTATCAATCTTAGAGGAAAACTAATAATTGGAGTATTTGCGTCTATTGTGCTACTTCTTAGCATACTTTTAATATATAATGCTGTACTTATTAATAGATACAGAGCAGAAGTGGGCACAAACTCTCAAATAGTAGTAACTCTTGAAGAAGAAAATGCTGCTATAAAAGGTCAACTAGACGGAATAAAAGAAGGCTTAAATGCTGGCGGTCTTGACATGGCAGAAGGCGAGTATCAAGATATCGAGCTTATACCTAGACAAATAATTGAAGAGATACCAAGCGAAACAAATTGGTTTGATAAAGTGTGCAACTTCTTCTCTAGCATTTTTGGAGGCTAAAGCTTGAAGCTTAAAATTAAATATTCAATTTTATCTTTACAAAAGAGGTTATTAGTATTGTTAATACTGATAGCCTTTATTTTTTGTGCACTTATCATTAGAGTCTTTTATCTTCAGGGGCTCAAACAAGATAGTCTTATAGTAAAAGCCGTTCCACAGTGGGTAAGAACGCTGCCACTGTCTGCCCGCCGTGGAGATATACTTGATAGGACGGGCGACTACTTAGCTACAAGTTATACAACTTATGATATCTATGTTAGGGCAAAAAATGTTAAAAATGCTGACGAAGTTGCGGACACATTATCTAGTATTTTGGGCATAGATAGGCAAAAGGTCTTTGATAAAGCAAAAAATAAGTCTATATCCGAAAGTTTAATCAAACTATCAGTTGATGAAGAGACCGCAAGTAAGATAATTGACAAAAATTTGAGCGGTGTTGTGCTTAGCCAAAATATTTCTAGATATTATCCTTATGGGCAGTTTTTGACACAAGTCTTAGGACTTACTACTATAGATAATATAGGTCAGGCGGGTGTAGAGGCTTATTATAATGAACTCCTAAAAGGCGTCAATGGCAGGGTGCTATCTCAAGGTGATGCGTCAGGGGTAGAGATAGAAGGCATAGATTATTATGTGCCAGCTGTTGACGGGCTCAATCTTATGCTAACAATTGATAGTAAGATCCAAGCAATAATCGAGAAGGCTCTATATGATATCACTCAAACTCATAATCCAAAGTCAGCATCTATTGTTATGCTAAATGCAAAGACTGGCGAAATCTTAGGTATGGGAATGACTCCGTCATATGATAATAACACCCCACCTAGAGAAGATGTAAAAACTCTTATGGAGCTTACAAAAAATAAATCTGTCGTTGATGTTTATGAGCCAGGTTCTACTTTTAAGATTTTGACAGTGGCGGCGGCACTTTCGGAGGGGCTAACTAGTTTTAATGATAGATTTTATTGTCCTGGGTATAGAATAGTCGATGGTCAAAGAATCAAATGCTGGCGAAGTATAGGACATGGTAGTCAAAATCTTGCAGAGGGGATTTGCAACTCTTGTAACTGTGTCTTTATGGACTTGGGGCTAAGGCTAGGCAAAGAAAAGTTGTACAAATATCTAAAACAATTTGGCATAGGCGAAAAAACTGGCGTTGATATCTTGGGCGAGAGTAGCGGCATACTTATGGACAAATCGCTTGTTAAAACTGTCGACCTTGCCCGTATAAGCTTTGGTCAGGCGGTAGCTGTTAGCCAGCTCCAATTACTTACGGCTTTTTGTAGCATTATCAACGGCGGCACTCTTGTTACTCCACATATCCTAAAAGCAGTATATAACGGCAATAAGGTTGTAAAAACAAGCGGAATAACCAAAAAGAGTACAACTGTATCACCTGCTGTTTCAAAACAAGTCAATGAACTATTAAAAGGTGTTTTGTCACTCAAAAAAGGCGAAGGGACTTTTGTTACAGGTTACGATATAGGCGGCAAGACAGGAACTGCCCAAAAGTACGAAAATGGGACTATCGCAAGAGGCAAATATGTATCAAGTTTCTTTGGTATGTATCCAGCGAGTGACCCAGAGTACGCACTACTTGTATGTGTTAACGAGCCAAGTAGCGGAGCTTACTATGGTAGTGTTGTTGCAAGCCCGTATGGTAAACAGATTTTTGAAGGGCTTTTTGCTTACAAAAATATCCCTAAGGATTTTGAAAAGACAGAAAGTTTTGTCATAGTTCCAGATGTTGTAGGACAGCCACTAGCGAGCGCAATAAGCATTATAGAAAAGTATGGCATCAATTATGAGATAGCAGGCGAGGGCGAAGTGCTTATTAGCCAGTACCCTAGCGGTGGTACAAAAATATCCAGCGGACAAACAATAGTAATTACGACAAATTAACTCAAAAAATTAAGACAATATTTAGATGATATTGTCTTTTTTTATTTTTGACAAATTATTCGCCTCAAAAAGCTATATTATAGAGCAAAAAAAAGGAGATAAATATATGAATATAACAAGTTTGCTAAAAGGTATAGATTATGAGCTTAGAGGCGAAGATGTAGATATTTTGAGCCTCCAAAAGAACTCTCAAAATGAAGTACAAAATGGGTTGTTCTTTTGTTACAAGGGCGTAGACAAGGACGGCGAAAGTTATGCAAAAGAAGCTATATGCAATGGCGCTGTGGCACTTGTCGTTGAGGAGTTTTTGCCGTACAAAGTAACTCAGGTAAGACTTCAAAATGTGCGAAAAAATATTGCCAAAATTTGCAGTAACTTTTTTGGTAATCCGGACAAGGACCTAAAAATTATCGGCATAACTGGTACAAACGGCAAGACTACGACTTCGTATATGCTAAAAAATATCTTAGAAACGGCAGGCAAAAGTGTTGGTATCATCGGCACTAATGGTATAGAGATTAACAAAGTTTTTTTTAGGGCGACTCTTACAACACCTGACCCACAAGAGCTTTTTGAAGTTTTTAGCAAGATGAAAAATGCTGGCGTTCAATATGTCGTGATGGAAGTTTCGGCTCATGCTCTTGACTTATACAAGGTGTATGGCGTTAAATTTGAGCTAGGAATATTTACCAATTTTACTCGTGACCACTTAGATTATTTTGAGACAATGGAGAGGTACAAGGAGACTAAGGCGAAGTTCTTTTTAGAAGATTATTGCAAAAAATGTATTTTTAATGCAGATGACGAGGTTGGAAGAGAGTTTTTTGAAAAATGTCAAGTTACTAAATACACTTATGGACTTATAAATCCAAGTGATGTTTTTGCTATCAATACCAAGATGAGCCTTTCGGGGTCTAAGTTTGTTGTTAATCTTTTTGACGATATTTTGGAGGTGCAGATCTCGCTTGCAGGTAAGTTTAATATTTATAACTCGCTAGCAGCTATACTAGGAGCTAAGCTTATCGGCATAACAAGTGACCAGATAGTAGCAGGCTTATATACAATAGAAAATGTCGCTGGCAGATTTAACCTAATAACTGTTGGGGACAAAAATGTCATAATAGACTTTGCCCATACGCCAGACGGAGTAGAAAATGTCTTGCGAACAGCAAAAGCTCTTAGCAAAGGGTATATCACGACTATTTTTGGATGTGGCGGAAATAGAGATAAGGGCAAGCGAAAGGTTATGGGCGAGATAGCCAAAAAGTATAGTAACAAAGTAATTATCACGAGCGACAACCCTAGATTTGAAAATCCATACGCTATCATTGACGAGATAAAAGAAGGCTGCCCAGAAGCTCTTGTTATAGAAAATAGAACTCAGGCAATAATTACAGGAATAACAACAAGCCCAAAAGGTTCTTGTATTTTGGTGCTAGGAAAAGGTGCTGAGGACTACCAAGAAATAGACGGAGTAAAGTATCATTTTAGCGATTTTGAGGTGGTAAACGACCTAAAAACCAAGAAAAAGCATCAAAAGGAGTAAAAAGTGGAGTATTTTTTAGCTATTTTAATATCTTTTTTTGTGGCGCTTATCTTATCTCCGCTAGTTATTAAGTGGACCAAAAGATTAAAGTTTGGGCAAAATATTCTAAGTTATGTAGAGTCGCACAAGTCCAAACAAGGCACTCCCACAATGGGCGGCATAATATTTATACTATCATCAATTATAGCTAGTTTTTGCCTTATGAGGGAGAGCTTTTCGGTGGCACTTATGGCGATAGCTGTATTTTTCGCCTTTGGGGTGCTGGGATTTTTGGACGACTTTATCAAGATAAAATGCAAGCGAAACTTAGGACTAAAAGCCTATCAAAAAGTAATCGGCCAACTAGCTATTAGTATAATAATAGGCGTTTTTGTTTACAAAAACTCTAGCATAGGTACGAGTATAATAGTGCCTTTTTCAGATGCAAAGCTTGACCTTGGTATATTTATTATTCCATTTATTATCTTTATATTTATTGCTACTACCAATAGCGTCAACTTAACTGACGGACTTGATGGGCTAGCGGGTAGCGTTAGTGTTGTGTATTTAATAGGTCTTGCTATCATCACACTTATTTATCTTCCGGGGCTTGACAACCTAGCTATGATAGAGCAAAAGAATCTTCTTATATTTGTCTTTTCGGTAGTCGGGGGACTAATGGGGTTCTTGATTTTTAATAGTCACCCAGCTAGCATATTTATGGGAGATACAGGCTCGCTTGCTATTGGTAGTGTAGTTGCGACCGCTGCTTGCTTTACGGGACTTGACCTCTATATACCAATTATTGGATTTATGTTTGTCATGTCGACAGTGTCAGTTATTATTCAAGTTTTGCATTTTAAGAGAACTCACAAAAGAGTTTTTCTTATGGCACCACTTCATCACCACTTTGAGAAAAAAGGTATGTATGAAACAAAAATTGTCACCATATATATTATTATAACGGCAATGCTGAGCGTGCTTAGCATTTTGCTAACTATAGTAATTAGGGGATAATTTATGAACTATTTGATTATAGGGTTTGAAAAGAGCGGTATCAGTGCAGCGAGTTTACTTATAAGCAAAAAACAAAATGTTTTTGTGTACGACAGCGATAATAAAAAGTACCAAAATGCTCAAAACAATAAGACTTTTGGGAAGGTAACTTTTGTCAAAAAACTAAACACTGAAATACTAAAAAAAATAGATGTCTGTGTCGTAAGTCCGGCAGTAAGGCTTGACAGCGAAATTATGCAAAAAATATATAAAATGGGCATAAAGGTAATTGGAGAGCTCGAACTTGGGGCGTCATTTTGCCGAGGAGAGCTTTTGGCTATTACCGGCACAAATGGTAAGACAACGGCAGTAACGCTTCTAGGCTCTATAATCAAAGGCTCAAAAACTGTTGGAAATATAGGCGAGCCAATAACTGGGCATACAAAAGATAGAAAATTAGTTGCAGAAGTTAGTAGTTTTCAGCTTATGACTATTGAAAAATTTAGACCGCATATTGCGGGAATTACATACATAGATAGTGACCACTTAGATTATCATAAAACAAAAGAAAACTATATAAAAGCAAAATATAATATAGCAAAAAATATGGGACCAAAAGACTACTTAGTACTCAATAGCGAAGACCCTATTTCTATGCATTTAGCGCTTGAAACAAAAGCAAAAGTTTACGCTTTTTCTTTGCATGACGAGTGCAAAGGCGCTTATGTAAAAGACGGTAAAATATATTTTGTTAAGCGTTTTAGACCCGTGTATGTTATGGATACAAAGGATATCAAATTGTACGGCGAGCACAACCTTGCCAATGTCCTACTATGCATCACTATGGCAAGGCTTGCTGGCGTATCTATTAAGAGAATAAGACAGCAGATATCAGCTTTTAGAGGCTTAGAGCATAGGCTAGAAGAGATAGCCAAAATTGATAATGTAACATACATAGACGATAGCAAAGCAACTAATATTTCCGCTACACTTGTCGCTCTAAAAAGTGTAAAGGGTAGCACTATACTTCTTGCTGGTGGCAGTGACAAGGGCTATGAGTATGATGAGTTAATACAAAATCTCAATGTAAAAAAACTAATAATTTTTGGGGCGGTAAAAGATAAAATTCAAGATGCTTGCAAGCGAAACAATTTTGATAACTATGCAGTAGCTGACAAACTTTTTGATGCGGTAGAGCTAGCAAAATCTATGGCAAAGGACGGAGATATTGTGCTTTTGTCCCCAGCAAGTGCTAGCCATGACGAATTCAAAAATTATATAGAAAGAGGCGAAAAATTTGAAGAATATGTTCTTTTTAGGGGCTAAAAGCAAAAAAGTCAGCATAATTCTTGCAATAGTTGTCATCTCTCTTGCGGTGTTTGGGTGCGTGATGGTGTACTCGGCAAGTTCGTATTCGGCAAATGTTGTTTATGGCGATAGCAAGCACTTTTTGACTAAACAGATAATTGGCGTATGTATTGGTGCGGCTGCAATGATAGGCTTTTCGTTTTTTGACTATCACAAACTCAAAAAACTTGCTGTTCCTATTCTTTGCGTGGGTATTATTTTGCTTATTGTTGTTCTTATACCTGGCATTGGAGTCGAAAACTATGGCGCAAGGCGATGGATAAGGCTCCCAGGGTTTACTATTCAGGCAAGCGAAATATCAAAGTTTTGCTACATAGTTTTTACTGCGGCATATCTTAGCAAAAGTAGAGATAAGATAAAAACTTTTAAGGGTATACTTCCTATTTGCATTTTTGGTGGTATCATTTGTGTACTTATACTTATGGAACCAAATATGTCAATAACTATTTGCACAGGACTTGTTATGCTTACCATGCTTTTTGTGGGTGGCATCAGCTTGAAACATTTTTTGATAATATGTATACCTGCGGCATGCCTTGTGCCCGTGCTTATAATCATCGAACCTTATAGACTTAAAAGATTACTTGCGTTTATCGACCCATGGGCAAACCCAAAGGGCGAAGGGTATCAGCTCGTTCAATCGCTATATAGTTTAGGCTCGGGCGGACTGTTTGGGGTAGGGTTATTTAACTCACGCCAAAAATACCTGTTTTTGCCGTTTGCTGAGAGTGACTTTATATTTGCAGTTATATGCGAAGAATTAGGATTTATTGGCGTGCTTGGGTTAATGTTATTATTCATAACCATACTTATATGTGGCATAAAGATTGCAAAATCTGCCGATTGTTTATTTGGCGCTTATCTTGCGACTGGCATCACGGCACTGATATCAATACAAGTGCTAGTCAACATTGCGGTAGTCACAGGTTCAATCCCGCCTACAGGTCTGCCACTACCTTTTATCTCGGCAGGCAGTAGCTCCCTTATTGTACTTATGAGTGCAATAGGTATTTTGCTTAATATCGCAAAGAATAAAGGCGAGAGCCAAATATTAAATGTAAAAAAAACTAAATTAAAACCTATATAATTTATAAAAACAGAGATAAAACCTCTGTTTTTTTTGATGTCTATATAAACGAAAATTATCATTTATTGTCCAAAAATAAAAATTAGATATCTAGTAGATAAAGAAAATATTGCAAAAAATAAATTTCAATATGTTTATATAAATTAAAAAAAAGTATTAAATATGTTGGCATAAAATAAAAAATAATATAAAATATTTTATGAAATAAATTTAGGTAGGTGGCAAAAAATGAAATATTTAAAAGAACAAATTAAAAAATATTATGATTACTCTCCGGCAGAGCTTGTAGATGCGGGCATTTGTCCATACTGCTTTAATAAAGCAACTAACGGACATGTTTATGGGGACGAAAGTAACTTGGAAATATTTGATGATAAAGATATTGCTTGTTTATTTGTCGCCAATCCTAGGGCAGATGGACATATGATGATAGCCACAAAAAAGCATTTTCATGATTTGTCTGAGTGCTCTGATAGGGTGAACAAAAAGATAATTTGTTTTGCTAAACAGTTTATGAAAATTTTGTGCGAAGTTTTTGGGTGTGAGAGAGTTTATTTGTGTACCATGTCTGACGGGCCTATGAATCATTATCATATACAGCTTATTCCAAGATACAATTTTGAACAAAGAGGCTCAAAAAACTTTGTAAAGCCAAGGAAAGACTATGTTTACGATGCTAAAAAAATGGCTTTAGTTAAGCAAAAAATTAGTGAATATGCATCAAAACTAAATAAATCTAATTAGATATTTATATTATAACTAAAAAATAGACTGCTATAAATTAGCAGTTATTTTTTTGCTGTAACAAAGAAAAGATTTTGACCATAAAATGTATATATACATAAGCATTAAATATTTTAATCTAATAAATTATATTTATTTTGGGAGAGGTATGGAAAAATTTTTGATAAAGGGCGGGAGAAAGCTTTTTGGGGAGGTAGATATTCCTTGCGCAAAAAACGCTTATCTTGCTATTTTGGCTGGCTGTATGCTTAGCCGTGGAGAAATAATTTTACATAATGTGCCAATGTTTGTAGATGTCTTAAAAATGCTTGAGATTCTAAAAAGCCTTGGTGCAAAAGTTGATATAAAAGGCGATACTGTTATAATAGACACAAAAAACGCCAATAATTACGAAGTGCCAAAAGAACTTGCATGCGAGATTAGGTCTTCGATTTTTTTGCTAGGGGCGATACTTAGTAAACTAAAAAAAGCAAAAGTATGTTACCCCGGTGGGTGCGAAATAGGCACAAGACCAATTGACCTTCATCTAAAAGGGCTTAAAACAATAGGTGCTGAGATAAAGGAAAAACACGGATTTATAGAATGTGACGGCAAGGGGCTTGTTGGGGGAAGTGTACACTTGGACTATCCAAGCGTTGGAGCAACAGAAAATATTATGATGGCTGGAGTTCTTGCCAAAGGTACTACAATTATCTACAACCCAGCCAAAGAGCCTGAGATTGTCGACTTGCAAAACTTTATAAATAGTATGGGCGGTAAGGTCAGTGGTGCAGGCTCTAATGTTATCACAATCGTTGGCGTAGAGAACTTAGGCGGAACAGAATATACGCCTATACCAGATAGAATTATCGCCGGTACTTACCTAATAGCTGGTGCTGCGTGTGGCGGAGAAATAGTCTTAAATGGTGTAAATATGCCGCATATTGCATCTCTTGTCACAAAACTTAGTAATAATAGTTGCAAAATATCCTGTCAAAGTGATAGAATAAAGTTAGTAAGTGATAGTAGGCTTAAAAGTCTAGGCTGCATAGATACTATGCCGTATCCGGGCTTTCCTACCGACCTTCAACCACAAACGATGGTGCTATCTACAATCAGCGAAGGCACTTGCGTCTTTACGGAGAACCTATTTGAGTCTAGGTACAAGCATGTACCGGAACTTATCAAAATGGGAGCTAAAATCAAAGTAAAAGACAGAGTAGCAATAGTTGATGGCGTAGAAAAATTGTTTGGAGCTGAGGTTGAAGCTCACGACTTAAGAGGCGGAGCTGCGCTTACCATTGCAGGGCTTGTAGCAGAGGGCTATACGACTGTTAATGATATTAGGCATATAGATAGAGGGTATTACAAACTAGAAGATACTTTATCTAGCCTAGGAGCAGATATAAAGAGGTTATCATAACAAAAAAAATGAAAAAGAGAAGGCTATTAAAACTATTTATAGTTTTGCTTGTTATTGTCGTTGTTGTTATCCTATCTTCCACTGTCTTCACTCTAAGAAATGTCGAATTGTGTTTTTACGATAGTAACAACAATTTGATAGAAGATTATGAGGCGGGACTAAAACACTTTACCGAGGGAGACACTCAGGATATCATTGATAGCGGTGAGTTTAAGATGGGAAAAAATATTTTCCTTATCAGAAAACAACCTAGCATCGACAAGATAGAGGCGAAATTCCCATATATAAAAGTAATAGGTATTAGTGCGACCTTCCCTGATGGATTCAAAATCAAAGCAAGGGAAAGAGTAGAAACATACTGCATAACTTTGGCAAGCGGTCAAGTAGCAATATGTGACAGCGAGCTAAAAATCCTTGATATAAAAGATTCTGTTAACAAATTTGATTATATAGCACTTAGAGGCCTAGGCCTTAATGATGCTAAAAAAGGTCAATTCTTGACAGGCGAAAACGAGATAAAAGTTCTTAAAAAATTGGGTAGCGAATTTGGCGCTAATAGATACAACAATGAGGCTTCTATCAAAAACTTTGAGAGCGTAATAATAGAAAATAAATATATGGCAGGCTCTCCACAATCTAAGAGCCCTAACTTAATAATTCAAACAAGAGTATACAACGCAGACGACTCTACTATGGCCGGCGTAAAGATTGAAGTTGAAAACATCAACGCAAACTTTGAGAGCAAACTAAACAAAGCTCTAAGCATATATAGTAAGTACTTAGCAGAGGGCAGTGTCAAGTCTCGTTCTGGAACAATCAAAATATACGACAACCTAACCGGTGCGTATGTTGATTCTACCGGAAATACTTCTAGCAACTAACGATAAGGCTAATTTTTAGCCTTATTTTTTTATATTTTGTGCCATAAAATATTTTTAGGAAATGACGCTCAATAATTTGACTATAAAAATATTAAATATTATAATATTTATATATTGAATAAGGTGGTCAAATGGCAAAAAAAGATGTTGCAATTTTAGATTTTGGCTCAGAAAAAATTTCAGTAATTATTGGCTCAGAAGATGTCAATAACACCTTTGCGATAAAAGGCGTTGGCGAGAGCGAATATGCTGGCTTTATGGACGGGAAATTCCTTGAACCCGAGAACCTAAAACTAGCTATGGGACTAGCAATTAACAATGCTGAGATTAACTCAAAGACTGAAATAAAAGAGCTTTATATTGGTGTTCCTACCGAGTTTTCATTTTGCGTTTGTAATACCGCAAGTTTGACTTTTCCTAGGGTCAAGATGGTAACTCAAGATGACATCAACGAACTATTTGCTATGGGCAATGACTTTGGCAAATACAAAACTCACACAGTGATTAACCAATCGGCTATATACTACATACTAGACGATAACGGAAAAGTTACTAATCCACTAGGTCTTGCGACTAACAAGATTACTGCTTGTATGTCATACATTTTGGCTGAGAATAGTTTTATTTCGCTTATCGAAAAATTCTTGGTAGACCTATCTATCACAAGAGCAACTTATGTTTCATCAGCACTTGCTGAGGCTAAGTATTTGTTCGATGAAGAGACTAGAGATAGATATGCTATCTTGGTCGACTGCGGATATATTACTACGACAGTTGCACTTGTTAGAGGTGATGGTATACTTTCACTTTCTAGCTTTTCGATGGGTGGCGGACATATTACTGCTGACCTTATGCAGTGCCTTAAGATTACATTCGCAGAGGCAGAGTCACTTAAACGAAAAATCGTGCTTTCTATAGATCCAGGCAGTAACGATATGTATGAGGTCGCAACTGAGGACGGAGTAGTTCCTATTTCTGCAAAAACTGCCGGCGAGATAGTAGAGTGCAGAATAGAAGAGATAGCAAAAAATATTTTGAAGTGCCTTAACGCATGTAAGTTTGAATATCCTCACTACATACCTATTTCACTTACTGGTGGCGGACTTTGTTACCTAAAAGGTGCAAAAGATTTATTAGCCAAATACCTTGGTATGAATGTTGAGATAGTTGTTCCACCTATACCACAACTAAATAAACCTCACAATTCTTCAAGTATAGGACTTTTGGACATTGCACTAAAACAAGAAAAATTAAGAAAACCAAAAGGTTTCTTTGCAAAATTAAGAGCATTTATTAACAGATAGGAGATACATTATGAATAATAACATTAGTCAAGTAGCAAAAATTTTAGTTATAGGTGTCGGCGGTGGCGGAAACAACGCCGTAAACAGAATGGTAGCTGCCAACATCACATCTGCTGAGTTTGTAGCAATCAACACAGATAAACAAGCATTGCTTATGAGCAAGGCAACTCACAGAGTTCAAATAGGTGAAAAATTAACAAAAGGTCTTGGTGCAGGTGCTGAGCCTGAGATTGGTCAAAAAGCTGCTGAAGAGAGCAAACAAGTTTTGACAGAGATGCTAAGAGATTGTGACCTTGCATTTATCACTGCTGGTATGGGCGGCGGAACTGGTACAGGTGCTGCTCCAGTTGTAGCTCAAATAGCAAAAGAACTAGGCATACTAACAATCGCAGTTGTAACTAAACCATTTAACTTCGAAGGCAAGAGAAGAATGGAAAATGCCGAAAAGGGTATTGCCGAACTTAAAAAATATGTTGATACACTTGTTATTATTCCTAATGACAAACTACTTCGTATCGTACCTAAGGGCACACCTATCGTTGAGGCATTTAGATGTGCAGACGATGTATTAAGACAAGGTATCCAAGGTATATCTGACCTTATCGTAGTACCTAGCCTAATTAACCTAGACTTCGCAGATGTAAAATCTATCATGAAAAACAAAGGTCTTGCTCATATGGGTATCGGTAGAGGCAAGAATGAAAATAGAACTATCGAGGCTGTAAGACAAGCTGTCCAAAGCCCACTACTAGAAACAACAATTGAGGGCGCAACTGGTATACTTATCAATGTTAAGGGCGGACTAGACCTAGCTATTGACGAAGTTGACGAGGCAGTAGCTCTTGTAAAAGAAGTAGTTGACCCAGACTGCAACATTATCTTCGGTGCTGGTATTGATGAAGCATTTAGTGACGAAGTTGAAATTACAGTTATTGCTACTGGTTTTAGCGGCGGAAAAGAGCAAAAAGAACCTCAAAGAGATCTAAAAAATATCATGAACACTGCAAAACATGAAGAAGAGCCAAAGAGACAAGTTGCAAGTGAAGATCAACTAAAAGATTATGAAGAGAGACTTATGAATAATGCAAGACCAACAGAAGATATTATTCCTAACTCATCTCGTATCAAAGTTGACGATAGCAATATTCCACCTTTCCTTAGAAGATTGCAAAACAAGTAAGGATAAAAATTAAAAATTATTTAATACACAAAAAGACAAGTTTAGTTAAAACTTGTCTTTTTTTTGACTTATAAATATCATACAATTTGGATATGGTAGTATATGAAGCGTTACTAATAGAAGGCTTTGTGATTTTCTTTGTGGCAAGCTTTCTTTCATCAAAAATTTTGTGTGATAAGGCTCTTATAAGAGCTCTAGTTTTAGGCGTCTTGGGCGGCATACTATATGCGGCTATTCCTATACTTAATCTTGCGTTTTTTGGCGAAATATTGCTGACAATTTTGGTAGTTATATTGGGCGTACTCGTTACAAGTAGCAATAAATATTTAGCAAAGGTTTTGACCAATCTCTGCTTTATAATTTTTATCCTAGGCACAAAAAAAGTTGCAACCGATAACTTTGGGGATAGGGCACTTTTGATGAGAGTTTTGACGCTTATTTTTAGCACGCTTGTTGTGCTTTGTTTGTCAAAGCATTTTTATAACATAAAACGCCAAAAGAAATTTGAGTATCAAGTGACTATAACTTATAACAGCAATACATATAGATGCAAGGCGTACCTAGATAGCGGCAATACCTTAGAGGATACTAGCGGACTGCCGGTAGTGATAATTGATTATAAGACTTTTTTGCACCTTACCGGTGTGAACTTTTTTGATCTTGCCAGCAAAAACTTTTGCCTTAAGAACTCGCACTTTTTGGAGTACAATTCTGTCGGCACAAAAAGTAAAATGTTAGTATTTGAGCCAAACGAGGTCTTAGTTGATGGAAGTCCTAAAAAATGTCTCTTGGGGCTATCAGTTGGGGCCAACTTTGGAGAGTATTCGGCACTACTTAATGTTATGCTGGTTAACTAAAATTGATATTTTGAAAATTGATATGAATTTATTGATACAAAAGTCTGTAATAGATGAAGTGTCGTAATAGATTAAGTAGCATAATTGATGAAGCGTCATAATTGATAAAATTTGCAACATAAGTCAAAATTTAGCTTGATAGACAAAAAATATTCATAAATGTACTAATGATTAAAGAAAAATTTAGCGGAGGGTAAAATGAATATTTTTAGCAAAATTAAAATGTTTTTTAGAAGGCTATTTAGTAAAGATATATTAAGTGCAAGAAAAAAGCTTGTTGCGTATATCTGCGGGACAGAAGTTTTGCCCGAGCCGCTAACGGAGAGTGAGGAGCGGGAGTGTATAGCACTTGCGTCTACCGGTGACCAAAATGCTAGGTCTACACTTATCGAAAGAAATTTGAGACTAGTCATTTATATTGCCAAAAAGTTTGAGAATACTGGTGTGGAACTTGAGGATCTAGTGTCAATAGGTTCTATTGGACTTATCAAGGCAGTTTCTACTTTTAACTTTGAAAAAAATATCAAGCTTGCGACTTACGCTTCAAGATGTATTGAAAATGAAATTTTGATGCATCTTAGAAAGGTAACCAAACAAAAACTAGAAGTTAGTCTTGACGAGCCACTAAACTTTGATAAAGACGGCAACGAACTATTGCTAGCGGACATATTAGTTGCAGAGGGAGAGAGCACTGGCAAAAATATTGAGCTTAGTGCCGAAAAGCAAATATTAAAAGATGCTATAAGTAAGTTACACCTTAGAGAGCAGACTATTATGACTTTGCGTTTTGGACTAAATGGAAAAGACGAGCTTACGCAAAAAGAAGTTGCAGACTGCATGGGCATATCCCAAAGTTACATATCACGCATAGAGAAGAAAATTCTTGCCAAACTCAAAAAGGACTTAGGGAAAGTAATATAAATTATAATTTTATATATAAATTATGTTTTTTGATAGATGTTTGATTAAGCATACCTAGTAAATTAGGGATTTTTTTGCATATTTTTTTGGTATATTGGGGAAAATAACTACAAAGTGAGTAATTTTATGAAACGAGTAGTTATTTGTGGCGTTAATACTGCAGACCTTCCTAATTTTTCGGGCAAAGAAATGGCAAGCCTTATGACAAGGCTAAAAGGTGGAGATTTAGAGGCAAGGGACCTTTTTATTAGTGGCAATATGAGACTTGTACTTAGTATTGTTAGTAGATTTAGTACAAGCAGTAACAATATTGATGATATTTTTCAAGTCGGCTGCGTTGGACTAATGAAAGCTATGGATAATTTTGACGAGGGTTTTAATGTTAAGTTTTCGACTTATGCTGTGCCTATGATTATAGGCGAGATAAGGCGTTATCTTAGAGAGGGCACTTGTGTGAGGGTTAGCAGAAGTTTGAGAGATATTGCGTACAAAGTTTTGCTTACTCGCCAAAAATATTCTAAGATGGGCAAAGACATATCTATTGACGATATAGCAAAAGACCTTGACCTTCCGGTGATTGATGTTTTGTCTGCGCTAGACGCAATAGCCGACCCTGTCAGCCTATATGAGCCGGTATATAATGACGGCATAGATACAGTGCTTGTGATGGAACAGCTTAGTGATAACAAAAATACTTGTGAAGAACTGCTTGAAAATGTCGCTCTAAAAGAAGCTATGGAAAAGCTAGGCACGAGGGAAAAAGAGATTTTGAGACTTAGATATTTTCTTGGCAAAACTCAAACAGAAATATCCGAGTCTGTAGGTATAAGTCAAGCGCAAGTTTCAAGGCTAGAAAAGAACGCTCTTGAAATGCTAAAAAAATCTTTGTAATTTATTTAGATATTTTGTCATATTATATACCATAGGAGCTTGTATGGAGACATCTTTTCTTGACCTTAGGTGTAAAGAAGTTATCAATATAGTTGATGGCAGACTCTTGGGGCATATAGTAGATATGGTAGTGGATATAAGGACGAGTAGAGTAACGGGGCTAGTAGTTCCGGGGGCTAAATCTTTTTTTAGCTTTTTTAAGTCTGGGCAAGATATTTTTATACCGTATAGGAATATTTGTAAGATTGGCGATGATGTAATACTTGTTGAACTTTTTAATCTTCCACCAGTCAAAAAATGCAAGGATAATGTCTGTACGCTGGAAGCGAAGCAAAAGGAAAACACCTCTATAGAAAACTCTCCTATTGAGCCTATAGATATGAATACAAGTAGCTTAAAAAGCAAAATAATAGACGAAGACCTCGAAAAATAATCTAAATCAATTTACTAGTTAAAAAATAACTGATATACTACATATAGAGGAAAAAACAAATGAAGTGTATATATTGTGGTTATGGCGATAGCAAAGTAATAGATTCTAGAGCAACAGATGAGTTAAATAGCATTAGAAGAAGAAGAGAGTGTCTAAAATGCGGCAAGCGTTTTACAACATACGAGACAGTAGAAGAGATACCTATTTTGGTTATCAAAAACGACAACTCAAGACAACCTCTTGACCCTCAAAAGATTAAAAGAGGATTTATCAAAGCTTGCGAAAAAAGACCTGTTACTATGGCGCAGATAGACACCGCTGTAAATGAGATTTTGAAAACACTTCAAAACTCTCTTGACCAAGAGGTAAAATCTAGTTATATCGGCGAACTTGTTATGGACGAGCTTAAAAAGATGGACGAGATAGCATATATTAGATTTGCGGCTGTATATAGACAGTTTAAGGATGTCGAAACTTTTATTAGCTTTTTGAAAAATATGAAATAAGAAATGAAAAATTGCAATTAAGTGGTAGTTATAATTATATAACTATCATTTTTTATAGTTTTTGTATTGCTTGAAGGCAAAAGTAATTGATAAAAATAATAAAAAGCCAAGCGAATGAATAATCATATATTATGATTTGTCTATATGAAGGTAAAAGAAACAGCACATATTTAGTAAAGTCTATCAAAGAGTGCGAGGACAGGGCAAGGCTTATGGAAATGGGCTTTGTTAGCACGCCTGTCACTATTAAAGCAATAGGGTATAGAAAAGGTGTATTTTTGGTAAGGCTAAGGGGATTTGAAATAATAATCTCTGGCGCTCTTGCAAAAAATATTGAGGTGGAATAATGTACTCTCTTGTTGGCAATCCTAATGTGGGCAAAACTGTTCTTTTTAATCATTTGACAAAAAGCAACGAAAGAGTAGGTAACTGGCACGGCGTAACCGTCAGCGAAAAGAAAAAAGAAATTATTTTTGGTGGCAAAAAAGAGATTTTTGTTGACCTTCCGGGGTGCTATAATCTAACAGGTTATAGCATAGAAGAAAAAGTCACCGCGAAGGCTCTTGAAAAAAGCCAAAAGATTATAAATATTTGTAGTTTAGAAAGCCTAGAACGCAACTTATATTTGACTCTACTACTTATCGAAAAAGGTTATAATATTGTTCTATTCATCAACAAGTTTGGAAGGCAAAAAACTGAGCTTAATTTTAAAAAATTAAAAGAACTTCTTGGCGTAGATATTATAGTTGATAGTGCAAAAAATGTTAGTAATGATAAGCTAATAAATGTTGACTTTCATCAAGGTAAATTAGACTACTTTGACAGTAGATTTGATAGCCTTGCGTTTGACCAAAAAGTAGTTATTAGATATAAGTATATCGAGAGGCTACTTGCTAAGTGCAAACTTATAAAAAAAGAGAAAAAGTTCTCTATTGATAAACTATTTTTGAGCCCAATATTTTCGCTACCTATATTTGCTATTATTGTGGCGCTTATGTTCTTTATATGCTTTGGATATGTGGGAGATACACTTTCTAGCCTTTTATCAAGGCTTATTGACCTGATAATCAAAAATCCTATAACTAACCTTATAAGGAAATTAAACGCTGGAGAGTTTGTTTACTCACTTGTAATTGATGGCATATTAGAGGCTTTTGTGGGAATTATATCTTTTTTGCCACAAATTTTGCTGGTGTCTATATGCATCAATATTCTAGAAGATAGCGGCTATCTTGCTCGTATAGCTTTTATGTTTGAGGGGCTACTATCTTTTGTTGGGCTGTCGGGCAAAAGTATATTTAGCTTGCTTGTGTCTTTTGGGTGCAACACAACAGCTATGATTACTACATCGTCCCAAGAGGACGAGCCTAGTCGCAAAAAATTATCTATGCTTTTGCCGTTTGTTTGCTGTTCGGCTAAGCTACCTATCTTTGTAATTTTTACAAAAATTTTGAGCAAAAATTTGGGCTTTTTGTATGTAATTTTGCTATATAGTTTGACGCTTTTTGTTGGGCTTTTTGTTACATATTTGAGCAATAAATTTTTTATAAAAAGTAATAAAAAATGTCTTATATTGGAGCTTCCAGACTATCATGTTCCGTCTACAAAAAAGTGCCTAAAATCAAGTCTTGACACTGCAAAAAATTTCTTTATCAAGATAGGCACGACTATATTTTTGGTTAATATTTGTGTGTGGTTTTTGCGTAACTTTAACTTCTCATTTAGGCTAGATAGCGACAATAGTATTTTGAAAAACATATGCAAAATTTTCGCTCCTATCTTTGCTCCCATTGGGCTTAATAATTGGGCGATTGTTTGCGCTCTTTTTGTTGGCATCATGGCAAAAGAACTTGTGCTTACAACGCTCGCCCTAACTTCTGGAATAAATGCTAAAGATATAATGCTATGTATGAGTGGTGGGTTAGAGGCGTATTTTTCGCCACTTACATTATTTATCTTTATACTTTTTGTTAGCCTATACAGTCCATGCATTAGTACGCTTAGTAGTATGAGCAAAACTATCGGCAAAAAGTATGCTGTTTATTCTTTTCTTATAAATACCGGCATTGCATACCTTACATGTAGCGTTGTGTATATGCTGGGACTTTTGGCAAGAAAAAGCATAGCTTGGCTTATTGTAGTCATAGTAATAATGCTTGTTACCATATCAGTTGCATTTTTGAGAGGGTGCTCTGGGTGTAAAAATTGTAAATATAAAAATTGCCCCAAAAACACAAAATAATTGTTGGAATATTAGTGATATTTGTGCTACAATACATAAGAGGTAAATTATGAAAAAACCATTAGTTGCTATAGTTGGTCGTCCCAATGTTGGCAAAAGTACTTTTTTTAATAGAGTTTGTGGCAGAAGGCTAAGCATTGTAGAAGATTTGCCAGGAGTAACTAGAGACCGTATTTACGCAGATTGCGAGTGGTGCGGACATAATTTTACTCTTGTAGACACAGGTGGTCTAGATTTTTCTAATTCAAATGACGAAATTCAAAAGAATATTTTGACCCAAGCTCAAGTAGCTATTGACCTTGCGGATGTTATTATGCTTTTTGTTGACGGAAGAGAAGGCATTACTCATAGCGATAGAGATGTTGCGGACTTTTTGCGTAAGAGCAAAAAACCTATTGTCCTAGTCGTAAACAAGCTAGATAACAATGAAGTAGAAAAATCATATGACTTTTATGATTTAGGACTTGGCGAGCCTTTCCCGGTATCTGCTGAGCAGGCTAAGGGCGTGGGCGATGTTCTTGATGAGGTTGTTAAACATTTCAAAGTCAAAGTAACTGACGAGGACTTAGTTCCTTCTATCAAGATAGCCATAGTTGGTCGTCCTAATGCTGGTAAAAGTAGTATAACTAATAAAATTTTGGGCGAGGATAGAGTTGTTGTAAGCAATGTTGCCGGAACTACTCGTGACGCCATTGATACACCTTTTAAGTATGACGGAAAAGATTATGTAATAATTGACACCGCCGGCATGAGAAGAAAGAGCCAAATACCAAAAGAGAGTGTAGAGAGATATAGTATACTAAGGTCGCTAGACGCTATAGAGAGAGCAGATATAGTTCTTATAGCTGTAGATAGTGTAGATAAACTAACTGAGCAAGATGTAAGAATAGCGGGCTATGTCCATGAGCAAGGTAAACCTAGTATCATAGTTATGAACAAGTGGGACCTTGTAGAAAAAGATGATAAGACTATCAACAAGTATAATGAAAAACTAAAGCAAGACTTAAAATTTATGGACTACTACGAGCCTCTATATGTTTCTGCGCATACTGGTCAAAGACTTAACAAAATAATGCCAACTGTAAATAAAGTTTTGGAAAATGCAAGCAAGCGTATAACTACTGGCGTTTTGAATGAGATTTTGCAAGAGGCAATAACAGTTAAAGAGCCTCCTACAAAAAATGGTAGAAGACTAAAAATTATGTTTGCAACTCAGGCTTCAACTAATCCTCCAACTTTTGTTATCTGCGTTAATGATGCAAAATTGATGCATTTTTCATATGAAAGATATTTGGAGAACTGCATAAGAAGACATGTTGACTTTTCGGGAACTCCAATCAAACTAGTTATCAAAACTCGTGGAGAAAAGGAAGAATAATGACAATAACTATTGTAAAATATGTTTGTCTTATAATCGGCTGCTACTTACTTGGCAATATATATTTTGCTAAGATAATCGGCAGAATCAAGAAGATAGACATAACTAAACAAGGTAGTGGTAACCCAGGCACTATGAATATGCTTCGTAATCAGGGCTTTTTGCTAGGGCTTATTACGCTACTACTTGATATGGGTAAAGGCGCTCTTGGTGCTATGGCGGGATTTTTGCTATTTGGCGGAAATTGGAACAGTGCCCAAAGCATTATAGGACTTTATGTCGGCGGACTATCTGTCCTTGTCGGCAATATATACCCAGTCTTTTATAAGTTTAAGGGAGGCAAAGGCGCAGCTGTAACTTATGGTATGTTTTTCTTTGCGGACTGGAAACTAGGACTTGCAGTATTTGTTATAGGATTTATATATCTATTAGTACTAGATTATGCTGTTTTAACATCGTTCTTTATGAATACAGCCTTTACTATTGTTGAAGGTTTTAGGTATATGAAGTTTAATAATATATACATCAGTATATTGCTATTTGCGATATTCTTCTTGATGTGGTTTGCTCACAGGAGCAACATAGATAGACTTTTATTGGGCAAAGAAAACAAAGTTAACTTCAAAGCAAGCCTTGTAAAATTTAAGAACAAAGTAGTCGCAAGACATAATAAGAAAAAATACAACCCAAAGGAAATAGGTTAACAAAAAGAGCAAAATCAAACTTGCTCTTTTTTATTTGCATTTGTGTCATAAAGATATTTTTGCTGACATATATTTTACTATACTTATATAAGGAGCAAAAATTATGACAAATTACAATATTTATGAAGATATTGCCGTACGAACTAATGGCGATATTTATCTAGGTGTTGTTGGCCCTGTTAGATGTGGAAAATCAACTTTTATCACAAAGTTTATAAATACACTCGTTATTCCTAATATCCAAAATCAATTTGATAAAGATAGGGCAATAGACGAACTTCCACAAAGTGCCGATGGCAAAACTGTTATGACCACTCAGCCAAAGTTTATCCCAAACAAAGCTGTTAAGATAAAAGTAAAAGATAATACAACTCTTAATGTAAGGCTAATAGACTGTGTAGGTTATATGATAAAATCTGCCGTTAGCGGCGAAGAGAACAGACCTAGACTAGTCAAAACCCCATGGAGAGAAGAAGCAATGCCTTTTGACGAGGCGGCGGAAATTGGAACAAAAAAAGTAGTAACAGAGCATTCGACCATTGCAGTTGCTATGACCACTGATGGTAGTTTTAGCGGGATACCTCGTAGCGACTATATTGAGGCAGAAGAAAAAATAGTCAAAGAACTAAAAGCCTCAAACAAACCTTTTGTGCTTATACTTAACACAACTAAGCCAAAAGACGAGCTAACAAAAGAGCTTGTAAAATCTCTTGCCAAAAAGTACAATGCATGCGTTATGGCACTAGATGTTGCTAATATGGTAGAAGAAGATATTGACGAAATGTTTGCCAAAATCTTGGCGGACTTCCCACTAACTAGCCTAAAAGTTAAACTTCCTAAATGGATCGAGGCAGTGCCTTTTGATGACGAAATGATACAAGAAATCATTGCCGAAACAAAATCACTTGTCGACAATGTAACAAGAGTGGGCGAAGTTGATAGCACAAAAATCGCTTTTGAAACAAGTGATATGTTCGAGCCTATCACTATCACTGAGCTAAAAATGGGCGAAGGTATAGCTATTGCCGAAGTTGTCCCTAAGCCAAATCTATTCTATAGAGTTCTTAGCAAACAATGTGGATATGAGATAACAAGCGACTATCATTTGATTAGCTATATCAAACAGCTATCTCATGCAAAAGTGGAGTATGATAAACTAAAAGATGCTCTTAGCGAAGTAGAAAGAACAGGTTACGGCGTAGTAAGTCCTAGCACGAGCGAGCTAACATTAGAAGAGCCAGAAATAATCAAACAAGGTTCTAGATACGGGGTCAAACTCAAAGCTTCTGCACCTAGCTTGCATGTGATGAGAGTAGATGTCCAGACGGAAATCAGCTCAATAGTTGGTACTGAGCAACAAAGTTCAGACTTAATTAAATATCTTCTAAAAGAGTTTGAGAGCAATCCACAAGGTATTTGGGAAACCAATATGTTTGGAAAATCTCTTCACGACCTAGTTAATGAGGGACTAAATAATAAACTAGTTCAAATGCCAGTAGAAGCGCAAAACAAAATGCGTAAAACTCTAGGCAGAATAGTTAACGAAGGCAAAGGCGGAATTATCTGCATATTATTATAAAAAACCTAATCTCAAGTCATAGAATAAAAAAACTAGCACAAATAATGCTAGTTTTTTTGTTTATAGTTCCAACTTGTGGTCATTTGTGATAATAGGCGAAATAATAAGCCAGATAGCACTAAGACCTACTAAGATATAGACAATTCTTGACATAACAGATAATGTGCCAAAAATTCCTGCCACTATATCAAAGCCTGCAATACCTACAACAAGCCATACTATACCGCCTGTTATTAGCAAAATGTATGCGATTAGGTTAGCAATTCTCATATATTTTACCCTCCCTTAAAAATAGGTTGTGCTAGTAGCTAACAAAAAATGCTAAAATTATAAAAAACAAAAATTTTTTTAATATTTTTGTTGACACCATAGACAAAGTGTGGTAATATAATCTCGTTCACAAAAGCGACATCATATTTGCGGGTGTAGCTCAATGGTAGAGTTCCAGCCTTCCAAGCTGGCCGCGTGGGTCCGATTCCCATCACCCGCTCCATTGTATACCCCCTAGAGAGTAGCTAAGGTTGTGTATGCACCAGTAGCTCAGCTGGATAGAGCACCGCCCTTCTAAGGCGGGTGTCAGGGGTTCGAATCCCTTCTGGTGCACCATTTATGGTGATTGTAGCTCAGTTGGCTAGAGCGCCAGATTGTGGCTCTGGAGGTCGTGGGTTCGAGTCCCATCTTTCACCCCAATAATATAATGGGGTGTAGCCAAGCGGTAAGGCACGGGTCTCTGACTCCCGCATTCGTGGGTTCAAATCCTACCACCCCAGCCAAAATTACCGCAAAATATAATGGGGTGTAGCCAAGCGGTAAGGCATCAGACTTTGACTCTGACATTCGTAAGTTCGATTCTTGCCACCCCAGCCATTATATATGATCCATTAGCTCAGCTGGTAGAGCACTTGACTTTTAATCAAGGGGTCTCGCGTTCAAACCGCGAATGGATCACCACATGCGGATGTGGCGGAACTGGCAGACGCGCTAGACTTAGGATCTAGTTCGAAAGAGTGGGGGTTCGATTCCTCTCATCCGCACCATTGAAATCACACCACAGGTAAGCGTTATCCCCTGATATTTGGGGCAATGAGTTGATAACGACTTCTGTGGTGTCTTTTTTTATTGTAATTGAAGCTACATGCATATCAAAGATTTGTAAATTAAGCTTTTTATATTTTAGTAGTCCTATTCAAAAAAGAGGATTTTTTGTATAAGGGGTAAGATTTGCGTGAGGATAAAAATAGTTGAAGCTCTAAAAACCTTGTATATCAATTTTATTTTGAAAATTAAAAATTGTATGTTAATATGTAAGTAGGGAGTGATAACAATATGCCAAAATGGGTTAAAATTACAATTTTTTCAGTGCTTGGGTTGATTGGACTGATTGTACTAGTTTTGGGTGGCTATGTTGCGTATTTGTCTATTCAGTATTATAGAATAGAGGATCATAAGATTCTTTCGGTTGCCAACAATACTGAATCAATGGTTCAATTTGACACTGATTACAAAATCTCTACATACAATATAGGTTTTGGAGCATATTCGCAAGACTTTAGCTTCTTTATGGATAGTGGAGTGATGAAAAATGGTAAAAAGGTCTCAGGTACTGGAAGTACGGCCAAAAACAAACAAACTGTGCTTACAAACACAAATGGGGCAATAAACGCAGTTAAAGGCGAGAACTGCGATTTTATGTTTTTCCAAGAAGTTGACACTGATGCTACAAGAAGTCACAAAGTTAATCAGTACAATATGCTTAGCGAGGCTTTTGGGGGTTACGGAACAACCTTTGCCTCAAACTTCCACTCAGGATTTTTATTCTATCCACTTACCGACCCTCATGGTTATGTAAATGCTGGAATTGCGACTTATAGTAAGTATAAAATAGCTGAAGCTGAACGCCGTTCTTTCCCAGTTGATAATGGATTTTTTGCTAAATTCTTTGACCTTGATAGATGCTTTTCTGTTCAAAAACTTCCAATAGAAGGTAGCGAAAAGCAACTTGTGTTAATAAACTTGCATATGAGCGCCTATGACAAAGGCGGAAAAATTAGAGCTAAACAACTAGCTATGCTTAATGCAGTTTTGAAAGAGGAGTACGACAATGGCAACTATGTTGTTGCTGGCGGAGACTTCAATCACGATATCGCCAATTCTCTTAACTTATTCGAAACGGAGCAACAAGTGCCAGAATGGGTTTTCCAACTTTCTAATTCTGATTTGGCAGAGCATTTTTCATTTAGTGCTTCTACCAATGCACCAACTTGCCGTTCTACAGATATGGCATACAAAAAAGGCGTAAATTACTCAGTTGTTTTAGACGGATTTATTGTTTCGGACAACATAACTATTGTAAGTAACAATAATATTGATACTGATTTTATGTATTCAGACCACAATCCAGCAACTATGACATTTAAGTTAAATGTATAATTTTATTTGATAAAAAGACAGGTTAATGACCTGTCTTTTTGATTTTAATTTTTATCAAATTATTTCTGGTACAATTTATGGTTTTGCGGCGATTTTTAATGTGCTTGCGTATATATATCTTGCTGGAAGTATTGCTTTTAGCATAATTTCACTTAATAGTATCTGGACAATACTTATTGGTGTGTTTTACTTTAAGGAAATTGATTACAAACAAAACTGGCTAAAAATACTTATAGGAATAATCCTTGCGGCACTTTCGATAGTTTGTCTAGTGCTTGCTATCTAAAAAACTTGTCCTTTATGCTTTGATAAATATTTTTTATATGATATATTAAATGTAGGAGATGTGTTATGAAAAAGAAAACAAAAGTTGCGCTTTCGGTTGTGGCATCTGTTGTTGCGGTTTTATTTATAGCGCTAATGATTTATTATTTTGGGGCTAGTTTCCCAGCTTTTGATGCGATAGCAAAAAAAGAATTTGGTATCCCGGGGCTTAATACTGACTTTTGCCCACAGGGACTTGCGTATGATGACACAAACGATACTTTCCTTGTAGGTGGATACATGAGCAAGGGCGGAGCTTCGAGAGTGTATTTTGTTAACTACGGGACTAAAGAACTAGAAAAATATGTGACTTTTAGAGAAGGTGGCGTAGCATATAATGGTCACTGTGGTGGTATAACAATCAGCGGAGATTATGGCTGGATTGTTGGCGACAAAAAAGTTCATAGATTTAGCTACATTGATGCAAAAAACGCTGAAAATGGCGGAGTAGTAGATATTATTGATAGTTTTTCACCAGGAAATGGTGCTGACTTTGTGCTTGTAAGGGATAACAAACTTATTGTTGGAGAGTTCTTTAGAAAGAACAAATACGACACAGATGAGAGTCATCATATTAAGGTTAGTGGCGGAAAAACTAACTATGCTTTGAGTTTGGCTTTTGAGATGAGTGCAAGCGGTACTTGTGGACTAGCAAGTTTGAATCCTGTTTATGGCATATCTACAACTTCACTTGTTCAAGGTATGACATTTACAAAAGACGGCAACATTGTATTGTCTACATCTTATAGCATACCAGCATCTAAAATTTTGGTATACAAAAATGTCCTAAATGATGTAGCTACTAAGAGTGTTAAGATAAATGAAACTGATATCCCGGTATATGTACTTGATGATGAAGTACTTGTTAAGAGTGTAGAAGCTCCATGTATGAGCGAAGAAATTGTTCTTGCTCATGACAAAGTGTTTGTACTATTTGAGTCTGCATGCAAAAAATACAAAATGTTTACTCGTACAAGACTAACTGATGTATATAGTTTGAGTTTATAACCTAAAAATAAGTCCAATTTTTTGGACTTATTTTTTTTATGACCCCCAAATAGTTTGAAAAAGCAAATTATATTTGATACAATAAAAATATGAAGACAAGATGGTATAAAGATGCTGTTGTATATCAAATTTACCCTAAGAGCTTTTGCGATTCTAATGGCGATGGTATAGGAGATATTCAGGGCATAATAAGTAAGTTAGATTATATAAAATCTCTTGGCGTTGATGCTGTGTGGATTAGCCCTATGTACAAGTCCCCTCAAAAGGACAACGGCTATGATGTAAGTGATTATAGAGACATAGACCCTATGTATGGCACACTTGCGGATTTTAAGCAGCTAGTGCACGAGCTAAAAAAGAGGGACATCAAACTAATAATGGACCTAGTAGTTAATCACACTTCTAGCGAGCATAAGTGGTTTGTCAGCAGTAAGTCTAGCCTAACTAGTAAATATAGAGATTATTATATCTGGCGAAAGGGCAGAAATAACGATGGCAAGACTCCACCTAACAACTGGACTTCTAGATTTTCGGGTTCTGCGTGGAAGTATGACGAAACTACTAACGAGTGGTATTTGCACCTATTCACTGAGGATCAACCTGACCTTAACTGGAATAACCCAAGGGTGAGAGAAGAAGTAGTCAATATCTGCAAGTACTGGCTAAAACTTGGTGTTGATGGATTTAGGTGCGATGTAATAACTTATGTTGCCAAAGATCAAAAATTCAAAAATGGAAAACCTCATCTTGCTCTTGTTGGAGACGAATACTTTGTTATGGCTCCGCCATGGCATTTATATATGAAGCAACTATCTAATAAGATTTGGAATAAGTACGACACTCTTATAGTTGCCGAAGGCGCTGGTGCTAACTACCGCAATGTGTATGAGGCTACTAGCGAGATATCTAATGAGTTTGATAGTTTTATAACTTTTGAGCACCTAGAGGTAGATTATAAATACAGCTTTTTGCCGGTAAAGTTTAATTTGCCAAAATTCAAAAGAATTTTGCGTAAATGGCAACAAATGCCACGAGAGTGCTGGCCAACTTTGTATCTAGAAAATCACGACCAACCTCGTTCTACTTCTAGATATATCAAAGACCCAAAATATGCCGTAGAAGGCGCAAAAATGTTGTGCGTATGTATGCAGTTCCAGAGAGGCACTCCATATATTTATCAAGGGCAAGAACTTGGTATGACTAATTGCTACTTTGAGTGGGACGAATATAGAGACGGCTTTGTGCCTATGCTAGAAAAGACTATTAAAAAGATTTTCCCTCCGCTTATGCCTATTGCAAAAAAAGTTTTGCAAAACAAAGCTCGTGACAATGCAAGAACACCTATGCAGTGGACAGATGACAAGTATGCAGGTTTTTCTACTCATGAGCCTTGGATTAAGGTTAATGAGAACAAAGATACTATCAATGTAAGAAAAGAAGAAAATGACCCAAATTCTGTGCTTAACTTTTATAGACAAGTTTTGGAGATAAGAAAGAATAACGAAGTTATCCAAAATGGTGCATATATTGAGTATCAAAAAGAAAATAGCGACCTATTTATATACGAGAGAAGATATGAGAGCAAGAGTTTTTTAGTCATCTGTAATTTTAAGCCAAAAAATGTTAAATTTAGAGTGCCAAAAGCTCTATACTTTGAAAATAGTGCAAAAATTATTAGCAACTATCAAGACTCACCTATGCTTCTTAATGATTGCACATTAAGACCTTATGAAGCTATAGTTTATTGCCTTGATGACGCTAAGGAGATATTTTAATGGACAAGCTAAAACTTATGAAAATGGCAGAAGACCAAGACAGCGAGTGCATAGAGGACTATGAACTAGAAGAAGAAAATGAAAACAAAGACGAAAAGTACAAAGACTACTATGACGATGTAAAACGCAGCTGTGACTACATAAAAGAAGATTGGTAACAAAAAAAGACTACAACTTTTTGTAGTCTTTTTTATATTTATATATTTGCTGTATTATTTATAGTTTTATTTATATTCTATTAAGAATCTGCCTGGGAACTGCTTGCTTGCATCTTCAAAACAAGTGTTTATTTGCTCTATGACATACTTGTTATATGCGTTATCTTTGTCCCCAAAACCTATTAAGACAATTTTGCAAGGAGTCTTGATATACCCAGTTAGCATATCCCACAAAGCATCTGCGTTTTTCCCGAACCAGTCAGGCAGATTCATTTTTTGTTTTATTAACTCAAAATATTCTTCTGCGTAGTTAAAATCTTTTCTATTAAATTCATATGTTTTCATATTTGGTCTCCAAAGCTAATGAAACTAGATTTTCATATCGCTAGATGAATTATATCATACCTCCGTTAAATAACAAAACTTTAATGTCTTAAACTTATTATATATTCAAAAGATAAAAATCAAGATTTTTGTGACAAATATTTTGGCGACAATAGAAGCTATAACGAGACTACAATTTTTTGTAGTCTTTTTTGTTAGGTGAGAGTAGATTTTTTGTGATATAATAGTAGCGAATTTGAGATAAAATCATATATAATTTGTGGGAGATATTTTTTATGCTAAACAAAGCTGTTATTTTGTGTGGCGGAAATGGAACAAGATTTTTGCCTATTACCAAAGTTTTTCCTAAGGAAATGCTACCTATCATCAATAGACCAGTGCTTGAGTACTTGCTAAAAGAGTGTAAAGATGCTGGCATAAACGATGTGCTTATTATCATCAACAGAAGAAAAGATATGATGAAAAAGTACTTCGAAAAAGACGAGTTTTTTGATAATTTAATCGGCAAACAAGACTTTGAAGATATGAACATAACTTTTGAGTATCAAGGCGAGAAAAAAGGCACTGGCGGGGCTTTGCTTGTTGCCAAGGACTTTGCGTGCGGTGAAGATATCGCTGTAATGTTTGGTGATGACTATTTTGTCGGCGGAGCTCTAAAAGAGCTAAAAGATGTGTATGAAGAAACACCAAAAGATATTTTGGGCGTTAAAATATGCGACACTGACGATATAACTAAGTATGGCGTTATGGTTGGTAGAGAAGTAGATGGTAGCCTTATGGAGTGTACCGGCATAAAAGAAAAGCCAAGCATAGATGACCTGCCTTCAAGAAGATATTTTGTTGGTAGAGCAATCCTTAAAGGCGATATTTTTGCAAGGCTAGAAAATATACCTTTGGTGTCGGGCGAGTATAGACTAACTGATGCATTAAATGACTTTTTGGCAGTTACGCTTAAAGCCCCTAGATATGACCTAGGTAGTAAGCAAGGGTATATAAAAGCTATGATATACCACGGGCTTCATAGCGAGTGGAAAGATGAAATTAAAGAGTTTATAAAAGAGCAATTAGAAGATGAAAAATAAAGTAGAAGTTTTAGCTCCGGCTGGCAACTTAGAAAATCTAAAAATAGCGGTAAATAATGGTGCAGATGCTGTATATCTTGGTATGCAAAATTTTAACGCACGAAACAAGGCTGGCAACTTTGATGAGAGCAATATAAAAGATGTTGTAAGCTATTGCCACCTAATGGGCGTTAAAGTTTATCTTACTGTCAACACTCTTGTAAAAGATAGCGAAATCGACGAATTTTTGAAGATGGTCAAAGCCTCTATAGATGCAAAAGTTGACGCTTATCTTGTACAAGACTTAGGTGTTGCGTACATACTCAAAAAGTATTTTGACGGCATAGTTTTACATTCTAGCACGCAACTTGGCGTGCACAATTTGCAAGGGGCAAAAGTCCTTGAAGAGCTAGGATTTAGAAGAGTTGTGCTATCTAGAGAAGCAACGCTTGATGACATAAAAGACATCTCAAATAATACCAATCTTGAGATAGAATATTTTGTTCAAGGGGCACTTTGCGTGGCTTTTTCTGGACAATGTTATATGAGTAGTCTTATGCACAACGAAAGCGGCAACCGTGGTAGGTGCTTACAGCTATGTAGACTAAAATATAGAAGTAAAATAAATGACGAGCCTCTAAAAGCCGGTTATTTGCTTTCTCCAAGGGATTTGTGCCTTATTGATAAGTTGCAAGAGCTTGTGAGCGCCGGCGTAGCTAGCCTAAAAATAGAGGGCAGAATGAGGCGTTCGGGGTATGTAGCAGCAGTTACTAGCGAGTATAGGAAGGCTGTCGACTATATTCTAGATAACAAAGATTTTGATACCAAAAATAGTATTCAAAATTTTAAGAAAGTTTTTTATAGAGGAGAGTACAATGACGGCCTTTATCTTACCGAAAAAGACCCTAACATTATTAACCCTCTATACCAAAATCATAGAGGTGTACAGATAGGTAAAGTCCTATCTGTCAAGCCTTTCAAAAACCTAAATGAAATAGTTATAAAGTCAAGTCACGAGCTTGTCCAAAATGAGGGTATCAAATGCGTAGGAAGGCAAGAAATAGGTCTAGGGATAGGCAATGTCAAAAAGCTCGGCGAAGATATCTACGGAATTATCTCGACTGCTAAACCAAGCCCAAATGATGATGTTTATTTGACGGTTGACAAAGTCTTTGAGGACAAGCTAATAAGTGCTCAAAGTAAGTTAAAAGTAAACGCAACTTTTAGAGCTAAAATAGGTGATAGGGCTAGCTTAGTTTTTGAATATAACGGCATTACTGCGCAAGTATTTAGTGAAAGCATTGTGGACAAAGCAAGAACCTCTCCGCTAACCCTAGACTCCGCAAAAGAGCAAATATCTAAACTAAATGATACGGAGTTTACATTAGATTGTTTTACCGCAGATTTAGACGATATATTTATGCCTAAGTCCGTCCTTAATGAGATGAGAAGAAAAGCTTGCGAAAAGCTAAAAGAAAATATTTTAGATGCATATAATAAAAGTCTTCAAGAGGTAAAATATCTAGGCGATGAAGCCTTTATATTAGGTAAACAAACTAAGGCCAAAACTGAAAAACTATCTCTTGCTATAATCAACGAAAAAGTAGAGACTATTCTAAAAACAGATATTATTTACTCGCCACTCGAATATAACGATATCAAGTCGGCTTTGAGTTTAAGAGATAAGGTAAAGGCTAAATTATACTTAAATCTTCCTAATGTCGCAAACAAAAAAGATATTGAGGTTATACGCAAGTTATATACTAGCGTTAACTTTGACGGCGTAGTTATCAATAATATCTACGGCATTGCACTTGCAAAAGAGCTAAATATAGCCTCTTCAAACATCATCGCTGGCACAGGCATGAATGTTACAAATGCATTTGCCAAAAAGTTCCTAAATAACTTTGGCATAACTAAGATAATGTCATCTATTGAGTTTAACTTAGTAGAAAATAGCGAGAATATGTATGGCGGAGTGCCTACGCTTATGACTTTGTGTCATTGTCCATACAAGGTAAACTTTGGGGGCGACTGCAGGGAGTGCCATTATAAGGACGGCTTAACATACACCCAAGAGAGCGGCAAAGTATTTAGAATAAGAAGGTACAAATTAAACAACTGCTATTTTGAGCTTTTGCCACAAGATCTTAGACTAAATGGTAAAGACATAATAGATATGAGAGAATAAAGACATTTATAAAAGCTTGCAACTAAATTTTTAGTTACTAGCTTTTATTTTTTGTTGTAAATAATAGGTCTTTGTGATATTATTTTTGTATGGGAATATTTGAGAGAACAGAGCTACTTCTTGGTAGCGAAAAAATAAATAGCTTGAAGAATAAATGCGTCCTTATTTTTGGCGTTGGTGGTGTTGGTGGATATGTTTGTGAGGCGCTAGCTCGTACTGGGGTTGGGCATATTATACTTGTTGACGGCGATGTAGTTGCTGAGAGCAATATCAATAGGCAAATTATCGCCCTTAACTCAAGCATCGGTAGACCAAAAGTTGAGGTTATGAAAGAGCGTATTTTGGACATAAACAAGGACTGCAAGGTTGACACTTTTAATATGTTTTTTGACGAGAATACTATGGATACAATAGACCTTACTAATGTAGATTATATAGCAGACTGCATTGATAGAGTTACTAACAAACTTTTGCTTATTGAGTGGGCAAAAAATAATAACAAAAAAATAATCAGTGCTATGGGTGCAGGAAATAAACTTGACCCAACAAGATTTGAGGTTAGCGATATTTATAAGACCTCTGTTTGTCCTCTATGTAAAGTAATGCGTAGAGAACTAAATAAGCGTGGGGTTAAGGACCTAAAAGTTGTTTATAGCAGAGAAGAGGCAAAAAAAGTTAATTCGGAGTACAATGGAAAGGCTGTTTGTGGTAGTATAGCATTCGTTCCGCCTATTGTGGGGCTAACTATGGCAAGCGAAATTATTAAGGATTTGTAATGGAAAAATACGAAGAGGTAGAAAGAAGTTTAATAAAAAAATTTCGTGGTAGCATTTGGCGTAAGTTCGTAAAGGCTGTTAGTGACTATGATATGATAAAGAAAGGCGACAAAATAGCCGTTTGCATCTCTGGTGGCAAAGATTCTATGCTACTTGCAAAATGTATTCAGGAACTAAAAAAGCATTGGAATGTTCCATTTGATGCTGAGTTCATTGTTATGGATCCAGGGTATAATAAGGTAAATAGAGAACTTATCGAAAGTAATGCCAAACTGCTTAATATTCCTGTCAAAATTTTTGAGAGTGATATTTTTGAGTCAGTAGAAAATATAACTAGTTCTCCATGCTACCTATGTGCTAGGATGCGTAGGGGTTGTTTGTACGAGTATGCTAAGTCTCTTGGGTGCAACAAAATTGCTCTTGGGCATCACTTTGACGATGCAATAGAAACTATACTTATTAGTATGTTTTATGGCTCGGAGTACAAGACCATGATGCCAAAACTTCGCAGCACAAGTCACGAGGGTATGGAACTTATAAGACCACTTTATCTTGTCAAAGAAGAAGATATTATTAAGTGGAGAGATTATCACGGGCTAACATTTTTGAGATGTGCGTGCAAGCTTACCGAGAAAACTGAAACGGGCGAGATGACATCTAAGCGTAAGGAAATGAAAGAACTTATCAAAAAACTTCGTGAAGATAACCCGAATGTTGATATAAATATTTTTAGAAGCATACACAAAGTAAACTTAGAAACGGTAATTGGTTATAAACTTAACGGAAAGTATGTAAGTTTTCTTGATACATATAACGACCCAAAAAGTAGCAGTGATGAATAATTAGTTAGGAGAGAGTATGAGAATTTGTTTTATAAGACATGGTAGTGATATTAAGCCTAAGATACTTGGCGAAGATACGCCACTTTCGATGCAAGGCATAAGGCAAATAAAAAACGCAATAAGATATTATGACAAAGAGAATATCAAGGCTGTATATTCTTCACCTTGCAAGCGTGCTGTGCAAACTGCTGAGATTGTCGCAAAGAGATATCATGTACCAGTCGTTATTCTTGAAGGCCTTGCCGAGCGCAAAAAGTTCGACTACAAAAAAGACTCTCCAGAAGAAAAACTTTTTATGGACAACTACCTTAATTATGCTTTTGACACAGACCTTTTTGAGAGTTGCAAAAAGTATATTGATAGGAATTTTGAAGCCTTTGACACTATAGTAAAAAATCACTACGACAAGAACGAAAATGTAATTGTTGTAGGTCATAGCGCAACTTTATATGCTCTTAATACATACTTTAATGGTATCCCTAAGGACAAACAAATTATTTGGCTACAATGTGGCAACTGCTCAATGATAAAATATGAAAAAATCTAAAGACCTATTTAGGTCTTTTTTGTTTTACTATGAAGCTTAATTGTGGTAAGATATTGATAGAATAATGAGGCAAAAAATTGAAATTAGAAATTATAGACTATGGTAATAATGGTGAAGGAATTGCAAAACTTGATGGCAAGGTCTATTTTGTGCCGGGCACTCTTGTTGGCGAAATAGTTGACGCTGAGGTTACAAAAACAAAGTCTAATTTTTGCTTTTGTAGAGTAAATAGTATAGAAAAAACTTCTCAAGATAGAGTACAACCTATATGCCAATATTTCGGCAAATGCGGTGGCTGCAATCTTATGCATATAAATGAAAAAGCTCAGAGCGAAATTAAAACTCGTGTTACCCAAAATACTATAAATAAAATCTCAAAATTAGATATCAAACTTGACAATTTGGTAACTGCAAAAACGCTAAATTATCGAAACAAAATGGTGTTTGCTTTTAACGAAAATTGCGACCTATGTATGCACGATATTGATAACAAATTGATGCCTATAAATTATTGCTATCTAGAAGAAGAGGGTATAGAAAAGGTTACAAATATAGTTCAAAAATTTGTAAAAAATGAGCACCTAAGTGGCTACTCAAATTTTACTAAAAAAGGTCTACTTAGATACCTTGTTGTTCGTAAACTTAATGAAAAATTTTTGATCACACTGGTAGCCACTAAGGCTAATATCCCTAATATAAATTCACTAGTAAAAATGCTACAAAAAGAAGGCCTTATATTTGGGCTTTTTGTCAACCTAAACACCCAAAATAATTCACTAATTTTGACTCATGAATTTACTAAAATTTTTGGCATTGATTACATAGATAGTGAGTATGTAACGCTTAGTGGCAAGAGCATTAAATATACCATTTCTCCAGAGAGTTTTTTGCAGGTTAATAACGAGATAAAAGAACTCATATATAGAAGGGTAGAACAAGAGCTAAAAGGCTCTAAGACCATCATTGATGCATATAGTGGCGCAGGCCTTATGACTGCTATCGCAGCTAGCGTTGCAGACCAAGCGGTCGGTATAGAGATAGTAAAATCCGCTAGCCTTGATGCAGATAGATTAAAAATGCAAAATAATATAAAAAATATGCAGAATATTAACTCCGACTGTGTGGTCGGGCTCGATAAAGTTCCAAAAAGCCTTATAAATAAAGGATTATCTATTATTTTAGATCCACCAAGAAAAGGTGCCGACCAAGCGGTCTTAAACAAAGTATTAGATATGAAGCCTGATAAGATAGTGTATATATCATGTAATCCTGCGACTCTCGCAAGGGATCTTATAACACTAAATAATGCCTACGATGTAGTCAGCATTACACCTTATGATATGTTTTCTAACACGGCAGAAGTAGAGTGTTTTACTATTCTAAAAAGGAAGGGAAAAGTAGATGAAATATAAAAGATTATTGTTATGTTTTATGGTATGTTTTGTGACACTATTTTTGACTGCTTGCGGGGGCGGAAGTTTGACTGCGACAATTAGTCCAGACGATGACATTATAGTTACAATTTATGCGTATGACGGAGCGGGCGAAAGTAGATTTGGACTAATGAATTTGGGACATAGTTTTTTGTCATTTGAAAATGTTTCTTCAAGTGATGTTAAGATAGGAGAGTATACTCTTGCACCTAACGAAATTGTGACAGTTAGCACATGGTGTGTGAGTGATCATTTTGGCGTTTGGTACAATATGGAGAGCAACTATATTAAGTATCACGACAAGTACAATGGTAGATATTCTGTGTCAATGGGAGTTAAAGAAAATGCTCAAGAAATAATAGCAAAATATATCTCTCAAAATGATACTTGGAGACCTACAAAAAACTGCACTAACTTTTCGATAGGTTTATGGAACAAGTTGTGCGAGAGCGGAGAAAAATTAAATACTCCACTTATCTATACACCTAAGAAACTTGTTAACAATATCAAGAGATTTACAAGCTGCGAATATAACAAAAGTATAACCGCTAGCGAGAGACTTGGATATTTTGACGAGGCTAAAAATTTTGTTACTTACGCTTTTGAAAAAGCTTTGGAGGTGTAGTATGTTTAAGAAAATTTTAATTTCAGTTTTGTCTATAGCAGCTGCGTTTTTACTATACTACGGTATATGTCATATAGTAGCCGGATACACAAGCCCAGTACTTGTTGGAGCATCAGGCAATACATACTTTATGGGATTATATATTATGGGCTTTACATTTATTAGTTTCTTTGCAGTTTTGCTTATAGCTATTATTCTTATAGCTTTGTATATGCCAAAAGACTTTTTATCAAAAAGGTGCAAAAATGAAAAAAATTAGTCTTGATGATTTTAACGATTATCTAGAAAAAGCCAATATAAAATTTTATTTTTCTATTATATTTGACGATTTGAGTTATGTAAGTATTGCAGACAATTATTTTGTATACGATAGGCGTGACGGCAATGTCGTTGTTACAGAAGACTCATTTGCAAGTAGCGAGTTTATCAAATATATTTATGAGCCGTTTTTGCTTAGTCTAAAAGATAAAACTATCATAGAGGGCGAAACGGCAAACGAGATGTTCAATTACACTTATTGCAATACTATCCGTGCCCAAAAAGACGGTATCTATGTTATGATTCATGGCGGGTCAAAAGAACTTTTTGAAAAGCCTTTTGATGACGAGATAATTGATAGAATAAACAAAAAAGCTTATGCGTTTTTTGATAGCGTGGACAACAGCGTTGATAGACAAATTTTTAATGACCTAAAACCAAAAGTTTTACAATTTGTTAGTGACTACGGACTAGACCACTAAAAAAAGAGGAGAATTATGAACTCAAAACTTAATCTAATGATTTTTTCGGTGCTAAACTTTTTGCTTGCACTAATACTACTACTTGTTATACCTAATCCTGTACCTATTTCTATCGCAAGTAGATTTATAGTAGGAGAACTAGGAAGCAAGTGGATTTTACTTTGCTTTTTGGCGTTGGGACTTTTGATTCCGTCAGCTACTTTTCTTGGCAAACAAAAGACCGAAGAGCAAAAAGCCTTTGCAAAAAGAAGACAAGTATATATCTCTATACTTCTTACCATCTGGGTTGAGGTTATTTACTTCTTTATCTCACTATTCAATAATCAAAAAATTATTGGCAGCAGAGTGTTAATCAGCGTTATGTCGCTAGTACTTACATTTGTTGCATGCCTTCTTTCACTATTCAGTGAGTATTTGGACAAGCTAAAAACTGGAAAAGATTTCAAAAGAGATTTTTATATAGACCTTACTATTTGGGTTGCAAGAATTACCGGATATGTATTGCTTGTTCTTGGCGGAGTTAATATTTTTGTTGATAGCATTGTTTTGTTTGTTGTAGCTATGGTAGTAGGCCTTGGTGCTGTAAGTCTAGTGCCTCTTATCACTGTAAAAGTTATCGAAAACAACACTAAAAAAATTGCTCTTCTTAACGAAAAGTACGAAAAAGAGAGCTTGGAAAAATTAGACAGTGCAGTAAGTTTTGCGGGCACTTGTGGTGAGGTCAAAGTCGATATGTCAAACGGCAATATTGATGACCTAAGTTTAGAAAAAGAAGAGCAAGCTCCTCAAAGTAGGGAAATTAAAGAAACTCAAACCCCAAAAGAGAAAGAAACTAAAACAAAAAAACAACCAACCAAAAAAACAGAGTCTAAGAAATCTAGCGAAGAGAAAGCAAGTGCTAATAAGTCTCGTGCAGATAAAAAGCCTGCCGCAAAAACTAATAGAAACTCTAAAGCAAATGCTTCAAACAAAGACAGCAAAAAGTAGTTTTTGAGCCGCAAAATATTAGATGATAGAGCTTTTGATTTTTGCTAAAAAAAATAAAATATATAACTAAAACATTTTTTTAGAAATATCAAATAAGATACTTGACAACATAATATTCTGGTGTTAAGATAGATTCATAACCTATAAAGAGTGTGCGAGGGACAAGCCTTACGACCACACAGCAACCTGCGATAAACTGCAAGGTGCTAAAGCTTGTATGATGGGAAAAGCAAAATATCACAGAGTCCCATCTTTTGATGGGACTTTTTTTGTACTATCTTTATGGGAAAATCAAAAAAGGGGAATAAATATATTATGAGAATTTTGACAAGCGAAAGCGTAAACATTGGTCACCCAGACAAGACCTGCGATTATATAGCAGATAGTTTTTTGGATAGTGCACTAAGTGAGGACAAGTATAGCCAGATGGCCGTTGAGTGTGCCATAAAAGATGACTTGCTTATGATTTATGGCGAGCAAACAACTAAGGCAAATGTTGACTATGAAGGTATCGCTAAAAAGGTTTTGAAGGATATCGGCTACAAAAATGATTTTAGGATAATCAAGCAAATATCTTATCAATCACCAGAAATAAATAGGGCAGTTAATGGCGAAAAACTAAAAGCCAACGATCAAGGTATAGTCTTTGGGTATGCAACTAACGAGAGTTGGGACTACATGCCTATGCCTATAAGTATTGCTCACAGCCTAATGCGTGAGTACGAAAAGTTTAGAAAAACTGGCGACCTATTTTTTGCCGATGCCAAGAGCCAAGTCTCTATAGCGTACGAAAATGAAAAACCTGTAAAACTTGTGACAGTGCTTATGTCTGTATCGCATAGCGAGAGCATAGATAATGAGTATATCAAAAAAGCCATCAAAGAAAATGTAGTAGATAAAGTACTAGAAAATTATGCCCTAGACAAATCAAATTATGAGTTGATTGTCAACCCAAGTGGCAAGTTTACTATTTGGGGGAGCTTCGGCGACAGTGGTTGTGTGGGCAGAAAAATTGTCGTTGATACCTATGGCGGAGTAGGTAGAGTTGGAGGTGGATGTTTTAGCTCAAAAAACGCAACTAAGGTTGATAGAAGCGGCGCTTATTATGCAAGATATATCGCCAAAAATATCGTTGCTCACAACCTTGCGGATAGATGCGAAGTAGGGCTTAGCTTTGGTATAGGTATCGAGTACCCACTATCTATTGAGATAGAAACCTTTGGGACTAACAAAGTCGCAGAAAGCGAAATCTATGACTTTGTTAAGAGGAACTTTGACTTATCTGTAGATAATATGATAAAAGAGCTTGACCTTCTAAAACCTATCTTCAAACAAACTGCATGTTATGGTCATTTTGGTAATCCAGACTTCCCATGGGAAAAAATAAAAGATTGTAAGTAAATAGCGAAGATAGAATATTGCAAGTAAAGCCTTTGTAGCAATAATAAAAAAGTAGCAAAAATAAAAAATATAAAAAAATACAACCAACTGTTGGTTGTATTTTTTTTATAAGTACTATTTTTAACAACACAATATAACTATATAATTTTTTATCATTATAACTATGACTTATGATAGTAAGATTGTATATTTTTGTAGTCATGCAAGTTTTTGGGATATCAAGCATTTAGTTTTATTTGCGTGTTGCTATATATTTTGTAAATTGCTTAACTACTTTTTATCTATCTTCATTATTTCGTTGCCGTTTTTGTCATATACATTGTAGGACTCATTTTTAGCTGCGTTGGCTATCTCTTTTAGAGATTCTTCAATTCTTTCTTTACGAGCTTTTTCTCTTCTTTCTTCAGGAGTGCCGTATAGAGCATTCTCAAACATAGCACGAAGTTCGGCAGAGAACTTAGCGTCTTTGATCAATTGTTGAGCTTTTTCTTTTAACTTTTTGTCTAGGTAGAAGATAGCTTTTAGCTTATAAGGCTCATCAACAATGTTGCATATCTCAGTGATTTTTGGCCTAGGAGAGTCATCAGTTATAATTGTTGGATATACACTTTCTCTTAAAAGATTTTCTTTTCTGTCTCCATAGTGGCGGAACAATAACCACACTAATATAAAGTATAGCGCAAAAGCTCCAATCATAATAAATGTGCCAAATTTGTCAAATGCATCATTTAAGTTAATTATTTTACTTTCAGCAAGAACTCCAACTAGTGTAAAGATGATAAAAAATGGAATTCCAGGGATTACCCATTTAGCCCAAGTAGGGATATCATCAATTCGGTTGTATCTTTTTAATTTTTTCTTTACTTTATGTATACGATTTAGGGTGCTTTCGTTAGCATAAACATCATACTCAGGGCTAAGACAATTTCCGGCGTTCATATCTTTTGAGTATTTATTGTATAAGTCATCAACTTTTTTCTTGCTATTATTAGTTTGATAGATAACTTTTGCTTTGATACTTGTTAGCTTATCAGCAGCACTCTCAAATTGTGCAAATGGGTCAAGCACGGCTAGGGCAATGACTTTTTGACCATCGTACTCGCTTGGAACTTCGTCAAACTTGGCAATATTGTTATCAAGGTAAGTAATAACTATGCCTTTGTTGGTCTTATAATATCTTACGCCTTCGCTTGACTTGTCAACAAACTCTACGCTTGTTACATCTTCGACAACACAAGGTCCGCCAACATTAAGAGTAGGGATATCTTGTAACTTACCCTCTAAGAATAAGTATTTAAGAGCTGGAGCGTTAAATTCCTTTACACTCTTAGGTACAACTAGACCATCTATGGTAGAGGTAAGTGTTAGTTTTTCGATTTCACAATTTTCGCCAAAGACGAACTCTTTGATAGATAGTCCGCCTTGATTAAACTCTAGTGTGCAACTTGGCAAAACGAACTTTTCTATTGTGGCATTTTTGTTCATCTTAGCAAAGCTAATTTTTTTAAGATTTTTGCAGGCAGAGAAGTCAAAAGGCATGTCTTGTGTGCCGTCATGAGCGATGATTATTTGCTCAAAGTTAACAACATAGCCGTAGTTATCGCTATCTTTAACTGCCAAAGTTTCTAGGGTGTTTGGTAAAATTATTTTGTTAATGCTTCCAAAAGGAAGATTAGAGATGTCTTTGATATCGCATTTAGAAAAGTCATAGCAGTTAACTATTGCCTTAGAAAATGCCCCCTCTTCAAAAGTTTCAAATGTAGATGGAAAAATAATGTTAATAGGGCTAGTTAGATTTTCTTGAAGAAAGTCACCACTAATAACTTTTATTCCCTCAGGCAAAACAAAATCGCCTGATATTTTAGGACTACCGAGATAGGCTTTTAGAACGCCTTTTTCTACGATAAAATTGTTATCCATATTATCCTCCTCAAAAAATAGATACACATTTATCTATATAATATATGTGTATATATGTTAACATATAAGCCCCAAAAAGTAAACAAAATACACAAAAAACCTCATTTTGCTTAATTTTTACATGAAAATTGGCATAAAATGTTTCATTTTTTAGAGGATATATGCATTTGTTATATAGATAAATGCGTATTATTTTGCGGCTAGTTTGACGAGATTATTGTTCTTTACTCGCACTCAAAATATGGCTAAATCTAAATAATAATCTATAATAAAATTATAATTTTTGATAACAAAAAAAGCCCTAGGAAACTAGGACTTTTTTTAATTTATTTTTTAGCTTAGAGGTACATCTACATCGTCTTCATAGCACTTTTTGATAGCTTTGATTACGATATAGTAGCTGTACTCGGGATTAACTTTTATAAGTATTCTATCTCCAACTTTTTTGCCCATGATAGCTCTGCCAAATGGGGATTCTTTGCTGACGATATTTTTGCCGGCGTCAGTACGCATTGTGGTCGAAAGTTCAAAAGTCTCAACTTCGTCATCGTCCTCAAAATAAATGTCAACTTTGTCAAACATACCTATTTCGTCAGGTTTGCTTGATGGGTCAATAATTTTGGCGGTCTTGATCATCGCACGCAAAAACTCAATTCGTCTTTCGTTTTGACCTTTTTCTCTTCTTGCGGCACGGTACTCGGCGTTTTCGCTAAGGTCGCCTAACTCACGGGCTTC